>NZ_PIGC01000001.1:0-423897 GCF_003050065.1 Vibrio sp. 10N.286.51.C3 | reverse complement strand
AGCGCTAGCGGCACAGTTCAACAAAGAAGGCCACGACATCGTAGACCACTACACTTATGCATTCATGGGTGATGGCTGTCTGATGGAAGGTATCTCTCACGAAGCATGTTCTCTAGCGGGTACGCTAGGTCTTGGTAAGCTAGTTGCTTTCTGGGATGACAACGGTATCTCTATCGATGGTGAAGTGGAAGGTTGGTTCTCTGACGATACACCTAAGCGTTTCGAAGCTTACGGCTGGCACGTAATCCCATCAGTAGATGGCCACGACTCTGACGCTATCAACGCAGCGATTGAAGCAGCTAAAGCAGACCCTCGCCCTACTCTAATCTGTACTAAAACAGTGATTGGCTTTGGTTCTCCAAACAAAGCAGGTACGCACGACTGTCACGGTGCACCATTAGGCGCTGAAGAAATTGCAGCAACACGTAAAGAATTAGGTTGGGAGCACGGTCCTTTTGAAATTCCGTCGGAAGTTTACTCAGAGTGGGATGCGAAAGAAGCAGGCGCAGCTAAGGAAGCAGCGTGGAACGAGAAACTTGCAGCTTATGAAGCAGCATACCCTGAGCTGGCAGCTGAATTCAAACGCCGCGTAAACGGTGATCTTCCTGCTGAATGGGAAGAGAAAGCAAACGCAATCATTGCTGACCTACAAGCTAACCCAGCAAACATCGCTTCACGTAAAGCGTCTCAAAATGCTTTAGAAGCATTCGGTGCTATGCTACCAGAATTCATGGGTGGCTCTGCTGACCTTGCGCCTTCTAACCTGACTATGTGGTCTGGTTCTAAGTCTCTTGAAGCAAACGACTTCTCTGGTAACTACATCCACTACGGTGTACGTGAATTCGGTATGACGGCGATCATGAACGGTATCGCTCTGCACGGTGGTTTCGTACCATACGGCGCAACCTTCCTAATGTTCATGGAATACGCTCGTAACGCTATGCGTATGGCTGCTCTGATGAAAACTCAGAACATCCAAGTTTACACACACGATTCTATCGGCCTAGGCGAAGATGGTCCAACTCACCAACCAGTTGAGCAGATCGCTTCTCTACGTCTAACGCCAAACATGAGCACATGGCGTCCATGTGACCAAGTTGAGTCTGCTGTTGCTTGGAAACTAGCAATCGAGCGTAAAGATGGTCCTTCTGCACTTATCTTCTCTCGTCAAAACCTTGCACAGCAAGATCGTGACGCTGAGCAAGTAGCTAATATCGCTAAGGGTGGTTACATCCTGAAAGATTGTGAAGGCAAACCTGAGCTTATCCTTATCGCAACAGGTTCTGAAGTTGAACTAGCGGTTAACGCTGCTGCTGAACTAACGGCTGAAGGTAAGAAAGTACGCGTAGTATCTATGCCTGCAACTGACGCATTTGACAAGCAAGACGCGCAGTACCGTGAGTCTGTACTTCCATCTGACGTAACTGCTCGTATCGCTGTAGAAGCTGGCATCGCTGACTTCTGGTACAAATACGTTGGTTTCGGTGGCAAGATCATCGGTATGACAACGTTCGGCGAATCTGCACCAGCAGGTGAGCTATTCAAGATGTTCGGTTTCACTACTGAAAACGTAGTAAACACAGCGAAAGAGCTTCTAGCTTAATCTTGAATACACTGTCTCGCCCTCAAATGGGTTGATGCATACAGAAAGCCCCGCATGAAAATGCAGGGCTTTTTTGTATCTTTGCGCCTTTAGCCGCTAAAACGTAAACCGCGCCCCCACTCGAATCGTATTCTGCTTTAGGTTTTTGCTATAAGTATGGTCATATCCAGCATCGACAGCGAGCCAAGAAAGAATATCAACTGAATTCACAATCCCGAAATTATTTAGACCATGTTGATGGGTATCTGAATAGCGATAAAAAGGTTGCAGTGACCAACGATCATTGAGTGAAACGACCGCCCCCGCCTCACCAATAAAACCCTCATCGTAATTTTTAATGGTCTCTCGATCACACGGATCCCAAATGGTGTCATTACGGCACGAAGAGCGCCTTTCCGGCCTAACCCAATTCACACCACCAGAGGCATAAAGCTCAACCTGTGAAGTAATGGGCTGATACCAGCCCAACTGAATAGACAAATCAGACAGTGTCGTTGAAGAGCGTGTGGTTGCTGACGAGTCGAAGCCGACGAAGAAAGTATCGTTTAAGGCATAGTTCCCGCCGACATAGCCACCGTAAAGCTGCTTACTCCCTGAGTTATTGTAAGCACCATCAAAATAATCTTGAAAACCATCGTCGCTCACCCTCGTATTCTGATATCCCGTATAGAGATAATTTGATCCTTTAGAGGCTATACAAGGAACACTAATAAAACTTAAGCAAATGGTGGTAACAATAAGGGGGCGCATGCTGATGCTCTGTCTTTTGATTAGAATATGAGAAGTGTAACTTAACCTCAATTGAACGGTGTTTTATTTTTGTTTCAATTTTTTACAAATAGAAGTCCCCACTTCCTTTTTGTGCAAACCAACACCATCTGTGTATACGCTTAGCCTCTTACATTTACTTAAAGAACTAAAAAGTGCCGCAATATAGGATTGTATAGAGTAATTAATCAACAATGGTAACGAGATGCTTAGAAGACTATTCACTTCATTTACAATAATGCTTGCCTGTAACAGTGCCAATGCAGCTTTTTTCGAAAAAGAACTTTATACACCTTTAGCTGAAGCTTATTCTTCTGATAAATCGATAGACAAATACTTCTCATTGACCTGTAACCCGTGTTGGAACATGTCGACATTATTCGAAAAGAATAGTCGACTAAAAGAGCTAGAAATCAACCGTATTCATGCAGTTTTTGATGATCTGACTGAAACTTCGGCAAGGCTCTACTATACAGCTAAAGTGCAAGTCGACCCGGTTCCGCATGCTTTGCTTTACGAACTATTTGCAATCGTACAATCAACTGGTGAATTGAAACTTTCGGATGCTGATTTATTATTTTCGGATTTTAAATTGCTCAATACACAGCAGTTGTCAGAAGATCAGCTCGTTGAAGTCGAATCAATGATCCACGACTCTATAAATCTAACAGAGACCGCCCGAATCTCGGCAATTCCTGCATTTGTCGTCAATGGCAAATTCAGCGTAAATTTATCGAACCATCGTTCTATTGATCAGTTTATCGATACACTTAACCGTCTAAAAGACGCATAACGTATAGGGTTCTTAGGAGGAAGTACACTTCCTCCTAGCAGCAAGACTACCCTCTACGAATCACGAGTGTGACTTTTCCTCCAACGTTACTGTTTGAAAGCAAAACAATCCCATCTAAAACCTTCGTCAACTCAGATATGAGTATTAATCCAATACCATATCCTTGCTGTGATTTAATTTCCCCTAGCGTCCCCGCATTGAACGCGCTGATGATTTTCTCTTCTATGCCACAACCATCATCGCAAAAACGTAGTACGTCATGTTTGGGATAACGAGCTAAAGAGACCGTGATTTCTGTTTTTGCATGCTTCAACGCATTCGAGATAATGTTGAGAAATACAATTCTTACGATAGCGCTATCTGTCTGTACCAACGTATCACATCCATATGTTGTCAACGTTTGATGTGAACCAAGAACATTGTTGAACGATGATAGAATAGTTTGCAGGTTAACTTGTCTTTTTACCGCTTGGATATCTCCGTTCATCAATTTAAACAAATACAAACTGCTCTCACATAAGGTGTTCAAACTATCAACTTGAGTGGCCAATTTCTTTGTCAGATACTGATTATCACCTTGTTCATAAAGGAGCATATCACTAGTCAGTTGAATTGAAGCTAGCGGGGTACGAATGTCGTGTGGCAAAGATGCATAAATAACTTTTTGTTTGTTTATCAAGTTACTCAGCGATTCTGCCATGATATGCTGGTTATCGATTAAGTTACGAATAGGTTCAGGACCTGTTCTACAAGCGCGACTCGCAAAGTTTCCTTTCATATACTCGGTTGATAATCGCTGCATTTCTTTCAAGCCATTCGACCAGGTCCTCAGTGATATCAAGAGAACTAATAATGTGCATGTAACCTGTAACAGACCATCAAGTAAACCTAACCACCTAAGTCGCTTAACATGTGCGTCATCCTGATATGCTTTACTGTTAAATGCACCGAGAATAAAACGGTCAGTATCGTAACGTTTTACAATTGTATGAATGTCGCCTTTCGATTGGATTTTGTCAGTATCAGAAACGACATCACACTGAAATCGCCAAACATTATCTGCACCAATTTGCCGGCTCTGATCATGTTCAATAAAACCTTCAATAACCATTTCAACGCGTTTAAGGTTGAGCTCACGTTCTGCATCTTTTTTCAAAGGCAGAATAAGGCTAAAAGACAATACCGAACTAATTAAATAACCTATAACAACAGATGCAACGATTTGAGACAAAAAAGCATTCATAACTTGCTCACTGGATGTGCTAAATAAAACCCTTTAGCTCTTCGATTTTTAATTAGCTGGATCTCGGGTAAGTAACGAAGTAACTTTTTACGTAATGAAGAAATACGCATATAAATGGAGCGGTCTTCGACATGGTAACTAAATCCATGAATCTTCTCGAAAATATCACTAACCATCATAGGCATATTGGCATCGATTAAAACCTCAACTAGTTCGTACTCTGAAGGGATCAAGCTAACAACAATGTCGTTATAAATAAGAGCTGAATCTTGCTCGCGCAAGTAGAAGTTGTTTGAATCACAAGAGATAGTTACTTTTTTGTCAACCGCACTTAGTTGACGCTTGATACGCTCTACCAACACATTACTGCGAATAGGCTTCGAAACGTAATCGTGCGCCCCTAAAACGAGAGAATTCGTTTCGCATAATTCACTATCATTGGCTGTCATCATGATAATCGCAGACGGTATATTTTTTCGTTTTACTTCGCTTAGGATTTCCAAACCAGATTGCCCGGGAAGTTGTATATCTAACAAAATTAACCTAGGCTTTTTCGATTCAATGTGCTCTATCGCTCCTTCTCCCGTCGCTAAAGAATCAACGTTAAACCCCTCAACAATTGACAGTAAGTAACTGAGCATTTCTCTCAACTCGTTATCGTCTTCAATAATTAATATGTCTAACATTTGACAGCCTCTTTTTATGCCTACTAAACAACTTAAAGTATACCTTAAAGTAGCTTAGGCTTCTTTAAGCCAATGTAAGACAGCCTTTGGATTATGCTGCGTCGTTACTTGATTAGTCTTTAACTCGATTACTATCGATACGAATACAAGCGATGTAATTTGATGTGAATAATAATTTGACGGGGGTCATGTCAATTGAGTAAAGAAATAACTTTTCCTGCTAGTTTTAACTTGCTATCAACAACAGATTTACATAGCTATATTACTTACGCCAGCGACAATTTCTGTACCGTTGCGGGTTTTAGTTATGAAGAACTAAAAGGGCAACCACATAACTTAGTTCGTCATAAGGATATGCCAAAAGCTGCATTTAAGGATATGTGGTCACATTTGCAATCCGGAAAATCTTGGATGGGGCTCGTAAAGAATAGAACTAAAAACGGCGATTATTATTGGGTGGATGCATATGCAACCCCAATAAAATTGAATGGAAAAACTGTGGAGTACCAATCTGTTCGGCTAATTGCAGATCAGGAGAATATTTGCAGAGCTAACAATATATACAAACGCCTAAATAATGGAGAAAAGATAAAAAGATTATCACTACCAAAACTAAAGCTTTGGCAAAAAATAACGCTATCAAATGCTCCAATATTCTTAGCTTTGGCCTACGCAACACCGGTGAATTATAGTTTAGCTTTTGGACTATTTACGCTCTCTATGACGTCAACTTTTGCTTTAACAAGAAGACTAGATAAGTTAACAAAAAGCGCACAGAAGATCTATGACAACCCTCTAGCACAGCTAATATATACCGGTTGTCTAGATGACGTTAGCCAAATTGAACTTGCACTGAAAATGCGTAAATCAGAGTTAAACGCCGTAGTAGGAAGAATCCAAGCCTCCAATACAGATACACTCAATACTGCGAAAGATAATATGACTGCTGCAAATATTACATTGACTAATATTAGTGAGCAAAACGATCAATTATCACAAACCGCAACCGCGATCACTGAAATGGGCAGTGCGATTTCAGAAATTGCTGAGAACGCGTCTAGCACATCGAGGAACGCGGAAACTTCTATAGAGTCAGTAGACAAGTGTAAAAAAGCAGTCAACGAAACAGCACAACACATATCACGCGTCTCTGATGAGTTGACTCAAACATCGAGTTCTATAATCAAGCTAGTCGAAAAGCTCGACAGCATAGACGAAGTCGTGGACTTGATATGTAAAGTTTCAGAACAAACAAAACTGTTAGCTCTAAATGCTGCAATTGAAGCTGCTCGCGCAGGAGAACATGGTAAAGGGTTTGCGGTGGTAGCAGACGAAGTGAGAACTCTTTCACAGCAAAGCCAAAATGCAACCTTAAAAATCACCACTCTGACATCTGAAATTCAAAGTCAAACCCGTAAAGCCGCCATGTTAATAGATGACGCTATTGATGCATCCAGCTCATGTATCGAGGCTTCTGATGAGACGGAGAGAGAGCTTAATGATGCATTACTAAACGTGAACAACATATCTGACAGAAGCATTCAAATTGCAACCGCTATTGAAGAGATGACGTCTGTTAGTCACGAAATGAACCAGTCGATACAACAGATATATGACAAATCAGTAGAAAATCAGCATGCTGCCGAATCTAGTACCAAGTCAAGTGACCAACTGACTCAATATCTAGAAGATCAACAAAACTTAGTGGCCCAGTTTAGGCAAGTTTAATACAGCTAACAAAGCTCAATACAAGTTTTTAACCCTAACATTTAACCATAATAATCACCATGCCAGTAGGTAGCGAACTCTGACTCATTGGCATGGTGGCCTTATCCTAATAAATAATACCTCCCCTTCCCCAAAAGTTTGGCAGACTTAGGCTAGACAATGCCCCGGTCGGCGTGAAATACGTTAAACAACACTGAACCTAATCCAAGCATGTACATAAGTAAGCATCGCTATACTTCGAAATAGTTAACCAGTTGCGTCGTTACAATATTCCTCGACTATTTGAGCTATGCAAAACTTATTAACACAAAACTCCCCAAATAGGTCAGAAAAGCTAAGGGTTTTAAATGAGTACCTTAATCCTCAAAATTACAGAGATGAATAAGAACTTTGGACGAAGGCTTGGTGTCTAGGAAATCACCAGCTAGTTGATTTGACGACTTTTCAATCGGGAACAGGTATCTAATACTTGAAGCGGGGGCACGTATTTACGGAAAAACTAAAAGGTAGATTGAATAATTTTGACAGTCCCTTCTACCTCGAGGCACAAACTAATAACTGCCAAACTTAGCCGTCTGACAGTCAAAAGAATAAGCAATATATCTTTCATAGACTAGTGCTATCTAAGGCAGATAACCTATTTCTGATGACTAAGAATTATGGCAGCTTTGATACTTATACTATTTTATCTTTATACATCCTTACATCAACCTGGGAAAGAGCTTCTCTAAGACAGGTATTATCTTCTTTTATAACTAAACTTCCCATAGAAACATCAACACACATTTCTATACCTTCAACAAATACACGAAAAGATTTAAGTTCAGAGACTAAAGAGCTCAGACCTGGTGATAGTCGTTTGGCTGTGAGTATAAATTCGTCCCCTCCGATACGATATGCTCTCCCTGGCCATTTCGTTGATATAATTTGAGAATACTTCTCTAAAACCATATCACCAGCTTCATGACCATATGTATCGTTAATAAATTTAAACTTATCGATATCGGCATATATGATTACTGAGTTTTTTATTACTTTGGAATTTGACTTACGATAAAGGGCTCTACGATTACCCAAATTAGTAAGCTGATCGGTTGTTGCTTCATGATACAAAGCAACAATTACAGAAAGCATTAGTAGGCCAGTAATCACTATCATCGATATAGCAAACTCGATAAATTTGTTCATTTTTATCATGGAGGCTCGCCAATCCTTTCGGTCACTAAACTTGCTAATGACTTCTGGAAAATCTACTATCTGCATTGCCTCTGAAAACAGCTTAGCATAAACTCGACCTTGTTCGTTGTTTTGAAAAGCTATCGCAACTCCATAATCTATTGGAAGCTTAAACCTATTAACGATATCAATCGGAAGCTTGTAGCCTGTTTCATACATAAGCTTGTTGTAATTAATCGATCCAATTGGCAAAAAATCGATCTCTCCTGCAACCAAAGCTTGTATCAGTGCCTCTTGACTTTCATATAAATACAGTTTTTTGCTGGTTAAGAATTTATTGAATAGTTGTTCGAAGAAATCTCCCCTAACTACACCAATACGTTCGGAAGTTAATTCAGATAGAATAATATTTCGACCCGACTGATCTAACTTACCAACGAGGTACATCTCAGGGTAATAATATATCTCGCTAAAACTAAAAAGACGGCTTCGACTATCATTGACTGCCATACCAGATATCATATCAATTTCTTCGTTTAACAAACTATCATAGACGCTTAGCCAAGACTCATCGACTTCATTATCAAACTGACATTGAAAACCAAGCAAAGTACATGCTTCATTTATTGCAGTTTTACTCGCGCTGGAATCTTCTATTAAACCATCGGTCTCTAAGTCTTCAGCTTTATAGCGAATGGTAATGGGCGAAACTATATTGTGAGCAATCACTGATTTGCGTAATCCAGAGATACGAGCTTGCCTTTCTTGCATCTCAATAATATTCGATGACTGAGACAAATAAGAGCCGTTCTGTATAGCGAGATTAATATCAGAAATAAGCCTACCTTCACCCTCTTTTAGACCAGCAAACGCAACAGGTGGAACAAACCAAGAGTTGACCGTTCGATCCGCATAATAACCTTGAGACAGTAGTTTTTCTAAGTGCTCCATACTTCCTAAGACAACAGCATTATCTGGGTAGTGGAAACTCGTCACAAAACCAAGCGTACGATCATAAGTTTTCATGATAATGCGACTACTTGAGTTCCGTAATTTAAGTAAGCTTGCATAGACACTATCCTGTTCGATCCAAAGCTCGGAAACATTAACGCTGTCTATTGGAATTTTGGTATAAACATACGAATAATCAAAAGAGTAAGGTAAAGAAAAACGAAATCGTTCAGTTAACTTATCAATTACATGAATATTAGAAATGAGGTCGATCTCTTTGTTCTCTAGAGCTGAAACTGCTTCTTCATTACTTTGAAAGGTCACTATTTTAAACTCGACATTCATATCTTTTTCAAGTTTGCTCAGCGTCTGAGATACGACAATATCTTGCCCTAGAGAACCCACCCTAACAACTTTTGCGAGTGTAAATGTTGAAAATAAAAAAAGAAATAAGGCTAAAACTATTCTATTCATAACACACACAAACTTTATCTATTGCTTTCGATGATTTTGACGTTAATAGGTTATTAAGTGCAGACAATGACATCGGCCTAAAAAAATAATAACCCTGAACAAGACATGGCCCTAATCGGTTCACAGATTTTAATTGCCTTTCAGTTTCCACACCTTCTACTATAGCGACCGCACCTAATGTTTTTACAATCTGTGTTGTTAACATGAAAAGCTTGCTACCTATCTCAGTATCAATATTATTTGTCAGCGCCCTATCTATTTTGACCTTATCAAACTTGTATTTAGACAAATAACCTAAGGAAGAATAACCGGAGCCGAAATCATCCAACGCAATCGACACTCCTAACCCTCTTAGCTCAGCGATCTTTGCCACAGTTCCCGACTCATCACTAATAAGCACATCCTCAGTAATCTCGAGTGTTATCTCAGAAAAAGCAACGTCACTTTTTAAGACAATACCTACGAAGTTCTTTATAAAACTATCGGACAAAAAGGTGATTGGAGAAACGTTTATTGCGATATTCTCAAGTTCATTATCAAGGGGGATGTCAATTTTTTTGAAGTCTAATAAAGCTTTTTCAATAACCCAAAGGTCTAAATCGACAATCATCCCTGTCAATTGAAAATCAGTGATAAAAGTAGGAGGTGTGATTTTTCCCTCGTGTGAACGATGACGAAGTAATGCTTCAACTGAAACTATAGAGAATTTATTTTCAGAACAAATTGGTTGATAGAATAGCTCAAACTTTCCTGTAGACTGCAATCGTTCAATATTTCGTTGTGCCTTTATCGATTTATTAACCTGACCAACAACATCTCCGACACCTAGAGCCTGCCTACTATCTTCATAGTCGAAAAACTTGTCACTTGTCATATTAACACTTGAATAAAAGGTTAAATTGCTAATTCTTTTAAAGAATGGAAAGTATATAATCACGCCGATTGTAAAGTTTAATATTTGCAACAACATTTCATTTGATAGCCACCCATATAAATGGAACGTATTATAAAACGTTGGCAGCATCCAGTTATAATTATCAATAACAGGTTCGATTACTCCTAAACTTAAAAAATAGTAAGCTATTAGAGCTTGAACTATAGGTATTAATATGAAGGGTACCATCATGAATGGATTCAACATAATCGGAACACCGAAAATAACAAGTTCATTAATATTAAACATGCCAAATAAAAGTGATATCGAACCTAATGCTTTATACCTATAGTTCCAACACAAAATCATACAGATGACGAGACTCAACGTACTCCCCGAACCGCCCAGAGCAGAATACTGGTCAAGAAAACTAGTCAATACTAATGATCCTTGCGGTGCATATAGTTCATATTCCCCAATGAAATTTGCTCCATTAATTCCAAAAAACCAAGTAATATTTTTAAAAAATAGATATAAGGCAATTTGTAAATACTCAGGAGCAACCCATTCATTTGAGTTTAGGACAACTTTAGCACTGTCTAAAGCGAGGCAAAGGAATTCGTAAACAAATTCAAAACAAAAAATAAAACTGAATATCGCTAATAGTGTCCAAACTATAAGGTTTACTGTTTGTTGTACAACGAGTGGTAAAGATTCACTCTTAAAAAATCGTTTCTCACTTATCCTTTTCAAGAGGTTAGCCACAAAAATAGGCACAATAATTGATAAAAAAACAGAAGATGACACAAATGCTTCGAAAAAATTATCATCATGTTTAGTTAGCGAGACAGCTTTTATTAAAATAAACATGGTCGAAAGTGATGGTGTTATAACCATTGCTCGCGACAGTTTATATTTGTTACTTAAAAACAAAGAGAAATAAACACACAATAGAAGAGGATAAACTTCTTGTATTACATGTGAAGATGAGTACAAAAACGAAGAAACCGTTTTATCGCCATATGATGATGTAGCGTGAGCAAGTAGTGAAAGTAACCCAGATATAATTGGAATAGGTATCAGAGTCACCATGACATTACATATGCCTAGAAATATTTTATTTTTTTCTTGATTCATAATAGATTAAGCCAAAAATTCTCAGTATTTTAAGTTGAAATCGCTAACTGTCATTGGCTTTCCTAATAGCCAACCTTGCCCAAAGGTTACTTTTAGTTCGTGTGCAATTGCCAAATCATTTCTGTCTTCAATTCCTTCTAAACACACAGTACTTTCTTTGCTTTTTATGTAATTTACAATTTCTTTTATATGATTATATCCACCTTCGTTTTTTCTCAGTATTTCCAAAATACTTCTATCAATTTTAACCGTGTCAAAGTGTATTTTATCTAGTACTAACAACGACGAATTACCTGTAGAAAAGTCGTCGAGTGAGAATTTTATTCTAGATATTTCTCGCACCTCACGTATAAATTTTTGAACAAGGTCGAAGCACTCTCTAGTCAATGTTTCTGTTATCTCAAACTCAAGATTATCTAAATCATTGTTAACTGAAATCAGAGATAGTACTTTCTCTCTAAAGTCATCACTAGCAATACTTGTTGAACTAACATTGACAGAAAAGTTCACATCAAACCTGGATCTTTCGTTGATATAGTTAATTGTTTTCTTAATCATAATATAATCAAGCATATGAATTTTGCTCTGCGACTCTAATATTGGAACAAATATTTCAGGTGAAATAGTCTGATTTCTAATGCTTAATCTAGCTAATACTTCGACACCATACAGTTCACTGTTATCTAGCCTTATTTTAGGCTGAAGATAACAATCAAACTCTTCATTAATTAGACACTCATTGATTGAATTTTCTATAGCTCGATTATCCATATAACTCTTAGCTATTTGAGAGTACTCGTAATGGCAATAATTTTTGTTTTTTTCAGCACTGTTTACCAGCATCGCAGAGCTTGATAATTTAATATCAGAGCAGCAGTCCCCTGTCGTTTCTTTTATACCCACATCTATAATTAGGTGATACTTTGAAATTTGACGAGAAACTTCATCTATACACTGATAAATCAACATATCATCATGACAGTCGACAAAAATAATAATGGCATCATCTAGGTATCTAAAGGCTTTATAGTTAATACACTTAAAAGGGGCAAGTTGCTTTGTAAGTAGAGCTAAACTATCATTACGATGCCTAGATAAGTCATTTACATCATCATAATTGTTATTCACCCTTATAAATAAAATATGACTATGATTCTTCTTTCTATAAAATAGATTGATCATTCTCTTATTGTATAATCCATTGATACCGTCGGAGAAATAAATTTTTATTCGATACGCACAAAGAGTCAAAATCAATACTAACGATATGATATATGTCATATACATTTTTTTTCGTTCTACTAATTTACCCTGCGTCGCCTCTTCAATCATATATGTATTAGCCACATCTTCTCTATCAATAAATCCTGTAATTTTAGCTGTGCCAATCAAATCTGATATAGAGTCATAAATAACTCTAGAGTATTTCATATTTTTAGGTATTGCGAACACAACAGACTCATAACCAATCAACTGATTTTTATATTTTTCATAGCCTAGGTTAGCCATAGCTAAATGACCATCTAAATCACCAGCTATAAATCCATCAACCTCCCCACTTTCAAAACCCTCAATCAAATCATTCGAGCACTTATAAGATATCGTCTCTATACCGTATTGATATGCTATTCGCTCGTTTCGTTGCAAAACACCTACACGACCTGTTTTCTCATTGCCGTCTAATGTAAACAGATTCTGCTTTAACAAACCTATGCTCTCGGTTACATAATAACCCTGCAATAGATCTTCTGAATAAATTGTAAGACGTGATAATTTATTACTTTCTAGCTCGCACTCTTCATCGTCACACTCTCTGGGTTCTATGTTAAAAACCCCCATTTGATTCGATAAATATTGATATTTTGACAACACGGAGACATCATTATCGTCGTGACTAAAAAATGGCCTTACATCGACATCTACAATTAAATCCAATTCAACCAATTTACTATTTTGTATTTCCTGTTCTAAATATATATCCCCGACATCCGATAATGCCGAGTTAAAAGGATCTAATAAAATATCAGCGTATTCTTTTATAATTCCAACATGTATTGATTTATTAGACGTAATAGGTGCCTTATGTGGATATAGTTTTAATAAACTTGTGTTACCCGCTACAAAGATTGGTTTGCTATAAAGATCCGATATGCTTTCTACATAGTAGACCTTATTACGAAGGCCAATTGAATGTAAGTAGCTCTGTGCGTCCTCTCCCCAAGTTGAGCCTTTCAACGCATATACTTCATCGCCTCTTTGAAAACCTTCTTCAAAGTCTAACTTGCTATATATGAAAACAATCTCATCACGGATAGGGTTAGTGAATGAGAAAGTATCTTCTCGCCGTTCATTTTTGGATAAGTCGAATACCGCATGAACTGCACCTCTTTTTGCTAAGTCTAAAAGTTCACTTAATGGTGCTTTTAGTAACTCTACTCGTATTCCTGGTGGTAAATATTTCTCTAAGCTATCCAAATACTTTTCGTAAACTCGCTTTTTACCTGTATCACTCACATGCTTATCGGAAGCGCTGCCTGTGATGACCCCAACTCGTAAGGTCTTAAAGTCTTCATACACAGTTGGAGTCTCATTGAAAATATTCGTGGCAAAACTCTTACTCATCGAGAGCACGCAATATATAAATGCGAACAACACACTTTTATATACATACGATTCGTTCATTCGCATCTAACAGATTCCGGTATGGATAAAAATAACTCATAACCTACCAAAGCCCCCCCCCCTTAAATACTAATGTTACTTAAGGAAAGTTAAGTAAAAAATTAGCTCTCGGAAGAAGAAAGGCTTACTGATCCTCGACGACTGGGGGATGGAAAGACTGCCTCAAGAGCATGCAGGTCACTTGTTAGAAGTTCTTGAAGACCGCTACCAAAACAGCAGCACAATCGTCATCAGCCAACTACCCGTAAAGGAGTGGTACAACATGATCGGCAACGCCACCATCGCTGACGCTCTAATGGATCGGCTGGTACATAATAGTCATAGAATAGAACTGGGAGGAGAATCAATGAGAAAACTGGCGCAATCCGAACACTTAGAGTAAAAATAGGGAAAGAGAAAAAGTGCTGGTTCAGGTGTTCGGAATAAACCGAAACAAGCGTTCGCAATCACCGAAATACGCAGTATGCCTGAAACTCAGTGTATTGTTTAAGTATTGTTCAACATGGGGCAGCCATGTCTTCTCACTTAATTAAGCAACAAAGCCGGTGGAAACAGCAAAACTGAATGGTCTAGAGCCGTACCAATACTTACACACCTTTCTTACTCAGTTGCCATACGCAGAAACCGTGGAGCAAATCGAGGCGCTGCTACCTTGGAACATCAAAAACGATTAAATCATCACTATTATCCGCTCACGACCTGCTGAGTATTGAGCGGATACGTCATTAACGTGATGTTGCCAAACTTGCGATGAGTGAGTCATAAATTTCTCCTTGTGTAATGAAAGTAGTCATTATCTACCATGGAGATCAGGATAGAATTATGCGGAGAATTGAGCGCTTACAGCATAGAGGCTTAAGATTTTGTCATCCATCGACTGGAAACGAGTTTGATGCTTACGAACCAGCTTTGGTTCAAGGCTTGACTCTCGGTCACGAGGAACGTCTATAGGCACTTCACCATCATCAGTGAGAATCGACTTGGAGGAGTACCCATTACGGGAGTTAGAACTAGGTTTAGAGGAGTGTTTTTCGTAACCAAGGTGCTCATCAAGCTCGACATTCAATGCCGTCTCAACAGTCACCTTGGTTAACATTTTGCGGAAGTCATCAAGATCAGTTTCTGTCTTAATTGACTTAGCTGCTTCACGAGCAAAAGCTTCAAGTGCTTTCTTATCCATACTATCCATCCTTAGCCTTTAAGGCTTAAGTTTAGACAGTTACACAGAATTTAGGACAGTCTCCTCTACCGCGTTTGCCATGTTGGCCTTTGCAATACAACGCTTCAATGATTGAAAATATTACTGAGCCTCTTTTCCACAAGGCTTTATTATACTCATTCCCGTTTGTTATCTTCTTTTTCGATTTACCCGTAACATCACTATATATCGGCTCAGCTCACCGTATTGAGGAAAGGTTCAACGAATTTAGTTAACAACGCCAGTTTAGACAGTCACACTGAATTCAGGATATTCTCTTAAAAAGCTGGTTGGAAAGATGATTAATCGCCTTGATTCTTCTTTGATATATAAATCATATCGAAGCATGCTCACGCCCTGATTTGTGAGCGGCTATCTTTCACTTTTTTAGTTGGACAATGATAATCATGTGAGAATTTCTCATTTTTTCTTCATGCTAAGAACGTAATTATCTAAAAACGCTCCCACTGAGATAAATTCTTTTTTCAGTAGTTAACGTTCGTTCCCGCCCTTTGGGAAGAATAAATACTCGTTTGATTTCGTCCCCCTTCTTTTGAATCATAAAGCGCTTTGTCTGCTTTTTCTATTAAATCCTGAGCTGTTTTTACTATATCAGTAATCTCACATAAACCTAAACTTATCGTAATTTGAATATTATGCTCTTTTGTCGATATGAATAATGATTCTATTTTTTTCCTCAATCGCTCAGCTAAGTTGTGAGCCTGTACGGTAGAGGTATTTGGCAAAAACACCACAAATTCTTCCCCCCCATAACGTCCAGCGTAATCAGATCTCCGAGCGATTTCCTGCACTGTATGCGAGGTTTGCCGAATAACTTCATCACCGACGCTGTGGCCGTATATGTCATTTACTTTTTTGAAATGGTCAATGTCAAACATTACCAAAGTAGCCGTTTTGCCCATTGTTTTACATCGGTGAAACTCTTCTTTCAGGCAACATTCCCAGTATGCACGATTATAAAGGCCTGTCAGCCCATCTATCTGACTAATTTTTGATAACCGAGTGTTCGACTCATTAAGATACAACTTACTTTTAGCAGTATCAGAAACATCATTGACCAAAATACTAATATGAGATATTTCTCCGCTTAACGAAGTTAGTGGGGTAATAGAGATATCTTGATACATTACAGATAAACCATTAGATACTGGTGAGTAGTTGTTAAAATTGAACAAAAATGGACGATTTTCCCAACTTGAAAAGGTTCGAGATTGTACTGATATTGAAGAGGAAACTTTTGTACGCAACCACTTCTCTGGCAAATCTGGGAAGATATTAAATAGATTCTTCCCCATGATCTGTTCAGCACTAACTTTACTGTATGATTGCATAAAAGAATTCCAGATACAGACATTATAATCTAGGTCAACAATTAATAAGCCAGCATCGACATTATCAATCACCTGCATAATCCGATGAAATTCATCCATTCCTAACGTGATCTTTGGCATTATAACATCTCCATTAATTGCTTTAATTTATTAACAGAAGCTGAATCCATAAAGAACAAAACATCAGCTTCAAAATCACTTCCACCAGCTGAGTAACTATATTCAATAGTAAATACATCGGATTCACCTTTCGTGTCGTTAAAGTTGATATCACGATGTAACTGCTCAATAAATACAGGCTGACGTAATGAGAATTGAGTTGCAAGTTGTTCTGATAATGAACTTAAGAATGAAGAAACAAGTAAATGAGAAATGAAATGAAAAAGTTCATTGCTCGAAAAGTTAAAGTGAAGTTGGGCGCCAGCTTTTTTCAAATCTCTTCCTCGTAAACAAACTAAAGCTTCACCATGAATCCCATCACCAACAAACCGCTGTGCGATTGCAACAGAATTTTCACGATCAAGTACATCATTGATTGTCATCTCTAATGCTCCAGTACTCAAAGTACCTGCATTAGGGATGGGCATGTTAACAAATGAGCTAATATGCTCAGCAACAAGTGCAGCACCACGTCCAAGTGCAATGTTTGCAAGCTCTTTTAGTTTTGAAGTGTAGCTGACATCATCAACTTTCTTTTGGCCAACATCTAATGTTATTCCCAGCTTAGAGACAACCCCGGCAAGTGCGGCTCTATCAAATGGTTTTTTTATAAAACTGAATGCACCCAATTTCAAACAACGCTCAATTGATTTTCTCTGAACATCACCAGAAATAACGACCGTTTTTATTGGGCTGTTTTGATTATGAAGGTGCTCAAGAACTTCAAAACCATTCATAATCGGCATGGTTAAATCTAAGAACATCACATCAATTGGTTCCCGATCAATAACCTCCAAAGCCTCTCTACCATGCTCCGCAAAAAACAAATCATCTGAGCTAACTTCCGTTAAACTACGAGAAAGCGACTTTCGTGCAAGAACTGAGTCATCGCAAATAAGAATTTTCATTGAATAAATACCATCTAAAACTTAGTCTTCTAAAAGTAAAAGCCTCGAGTTTAACTCCATCGTGTGTGCCATCTACCAACGATGTGATTCTCTATCGACAAAATTGGCACTGTACACATCATAATCGTCGCTGCAGCACCTTAAGGGCTGCCACTTTCTATCAAAAGATATTATTCTCGAAGCTATCCGCTACAACCTCGCTTACGCTATTGAAGCCAACTCAGCCCCAATCAGTATAACGATGAGCTGACACTCACGAGTCAAGCTGTCGTATTGGAGGAACTCTAAAACGGTCTCCAATCTTAGTTGCGCACTTCAATGAGCTAGTAACGCCTCGTTGACAGGTAACATATAACCAATTCATAACATTTTCAGGGAAGTGACAAATCACCATTTTTGTCAACTTCCCATTATTTCAATAGGTAGCCAAGCTACAGACAGGTTAAGCTATGAATTTAGTCGACATTACCTGTAGATGTCCAAACTTCTGCTCGTCTGTTCTCTGCTCTTCCCTCTGAACTCTCATTAGAGGCGATCGGCTTGCTCTCACCAAAAGAACGAATAACCAAGCGATTCTTCTCTACACCATCAGCAACCAAAGCATTTGATGTTGTAAGTGCTCTTTGTAGCCCCAAAGCTTGGTTGTAGCCTTCATCACCAGTGCTGTCTGTGTGCCCATCAACAGTGACCGAGTTGCCACTAGCCTGCAATTCGCTAGCTAATTGAGTTAAGGCTTTGCTGCCCATTGGCGTTAAGTTGTGTTGATCAAACCCAAAGTGCAGACGAGCCAATAGCCCGTGGCGCTCTTGGTTACTTATCCAGGTCTTACATCCTGATTGATCCACACCAAACTTTGACTCACTGGCCAAAGTTTGTCTCAACTCGTCGTTATTTGATTTTTGCTCTATTTGCAGAAAACCCAACCGATGCTGCGCGATACCCACAATATTATCCACCGTTACACTGTGTTGATATTCACTATATGCCATATCACAATAAACGTTGATACTTTGTTCCGCGTTGACAGGAAAGCTAACTTGTAATGCCAAAAATACAATGGAACTGACCATTAATTTTTTCATCTTTACCTCTAGTATAATTTAGTTGTTCCGCTTGTTTTTTTTGAGCCTTCTCGGATGAGTTCTTCAATCTTTTTATTTAGCTCATCTACGTTAGATACATCAATCACATCCTTATCCGGATCAACTACGCAGTTTTGAAAGCCCACTTGTTTAGAGGTGTCAAAGTCAATCCCAATAACTCCTATATATAAGCCAGGTATCTCCTCCCTTGCTTTATCACACATACCTGCTGCAACTAGATCGTTAAGAATACCGTTATTAGGTGATTCGGCTCCATCGCTCAAAATAAGTAGCATCTTGAGCTTGTTAGCGTAAGTATTTTGCTCTTCTTGATCCGAGCTTCTAGGTTTACCGTCATTTAAAACTTGAAAGCCTTTTAATATGCCTTGATAAGCTGATGTTCCGCCCCCTGGGCTCATAGACTTAACCTTATTTAAAGCTGACAAATCGTTAGTCAGTGGTATATCATAAAACTGTAAAGGAGTATTGTACCCATGCCACTTAAGTAGCTTAGAGCCAGGTACAGTGTAGAAGTGAGACTTTAAATCAGATTTATCTGTAAACATGGTCGACACCGTTGTATAGATATCAACATACCTTTTACAATCTGTGATCGGCCACCCTCTCTTGACTACATCTACTACACGCTTAGCGTATTGTTGATTGTCCTTTTGTGGGGCAGGGCAAAGTTTTGAAATCTTTGCACAATTTTCTACCTCAGGGCGAGTATACCTACTCCAAAAATCGAGATCTAAATCATTGAAGGTATAACGTGATAAATTAGGTTTGTGGATATCTGAATAGCTCAACTGACTAATCAATTTAGCAGTGTGCTCACCGTCAAATTCCCTTGTACGAATGTTATAAGGCACAAAGCCAACTCTGTTAAGTAACTTGTCTCCAGTGGTATCGTCGCTTACTTCATCACATACCACCTTCCATTCACCGTCAACATATTGTTGCCGAGTAGAGGTACAGAGGATACTGCTAGATATCGTTTCAATAGCGGTTTTTAAGTCTTCGATTTTTTTGTGTACGCTACCCTCCTTCCACTTTTCAGTCATTGAACCAGAAAAGTCCGATACAAACACAAGATCAATGTTTTGACCAATATAATTAGAATACTTTCGCGCAAGAGAGCGACCTGCTAAAGTTTGCTGCTCATCAAACGAAGGGATAAAACGGCTCGCAAACCAAGAGTCATGGGTCGTCCTCGCATTAACCGTATATTGGACATATTCAAGAATCCCTGCTCCCTCATCTCTCGTTTGATGAAATCTCTGTGCAGAAAGATTGCTGGACTTAATATCTCTCACGTAATTCTCGACATATTGAGTGGCTAACATGCGAGCGAGGTCGGGTTTATCTTCAATGGTCACTGCTATCGCTGCCGCCTCTGCAGAGTCTCTCAACCGACTGGTCTCTTGTACGTAGCGTGTGCCTTCTACCGCCCAAAAGGTCACTCCCATGATAGGGACAAGTAACAAGCCCATCCATACCGCAGCAACCCCTTGTTGTTTTCGAAGGCTTGGGCGATGGATACTGATTTTCCGTTCAAGCTGCATTTTCATTTCATTATCTCCCTGGCATGATTGAAGAAGAGGCAATCTTAACGGTGGTATTTTTGCCACCATTAAAGAAAGGTTTGAACCAAGAGCTCTCTTCTTCGCAAAGGCTCACGCGATATAAGGGGTAAACAACGCCATTATCTACGGGAGCTAAATCAACATGTTCAATAATTGAATCGGTTTGACAGTTTAAGCTCTTGAACTTATTGCTACTAAACTCAGCAGCATTATTGTTGTTGGTTAACGACTCTATCTTGATTGCCACATTATCAACGGGCGTATTCAGCATTCGGCTTGCGACTTTCACCATATTACTTAGTTCTTTCCGTGTAACGGAAACGTTCTGTCCGGCGAGCACATCGCCATCAAAGTAACGAGAGCGTTCTTTGATAATATTCACCAAAGCAAAACTCGATCGATCGAGCTTTGCGCGGGTAAGTAATTGATGGCTCAAGTCAGCAGCAAACAGGTAAACACCCCAAAGGGCGACCAGTACGAACAGTAATTCAATGGTAAAAGAGCCCTTTTGACGAGACGCGGAACAGACACGTTGTTTACAGCTCATCATCTTTCCATCCCTCATGTTCCAAATTTAAAACCATGGTGCGAGAGATATCTCTATCTGCAGCACCTGCTAGCATAATGATCGGCGTGTAGCGGTAGGTTACAGTGATTTCGGCAAGGTCATAGTTGAAGTTCAAATTTTGGCCAGCGTGGCCTCTGTTTGCTACGAAATCATCGTAGTTTTTAAAATACCTTCCTTTGATCGAGAAACGTGAACCGTCAATTAAGAAGCGCCACAAGTTGTCATCATCTTCAATTAAGCTTCTGAACTTTTTCTCGTACTGCTCGTTGATCCCTTTACCCTCATAGATCTTGGCATTTCTGATGGTTTCTCTAAGCGAGTACTCGGTCATGTTCACGACGTAGATTTGATAGCTCGACTCAAAAATTGCGAAGGTTGCAAAGAACAGAACCAGAGCCCCCAATACAAACTCAATGGCAGTTACTCCCTTCTGCTTGTTAAGGTGCTTCATTAGACGCTCCCGTTTGAGTCAGCTCGACTGTAATAACCTGAATTTCTTGCGTCGAAAAGTCGTCTTTTAGTAGTTTTTGGGCTGAGTTGGCTTTGTCAGTTTTCATCAATGCTATCGCCAAGTTTGCTTTGACGATCTTATTCGCGGGATCTTCTTTCAACACCGGAGCTAACGTTTCAATCGCCTGATGATACTCACCATTAGCTATCTGAATCATCGCGATATTATTCTTTATTACAATGTCGTCGTAGCCACGTAAGCGAGCAAGACTCAGCTCCTGGTATGCTTTTTCGTACTGACCTATTTTTGCATATGACACACCGAGTAATACGTGGATTTGACCGGAATTGTTTCCGGCCTCAACCGAATTTATATAAGAGGAAATAGCACGGCCAATGTCATTTTTATCATCGAAAACTTGGCCCTCTAGCTGATACAAACTTGGGTTAACGATGCCCTCTTGATGAAGGTGTTGAACATAGAAATTTGCCGATTCGATATCACCTTTGTGAAAGTATGCCCAGGCCAGTCTCTGTTTCACAGCTGGATCTTCCGAGCCCTGCTCCAACTGGTATTTGTAATGGCTGATAAGACCATCGTAGTTTTTAACCTTCTCCATATTGGTCACATCAGCGTGCAGTTGTTCTTGCTCAGTAGGTGTCGATTGGCAACCCGCTA
This sequence comes from Vibrio sp. 10N.286.51.C3, assembly GCF_003050065.1. Classification (NCBI taxonomy): domain Bacteria; kingdom Pseudomonadati; phylum Pseudomonadota; class Gammaproteobacteria; order Vibrionales; family Vibrionaceae; genus Vibrio; species Vibrio sp. 10N.286.51.C3. The sequence continues at coordinate 401,800 of NZ_PIGC01000001.1, read as the reverse complement.
ACAGGCTTAGCGTTAACAACATCAAATAAGTGCGCTTTTTATTCATTCGACCGGCCCTCTAGATACTCAATGTCATTTGCATGATGCTCGGTGCAAGAATCAAAATGACGATTGGAAACATGATAAATAAGATTAAAGGCACACTCATTTTGGCAGAGAGCTTACCGACCTTCTCCTCAACCGTAAGCATTTGCTCTTTACGCATATCCTCAGCAAGGTCACTGAGTATTTGTGCGACGGACGTTCCGTATTGCAAGTTCTGAATAATAGTCAGAACAAAACTTCTCACCGCAGGGGTTGGAATACGCTCCGAAAGGTCATTCAAAGCCTTTTCGATACCATGTATTTTACCTGAGTCAGATGTGCGCTTAATTTGGTAGCAAAGGTCAGAATCGAACTCTGCAAGCTCTAGAGCCAAATAGGCTAAACCAGCCTCTATAGTCATACCGGTTTGTACACATACTGACATCATGTCCAAGAGGTAAGGAAGCTGTGAGGAGGTTTTTCGGATAAGTATCTTACGGCGCACTTGCAACAAAGTATCTGGAAGTACAATTACAGTAATTAAAGAGGTAATCGCGACCAACAGTTGGTTACTCGAAGTCATGTCTCCCATCAGAATCAAAATAGAGACCAAAACCAATACCAATACCTTCGCGGGAAAATAGAACTTCGCCCATTTCGTGTTGTAATATCCCGCTTCGATCAGTTTCTGCTCGAGCTCATCATGATGCTCCTTGCCAAATCTAATGAAAAATCGATTCAAGCGCGAAGGCGGTTTAATAGCATCAGTCGCTAGATAATTCGCTAATTTCTGTCTGCGCTGTTCGGCCTGTAACGACTCGATGATCAAAAAGAGCAGCGACAAAAACAGCACAATAAGTGCAGCTAGTATCATCATGCGCGAACACCTCTTACTAATAACCAAACAATAAATAAGCCGATAAGCTCACTGCCCAGCACATAAAACAACACGACTCTCCCCTCGGGATCATGAAGTACAAAATCAACATTAGACGGATTGATTTGGTTAAGAATAACCATAAAAACCATAGGGATAGCAGCAACTATCTTGGCTGATATTCGGGCTTCCGAAGTCATTGCCATCTTCTTTTTTTCTAACGTTCTAGCATCGACCAACACACGAATTAATCGAGTCAACACACCTTTAAGTTGTCCGCCTCGCGCAATATTGGCTCTAAGCGTTACAGTAAAGAATAAAAACTCTGAATACGGGTAGTTTTTACACGAACGTTTAAGTACTACTTCCGGAGACTCACCTAACTTAAGTCGGTCTCCCATCAACTTAAACTCACGCCCGATAGGATTGTGCATCACTTCGCCGACATAGCTAATGGCGTGCATTAAACTGTCACCCGCCGTCACGGCACTCATCAGAATATTCAACGCGTCAGGGAAGGTATTTTCGAAATCTCGGCGCCTTTTAGTCGCCAAGAAACGATAGCCGAAAAAAGTAAAAACGAGAGCTAACACAGGTACACACCAAGCTTTAGTCATCGATAATAGATTTATCACGACGTACCAAGAGACGACCAAACTACCCATGATGTATAAAGCGATATACAAGGTTGAACGCGGCCCCAACACCATCAGGGTAGGTGAAATAGACTCTCTAAACCTGTGCCAAACCTGTCTCCCAACTAATGATTTCACGTTAATAGCGTCAAAACTTTCAACTTCTACGTCTTCAATATTGAAGAATTGATTGACTTTTTTTACCTTTGAATCTCGGATCAAAAGAAGTAAAAGAGCGAACAGGATCAATGAAATCCAAAGCATGCTAGACTCCCTTGAAGGATTCGATAAGCTCTTCATAAAGCCCAAAGAATTTCGCTTTTTTCACTAACTCAGAGCGCTGCATGATCCCATTGGTGACAAACTCCCCTTTCACATTTTCGCCGAAAAGAGCATCGTCGTACCGAAAGCCATAAATCTCTTCCATCACCACGCTATCGCCTTCAAGTCCAACAATTTCCGATATACTGGTAATTTTGCGCGTGCCATCACGAAGCCTATTAACTTGCACAACCATCTGAACGGCACTCACGATTGTTCTTCGAATCGCATCTAACGGCTGATTCAAGTTCGCCATCATCACCATTGATTCAACACGGGCAATTGCATCTCTCGGCGTGTTCGCGTGCAGTGTAGACATAGACCCATCGTGGCCGGTGTTCATCGCTTGCAACATCTCAAATGCTTCCGAGCCACGACATTCACCGAGAATAATTCGATCAGGACGCATACGAAGCGCGTTGATCACCAAGTCTCGCTGAGTCACAGCCCCAGTTTGTTCAACACTGGAGGTTCGCGTCTCAAGTCGAACTAAGTTAGGTTGTTGCAGACGCAGTTCAGCGGCATCTTCAATCGTGACGATACGTTCATCTTCCGCAATGTATTGAGACAAAGCGTTCAATAAGGTTGTCTTACCGGAACCAGTACCACCAGAGATAAGCACATTAATACGACAGCGAGACGCTATCATTAATACTCTCGCCATATCAGGTGACATCGAACCAAAATCGATCAAATCATCAAACCCGATATTCTGCTCTCTAAACTTTCGAATAGAGATCGATGTGCCATCCAGCGCAATCGGTGGAATCACGATGTTCACACGGCTACCGTCATCTAACCTGGCATCAACCGTTGGAGAGAGTTCATCAACGCGTCTGCCTACACGTGAAACGATACGCTTAGCAATAGCCAACAACTGCTCTTCATTCACAAACGAAACTTCGGACTTTTTGACCTTGCCATGTCGTTCGAAAAAGATGTTATTGGGCCCATTAACCATGATATCGGAGATAGACTGGTCTTCGACCAGTGGCTGCAAAGGACCAAGCCCAAACAGCTCGTCGATAAGGCTTTTCACTAAACCAGATTTCATCATCGATGTGATGGGTCTCTGGTAGCTATTGGCTAATAAGTTTACTGCCGCTTGTATCTGTGATTCTAGTTCTTTGCGGCTCATTTTCTGAACCGCTTCGGCGTCTAGCGCTTCAAAAATTTGACCACGAAAGGCGAGATATAAGTCTTTATTAGAACTCATTTAACACGCACCTTCTTTAACCAAGAGTTCATCGCTTTCTGGTCGATCGGCTGGCCATTAATAAGTTTGACCAACTGCTCCATAGAGTGACTAATATTTCGGTCGTGTTTATGTCCTCGCTTGCCATCAATAATGATGTGCGCAAGCGACTTACAATAATCAAACTCTAGATCAACACTCATTCCCAGATACTTATTAAGATCCGACTTTTCCAACACAAAAGAATTTTTAGGACGATGGTAGTTAGCGACCATAATGATGCGAGTACGCGACGACAAAGTCAGCTGTAAGCTCTCTATCTTTTCATAGAGCCGCTTAGCATTTCTCACCGATGACACCGATGCGTCAAACACCAACACAACCACATCAAAATTTTCTACCAAGAGTTGTGGTTCAACTTTGAAGTCCACAGCCCCAGAAAAATCTTCAATAATGAAGTTGGTGTTTCTCGCCAACAGTCCACATAAGGTTTGGCTATAATTAAAAATATCACTTGGGCTCTTCTCACCATCAATCGCTAATAAACGAAGATGCTTACGAGCATTAAAGAGGTAGCTCAATGCACCCTCTTCGTCCATTTCGTGTAATGGCGTGGTAAACTCATCAATGGTTCGCGGCATAAAATCTTTTAGCCCAAGCAAAACATCAATATTAGTACCAGCATTTTGATGGTCGACAAGAATCGTATCTGAGCCTTGTGTCGATAACAGTGACCCAAGCTCAGTAGAGATAAACGACGCGCCCACACCACCTTTGCTACCAACAATAGCAACGTGCTTTGCTTTACGTTTCTGGCTTACACCAGAAAAGGTTTTGAGGTTCTTACTCACGTGAGTTAAGAAGTCCGCAAATTCTTGTTTATTCACCGGCCAGAAAACGTAGTAGAACCCCATCTCTTTAAGAGAGCGAAGCGTTGAAATAGCATCTTCTTTACCTATAACTACCACGCCTTTATGAGTTGGTAGTTTACTAGCGAAAGCTTTTGCATCTTCTACAACATTGCTCGACTCATTAAGCTCAAGAATCACAATATGACTGCTTTGTTGCTCGGTAACTTTGGTTAATCCGGCCGTTGTGTTTACGCAAGCTGGCTCATCCCACCCTTCAAACAGAAATACTTCTTGAACTAGATTCAAACACTCTTGTGATTGATAAAATAACGTACACCCTGCCACACCGCTCGAGGTTATCAGAACTGGCTTGGCCTTGGTTGCTAACGCTTTTGTCAAATCAAACATTATTGTTCTCCTACCAATCTTGATTTGTGCGCCACTTGCTTCAATCTCATCGACTCAACAAAACAGTCAGACTGCCTCAAATTGACATGTATTTGGGCTGGCTTGCACGTTTGTGTCTTCAAGCGCGTTAGCGTTACTTTGATTCCTAGGTCACTTGGCAACGACTGGGCATACCGATAAACAACTCGTTGTGGTGTGATAATATGCGATGGATACTGTTTAAAAATACTCTGCAGCAGCTGTTTGTTCGCAGCTGACTTATAATCCACCACATAGGTAGCCTCTTTATCGACCGATTCAATTTCCTGTATCAAGTCACTAATCTGCTGAGCTGTTTTATCGCGTTTTTTAATAACAAACTCAAAACTATGGTGCTCTTTGTAAACTAGAGCTTCAGCACCTTGACCAACGAAATACTGTTCAGAAACACAGCCAAACAGTGAGGTAGAGAACAAGGCTATCAATGCTAATTTCTTCATTGGATAAACCCTCCTTGCGACAGCAGACGAATTGTTGCATCAGACGATGTCACTTCCTTACCATCCCATTTGATGTTCAACCAACGTGCCAATGTCGATGTCTTCTTAATGTACGGAAGTTGAATATCTTTTGGCTTCATTGGCTCCACTAGATTTACAGTAGCGACAATGACCAATTCGGTACGTTTTCTTTCGGTGGTTGCTTTTCTGAACGCGGCGCCAAGAACTGGAATATCACCAATAAATGGGATCTTTTGCATTTTTTCCAAATCAGCGCTGCTCATCAAACCACCCAGAACAAAGCTATCACCATCGGCCAGCTCCACCGTTGTCATTGCACGACGAGAAACAAGCTGTGGCACTTTGATACCAGCGGCTTCAACATAACCCTCAACTTCACTCACTTCAGGTGCCAGTTGCATTCGGATCTTGTCTTGGCTCAACACTTTGGCCGTTAGATCCAGCTTGATACCGAACTCTTTGAATGAGATGTTGACGTTATTATTGGAAGACATGATTACAGGTACTTCCCCGCCAACCAGAAAACTTGCAGACTCACCAGATAATACGGTTAAGTTCGGCTCAGCCAGAACCTCTGCGATCTGGTCATTTCCTAACGCTGTAATTAAGGTAGTGAGATTAGCCGCATCGAATTGGTCAAAAACAAATTGCCCGACACTTGAACCTACCGTGCTCCAATCAGAACCGATGGTTTGTCCAAACGATTCTGTCACTTGCGCGACCGATATTTTGACGTTCACCTGCTGAGTCGTGGCGACTTCAATTCGCTCGATGATCCCTTGCCACGTCATATTGCGAGCAAACACCATGCTTTCAGACTCTTCATAATCCGAACTGTCGGATTTAAATTTTAGCTTTTGTGTTTTGTCCCATTTCTCCATTTTTTCTCGGTCTAGTAACGTCGCGACCAAGCGATAAATATCGTCACGCGTTTCTTCTGAATCAACGATACCACTCACTGCAACTTGCTCACCTATTGACTGAACCTTTACTTGAGCGTCAGGAAAATGGAATTTAAGTTGTTTTCTGACGTCCGTTAAGTTCAAATCAACAATAATACGGTCGGATAGCAGCACATCGTTATCCACTCCATAGACAATCAATCGCGATTGGCCCACACTGTTCGCAAACACAACAAGAGTGCTATCGTTGATTACCTTGTAATCGACGATGTTAGGGTTGTTTATGAACACTTGACCGATTGGTGTTTTAAGTTGAATGTGTTGGCCATCATTTAAAGTGATAGAACGATCAGCAGCGAAAGTGTTTGTTGTTGAAAGTAAGCCAAACAGCGTTACTAGAATGGAGCCAAACAATGCTCCTTGATGGATAATCCTCATCACAAAGCCTCTCTTGGGTTGTTCTCATTACCACGTAACTCATTAACTCCTGTGTAGTTATCAATGATGTTACGCACCTCGGCAAACTCAGGCTGACTATAGGTTTGGCTGCGATAAATTTCGATGTGCATGGTTCGTTGTGCAAGGGCGAGTTTGGGTAGATCATCCGGGCCTACTTCAATGACAACCGTCATTAAGCCAGCTTCTTCACTTGGAGAGCGAGCAGTAATCGATCTATCCCCTGTGTCATCATTTCCAATATTGAGCACCTTGACATGTTTCAAAAACATCGACGCCTTAACTCCGCGAAAACGCTTCGGCTTATCTAGGTTGCCAGCCAAATTAGCATGAGGAGAGCTCACCGTAAGCACATCGACAAAAGACCCCGGCCGGATGTAGTCATTAATCAAGTTTTTATCGCTAACTTTCAATGGGTACAATGTCATGTTCTCGGTAACGAGAAGATCGATGTAGCCAGGTCTACCAGGGCTCACTTGATATTCAGGTAATACCACATCACCAGAGCGCAGGTTTCGATTTAATAGAATGGAAGGCGAGAAACTGATTTGTGTATCTTCTCTGACACCAAGTTTTAGTGCTTCACTAAGAGGCAATTGTTGTTTAACAACGTCTTGTGCATTGACTGCATGCCCTTTTTTAAGCGCTTCAGTTGCAATCCACACTCCCACATGTTCTTCGCTTTTTTCTACGACCACTTCATCAGCAGTGTTCGGCTCGGTTTCAGTCTTAAACAAATCGACAGCGCCTAATGCGCCCACGATTAAAGCAGCGATGGCAACAAGTAATACCAGTCGTGATCTCATAATATTCTCATTTTTTGAGGTTATATATATGGCGTAGATTTGGTTAAAATAACCAAATAGAATCCGATACTGATAGCCACACCATACGGAATACCTTTTTGATCATTCAACGTTTTTTTCGCTAGTATTTTGTTAATCAACTTTGTCTTTACGAGATAAAAAACAACTAAAATCCCACCAGAAAAAGCCATCATAACGAGTGCCCAAACTAGATCATGAACAGGAATGGTAAGTGATAAGACAGATGCATATTTAATATCACCAGCACCAATCCAAATTAGCTTATAAAGAACAAGCCCTATACTTAGCACAAGTAGAAAGCTGATCGTTTGAATGTCTAATGGGGATAAGGAACACTGCAAAATCAGCAATACGTATAAGGCGTTATTTTGTATTTTTCGGTAGAGAAAGTCAGTGGCTGACACATATATAATCAATATCGCCAAACCTACTAGATAAAATTCATGACTAAAAATAGGGACGCCACATAGTTTGAGTAAAATAATTTCATTTTATAGCGAAAATAAATTATGCCAGACATCTTTAACATGGTACTGGCATAATGATTTGCTATATTAAACTTCCTAGCGAATAGGATTTATTATGACTTATCACTTGCAGTGTCGATAGCAGTTGCTACTTGTGCGAACGCACCTTCAAGCTTGCCAATGAAACCTGTAGGGCCCACAGCTGTAGTTACTAATACAGCCATTGCAACAGCAATCAGGCCATATTCGATCGCAGTCACGCCGCGTTCATCGTTTTTAAATGAATGGAAAAAATTGCTAGCAGACACGTATGCTTTAGTTAACATTAGATCTTTACCTATACAGTTGAATATCAATAATTGACTCGCTTTGAGCAAGTTAATCATCACACTAAAATTCAAGAACTAACACATAGCTAAGTTAAGCAAGTTTAAGGTAAGAGTTTTATCCTAATTACTGAATAGCCAACAAACTGAATGTTATAAACATTAAACTCCTTAATACTATGTAACAGATAAATAAAAGCCCCGCTAAAAAGCAGGGCTGAACATTTACATTTTGTTTAATTTTGACATTTTTAATAGAGATTAAAACTTAATACATCGCTACTTTTCTTCAAAACGTTTAGCTAACTGATAGAACTCGTTTACTTGTTCTTTAAGCTCTGTCGAATGATCCTTCACAGAATGAGTGGCAACTAAATTCTGTTCTGCAGTCGACGCGATAGATTGCATGTGAAGATTAACCTCGCTCGAGAGAGTACGTTGCTTATGTGCAGAACTTTCAACAGACTGCATCAATTCGTTCATGGATTGCATTAGGTTTTCAACTTCCGACAAGCGCTCGGCACTCACCTTTGCAACATCACCACACGCATCCGTTTGCTCTCTGTTTGCAAGGATATCTTTTTGCCAGCCTTCAATCGTTGCCAGCATGGTATCAATACTCTCTTTGATCTGAACCGTAGCCTTTGACGTTCGACCCGATAGCGCGCGTACTTCGTCGGCAACGACGGCAAAACCTCGTCCTTGTTCGCCCGCTCTAGCCGCTTCAATCGCAGCGTTCAATGCCAACAAGTTTGTTTGTTCGGCGATTCCACCAATCTCTTCCATAATCTTGCTTACGCTCTGCGCTTGGTCGCTCAGTTGGTAAGTCGTTTGCGTCGCCTTTTCGGCCTGAGAAGCTAGGCTCTCTAAGTTTTGATGAGTTTGGTTAATGCTCTCTTTAGCGCCGGCACAGGTTTGCAAAGTCACATCAACAATCTGGTGCGCTTCTTCAGTACGAGAAGATACCTCGTTCGCGGTGACTTCAACCTCTTCCGTTGCTTCACGCACTTGTAGAATGTCTTTTGTTTGTTGATCTAACGCTTCTGATACTTCAAATGATGTGGCATTCAGATTATCGGCTAAGTCCTGCAGCGGTTTCGCAGAATCAGTCATACGGCCGAGTACCGTGCGAATTCGAGCAGACAAAAGTTTTAAGTGAAAATCGGCTACGGAGAATTTGCTGTTACCTGAATAAACAAGGCGGCTCACACTGTCGAATTTCGACTGCAGTTTTTTCAGCTGTAAAGGAGTATCAATCAGCTCTTGTCGGAAAAGCAGAGCTAATGCTGAAACAGGCAGCAAGCTAAGAAGCCATTGGGATACCTGCCCTACTTCGACAAGGTTTGAAATCAGAGGCGCAGCCAGAGAACCCAACAACACCGCATAGCGAACACTATCACTGATCTGCAATGACCATTGGCGGCCAGATTTCTCAGCCTTCAATAAGCCTTGGTAGGCCTTATCTGCAACCTGCACCCACTCGTTCTTCGGTTTAACACGAACAGACTGATAACCACTCACCTTGCCGCTCTCGTAGATGGGAGTAACGTAAGCATCGACCCAGTAATATCCACCAGATTTAGTCTTATTTTTTACAATCCCGCGCCATGCCTTACCTTGCTTCAGATTAACCCACATATCGGCAAACGCCGCTTTAGGCATATCACCATGCCTAACAATATTGTGGTGTTGCCCTAGCAATTCTTGTTGGCTGTATTCTGCGATGCGACAAAAAGCATCATTACTATAAGTAATCACGCCTTTAAGGTCGGTGGTTGATACGAGTTGTTCGTTTTCGCTGAGAAGCGTTTCACGAGATTGAGAAGATGAGCTGACAGTCATTATATTAACTTTTGTTAATTATTATTTTAGGCGAGGAATATATACAATTATTAAAGTTATGACAAAATGTGAACATCACATTTTGTGTAAATGCCTGCTATTTAAACAAAAATAAGCCAGGTACCTCACAAAGCTCAATGCCTCACGTCTCTTCAATCTAACGATTACGACTCATCTAAGTTCACGGCGGTACTAAACTTCACAGTTCTCATTGACACAGAGGTGTGGAACTTACGAATGTTCAAATCTTTACGCAGTACCCGCTCAACAAAATCTTCATAAGCTTGAATGTCTTTGACCGTAACAATCAACATGAAGTCAAAGCTGCCTGAAATTTGGTAACACTGAGTCACTTCCGCAGCCTTCGAAATAGAGTAGCGAAATATCTGATAGATGTCCCCTCGATCTCGCTCCATTTCTACAGACACAACCAAAGTCATCTTACTGCCTGTAAGCTCAGGATTGATGATAGACACATCACCGACGATTACGCCCTCCTCTCTCAAGCGCCTTACTCGCTTTAAACAAGCAGGTGGTGACAAGCCAACAACCTCAGCCAGCGCCTGATTAGGAATTCGGTTATTCTTTTGAAGCTCTACGAGAATGCTTCGATCTATTCGGTCTATTTCCATAATTTCTTACAACCACAGCTTTGTGACTTATAATTTCCAATTCTACGACAATTAAAAAATTTCACGCAACTTCACAAAGTAATTTCAAAATTACGATCACAGCAATCGCGATAAGATCTTCTCATACAACATAATCGAACAATGGTCGTAACAATGAAATTCACTTATCAATTTTTTAAAGAACTCCTTAAAGAAATTTTCGATGTCACCTCGACGCTTTTTCGAATCATGATTCCAATCATCATCGTGATAAAGGTAGTTGAAGAGCTCGGCGGCATCATGAGTCTTAGCGAATGGCTGAGCCCAATAATGGAAAGTGTTGGCTTACCGAAAGAAATGGGGTTGGTATGGGCAACCACCATACTCACTAACATCTATGCAGGGTTGATTATTCTCATCAGTTCCGATGTTCCCCTTACTGTCGCTCAAGCCTCAGTATTAGGCAGCATGATGCTTCTCGCCCATTCATTGCCAATTGAAGGCGCAATAGCGAAAAAAGCAGGCGTAAGCTGGCTTGCCACCTTATCAGTCAGAGTCGGCGGCAGCTTGGTATTGGCATGGCTACTGAATCTCAGCTATCAATACGGAGATTTACTCAACTATCCAGCAACCGTTTTATGGCAGCCAGAAGTATCGTCAGATAACAGTTACATCGGTTGGGCTATCGAACAACTCAAAAACTTTGCAGTGATATTCATGGTGATTTCAGCACTGCTACTGTTACTTAAAGTTTTAAAGGTTCTTGGCATCGAGAAGTTAATGGCTCTGCTGCTACGACCATTTTTAAGACTACTAGGCATCAGCAAAGATGCGACCAATCTAACCATCATAGGGATCACGCTCGGTCTTTCGTTCGGTGGCGGGTTATTGATCAACGAAGCAAAGAAAGGACATATAGCCGCAAGAGACGTGTTTACCGCCATTATGCTACTCAACCTGCTCCATAGTTTGATTGAAGACACCTTGTTGATCTTGCTGATTGGGGCTAATTTTTACACCATATTCTGGGGAAGAATCGTATTTTCAGTCCTCATCGTTGCTTTAATTTCGCACGCTATTAAACGTGTCAAACCAACGATTTGTGAGCGTTACTTTTATCGCGACGTATCCCAATCATAACAGCGAAAACTCACCTTAAACCTTTTAGCAAAAGAGCCGACACACAGGCTCTTTTATCATCAGCTTTTTCACTACCCAACTTGTTCGCCGCTCCAACCCAAAAATTTGCGTAACATTGCGCCCACAAGCGCTTTCACCTCTCCTCAATCGAAGAAATCGTGATAATTCGAGTGAAAATAATTTAAACACGAATAATCCATCATTGGGCTGACAATAAAATTCACTATTCTTATATCAACACAAAGTATAAAGGTATTTTTATTACTATCTAAAGCCTTACCTCTATTAACACGAGAGACAATAACCATATTATCCACACTGATACTTACTATTAAAACAATCAACTATAAATTCACCAAAATGAAATAAATAACTGACAATAAGATAATTATCTAAGGCTATTTGATATTAACTCTTAATGTTGAAAATAGGATAGACAATAACTTGTAAAAATTTACAGTTTGATTGGTTAATTTTATAAATATATTTTGTTACACAATCGAAACAAATGGCTAATTATAACAATGTCACATAAAACAATGGCTTTAATGGTTCTGTCCTTATCCTCACTGTCACAGGCTTCCACTATAGAGAATGATGAACCATTGCTGAGGTCATTGATTGAACAAGGCATTATCTGTCCCGGCTTAAATTATGAGGACAACCAAGAAGCTTTGCGTATCTATCTCAATGCCAAAGCAAATAAGAACCATCAGCCTAATTTCGATTTAAATAAAGATATAAAAAACCAACGTCAGGTAAATAAAGCACCAAAAGAGTGCATTAGACCAATATCGGTGAATAACACCGGTGAAGGAAGTTGATATTAATATCGACATGGAAATATAAAAAGGAAATGTAATGAAGATAATGAGAAAGACGTTGCTGGCTTCAGCAATGATTACTCTATTTAGCGTCAACAGTTATGCTAAAACACCTATTGATTTAGGTGTTGTTAATGAAGATAAGCTAATTGAAATGCTAGTAAGACAAGGCTTAGTTGATGAAAACGCTAGCGATCAAGAAAAACACAGCGCCCTTGATCGTTACCTAAAAAGTAAAATCAATTCGGGTTTTAAAGGTGATGCGCAATTTGGCAAAAAAGCCATGGAGCTGAGAGCAAAGATTCTAAAAGCCATCGAAAAAGAGTCCGGCGTCAAAAAAGCGAGTGTTTTCGCACTGGAAATGGGTACCAAACGCACGGACAAAGTGCTCGCGCTGCTTGTCGACTTCCCTGATCTAAACTGGGACGATAACAAGCTCACTAAAGAGCACACGCAAATGCTCTACGAGAGCTACAACCCAGAACACTACCAAGAGTTACTGTTTTCTGATTCAGGCTATACCGGACCAAATGGTGAAAACTTAATCTCGATGCGCCAGTATTATCAAAGTGAGTCAGGCGACAGTTACAGTGTGGCTGGTCAAGCCGCAGGTTGGTATCGAGCTTCTAAGCCAGCAGCTTTCTACGGTGGTAACTCCCCGACAACGGATAACGACCTAAATGCTCAAGAGCTCGTTCGCGAAGCCCTCAACCAGTTAGCTCAAGACCCTAGCATCAACCTCGCTGATTACGATATCGAAGATCGTTACGATTACGATGGTGACGGAGACTTCCGTGAGCCAGACGGCGTAATTGATCACCTAATGGTGTTCCATGCCTCTGTAGGTGAAGAAGCCGGTGGCGGTGTGTTAGGTCCTAATGCAATTTGGTCTCACAGATTCAACCTTGGGCGCACACATGTGCTAGAAGGCACCTCTAGCTCGCTTCCAGACCGCTTTAATGGCCAGTACGCGGCGTTTGATTACACGATTCAACCGATTGACGCAGCAGCCGGTGTTTGTGCTCACGAATATGGCCATGATTTAGGCCTTCCAGATGAGTACGACACACAATACACGGGTAAAGGTGAACCTGTTTCTTATTGGTCTATCATGTCTTCAGGCAGCTGGGCTGGTCAAATTGGCGGTACTCAACCAACCGCATTCAGTTCTTGGGCAAAACACTTCCTACAGAAGTCTATTGGTGGTCGTTGGATTAATGATGACCAAATCTCAATTGATGACCTGGAAGACAATCCACAAATTTACACCCTGTTCCAAACGACAGATAACTCTCGTCCGAACATGATTAAGGTCGACCTTCCAGAGAAACAAATCGAAGGTTTGAAACCGTTCGAGGGTGAGTACTCATTCCACTCTCAAAAAGGCGACGACCTGAAAAATAGCATGACCCGTAAGCTGGAAATCCCGGCGGGCGATTCTGCAATGCTTACCTTCAAAACTTGGTACCAAATCGAAAAAGACTATGACTTTGCTCGTGTTCTTGTGAACGGACAAGCCATCGCAGGCAACATCACTTCTATGGATGACCCCTACAATACCGGCCTAGTTCCTGCGGTTGGTGGAGAGTCTGACGGGTGGATTGATGCTGAATTTGATGTTTCTCAATGGGCAGGACAAGAAGTCGAGCTTTCGTTCGAGTACATCACCGATGGCGGCTTAGCCATGGAAGGTTTCTACTTAGACAACCTGAGCCTTGTCGTTGACGGCGGCACGGTTGCGGTAGATGACGGCGAAGATAACTCTAGCTTTGCGCTTAATGGCTTCAAATTGAGCAATGGTTTCCATCAAGCTCAACACTACTACCTACTGCAATGGCGCAGTCATATGGACGTGGATGAAGGCTTAGCGAATATCAAGCGCATGGGCCAGCTCATGTCGTTCGATCCAGGTCTGATCATTTGGTATGTCGATGAGTCGCTCACTGATAACTGGGTAGGCAAGCATCCAGGAGAAGGCTGGTTAGGTGTGGTCGATGCAGACCAAAATGCCATGATTTGGCAAAACTCAGGAAAAGTCGCTCAAACACGTTACCAAGTCCGTGATGCCGCGTTTTCACTGAAAGACCATACTCCTATGCGTCTTGTGAACAGTGACAACGATGTGCTTCAGGACACAAACCTAGTGGGTACAGCAAGCTTCTCTGATGATCAAGATTACACATCACCACAAGCTCCTGATTCGGGTCGTATTTTGACTAAGTTTGGCTTGGTGGTAGACATTGTTAACCAAAGCGATGTCAACGAATACGGTGTGGTACGTCTGTCGAAAGTAAGCCAACACAACATCGCGCCAACAGCGAACTTCGAACTCAATACAGATGGGTTGAACGTCTCAGCTCGCAACTTCAGTTCGGATCAAGATGGCGAAATCATCAGCTACCTATGGGACTTCGGCAACGGCGTAACAAGCAGTGAAATAGCGCCAACGTGGACTTACCAAGACGCCGGCGAATACACAGTCAGCCTAACGGTAGTCGACGACAAAGGTGTTAACGCATCGTTTAGCTCAATCGTTAATGTTGAGGTTCCAAACGCGCTTCCTGAAGCAAGTGCGAAGTACATTCACTTAGGTCGTTGGGTCACCATGTGGTCAACAAGCTCAGACAGTGATGGGCGAATTGTCGATACAGAGTGGACATTACCAAATGGAAAAGTGAAACGAGGTCGTACATTCACTTCTATCTTCCCTTCATACGGGAAACACGAGGTGACCTTGAAGATAATTGATGACCAAGGCGGGATCACGACTAAGACCATTATGGTCGACCTATAAGTCGCTTCTAGCTCAAATCATTGAAATAAGTACGTAGACAATAACGTGCGTACTGATAAACCAACTTAAGTACTGCTGTCTTTGGCATGAGTCAGGACAGTAGTTTTAAGAAAACGTTATTATTTAAGCCGTAAGCAAGAGCCCTACCGTCATCGGTAGGGCTTTTTATTGGTCTGTGCTTCGGAAAAGCTAGCCTAACGCTCTGTTCAAATGAAGAGGTCTATCTCACCCAAACAGGTGACAACTACTCACACCGGCTGCTTTTGAATGCGAGATTTACGTGCGCTAAATGCAAACAATAAAATAACGGCTAGCACAAATGGCAATACGTAGATATTGAGGTTTTGCCAGCCCGCAGTCGACTCTAACCAACCAGAAAGCAACGCCGTTACTGTCACACAGCCAAAGACAACAAACTCATTAAACGCTTGAGCCTTCGCTTTGTTCTGCGGTTGATAAGATTGACTGAACAAACCGGTTGCCGCGATGAACATAAAGTTCCAGCCTACCCCGAGTAAAACCAAAGCCGCTCTGAAATGCCAGATTGATTCGCCATGAATGTTGATAGCAATACAAACAACGAACAACACCCCACCCGCCAAAATCATCATTCGTGAACCAAACTTCTCAATAAGTGAGCCAGTAAAGAATGCCGGGACAAACATACCCAATACGTGCCACTCAATCACACCGGCGGCTTTAGTAAAGTCGAATCCACAACCGATCATCGCCAATGGTGTTGCCGTCATTAGGATATTCATCACGGCATAAGCGACCATTGCAGCAAACACAGCACCAATAAAGTTAGGCGCTTTCACTATCACACTAAGAGGATCGGATTTAGGAGCCTGACTATTAAAAGAGGCTGTTGGAAATTGAATGGTTTGTAAGATGAGTAACGCAAGAATGTTCAAGCCAATCAATGAAGCGAACGCACCAATATATAGGCCATCTTGTGACCATTGCTGAGACATAATCGCTAAGTTCGGCCCGAGTACCGCCGCAAGGACACCACCAGCCATTGAAATCGAGATTGCGCGGTGTCGTGCATTTTCATCACACACTTCGATAGCAGCGAAACGATAAAGCGTACCAAAACCAATACCTATCCCGAGCAAAAATGTGGCGAAGCAAAACAAGTAGAAATGCTGCTGAGATAAAGCGTAGGTAGCAAGGCTTGCCCCTGTAATGCCAACGACATTACCAATGCTAAACCCTCTCTTTCGTCCTAGCTTACCTGAAATTAAAGACGCAGGAATCGTGGCAGCCATTAAGCCTAAAAACTGAAGCGCAACGGGCAAAGTAATCATGCTGACACTGGGTGCAATCTGCTTGCCTATCAAGCCAATCACCGAAATCAGTAAGATGTTCCCCGTCATCAATAAGGCCTGACACAGTGAGAGCAGCCAAACATTTCTATTCATCTTAGTTCCTAAATATGAGCACAGTTGGTCAATAGACCAAATAATCAACAAAGTCGCAACACTTTGTTACTCAAAACAACTCCAGCAAACAACCGAAAGCTCTGCTTCGAACAATATTCAATCCAGCGTACTTTGATCTTCGAAGCTTTACACTCTAGAGTTGAAGTTATCATTATTTGAGATAATAATAATTTTTTGTTATTTATTAGGGCGTGTTGATCTTTCGAGCTGATTTTTGCAGCGAGTTGCTGGGTATTTATACAAGGCAGAGGCTTTGATGTGTAGCTAGCCTACATGATAAGCCGATAACGCAGTAGAAATGACCAGCAAACGCTGCCCGGAGGGTTCGAGCTGGGCGCCCCCGCAAAAAGCGTTTTACTCTTTGTTGAGGGAGATTTGCTTAGAATGACTAGGCTGCTTCTCCCTCGCCGCGATTAAAACGCTTTTATCTCGAACAAAATTTAACCACGAAAGTTCAACACGCCCTAGCGCTGTTTTACAAACTTCGGCATTAAGAGGCGAGTATGATCAATCCGCTTTGGCTCAACACATTCAAGACTCTGGTTGAAGTTGGCCATTTCACGCAAACGGCTGAAAAGTTATACATGACTCAACCAGGTGTCAGCCAACACATCAAAAAGCTTGAGCAAGCATGTGATTGTGACCTGCTTTCTCGAGAAAATAAGAGCTTCGAGCTAACCGAGCAAGGTCGGATTATGTATCGCTATGCGCTCAAGCTAGAGAAAGACCAAGAAGATCTTTTCGAGTCTCTGAGTTTTGATAATCCTTATGCAGGACAATGTCATTTGTCTTGCTCTGGCTCACTCTCTTTACGTCTATATCCCAAGCTTCTTGAACTTCAGCAGCAACACCAAGATCTCAGCATCAACCTGGAAGCGGCTCCAAACAAAAAGATATTGAATGACCTACTCCAAGGCACTACCGATATCGGCATTGTTAGGCATTCTCCTAACGACAGCTACTACCAAAGCCAAGTCATTGGCAAAGAAGCACTATGTCTTATTGTCCACCATAGCCACGCCGACCTAGAAATAACACCGCAAACGCTGCATGAGATTGGACTTATCGCTCACCCAGATTCAGCGCACTACCTCTCTTTGTACTTCGACCTATGCGGTGATAAATACTTAGCGAATATTAACGTCAATGAAATTCCAAAATCTGGCTACATCAACCAGCTTCATCAGATATTGCTACCAGTATCAAAAGGATTAGGTTTTACGGTATTACCGGCTGGCGCAGTTGAACACTTCCCAGAGAGAGACAAATTGCACGTTGTGCCGCCAAAAGTAGAGGTTGAGGAGACGCTGTATTTGGTTCAAAAACGAAACCGGAAACTGCCGCACCGATACAATACAGTTATTGATTTGATCAAACAAAATGTGAGTGGCTAACGCGTTGATTCGCTGACTAAATTAAAGCCTTTAACCCCTCAGGTTAAAGGCTTTAAAGGTTATATGATAGTGATTACCACAAGCGACTTATCCCAAGTTGCTTATTCCAAGGATCTGAGAACTTCGCTGGCTCGCTCGAAATCATAGCTAACTAATGCACTTTGAATATCTTTAAGCACAGCAGCATGTGGATACTGCACGAGTAACTCAGCCACGTATTGCGTAGCATCGTTATCATAAGCTTCGAGCAGTGAGAGTAGCTTAACCTTGTGATCTTCTGTGAGCACGGATTCCATCACACTCACTTCATTCACGCATTCAGCTTGTGGCTTTACAATCTGGCTATCCGTTGCTGCAATGAGCTCAGCTAACCTCTCTTCACCTTCTCTGAGGTCTTGCTCATCACACAAACTGTTATGCGCTTTACCTTCTAACTCTCCCATTAAATCAGCTAACTGGAATCCACCAATCGACGCTGCCATGCTTTTCAAGGTATGCAGGTTTCTTTCAAGCGTAATCCAATCGTTTTGTACCAAATTATCAAACGCATCAACCATCATGCTTGGCGCAGTGCTATGGAACTTCCCAATCAATTTGTTTTGAAGTTCCGAATCATGAAGAGTGAGTTGTTCGAACCGCTGTTGAGAAAATACACTGATAGCATCATTGCTCTTGGGTTTACTTGTTAGGCTTTCAAGTGGCTCTGTCTGCCTATCTAACGGAGCTGCCTTTCCTTCTACCATCACCTCCGGCACTATATATTTGACGATCAAAGAAGTCGCTTTATCGATGATAATAGGCTTGTCTAAGAAATCCGTTACACCTGCGTCCCTTGCCTTTTGCTTAGCATCAGCAAACACATTGGCAGACACCGCTATAATAGGGACTTTCGTATCAAACTCACGGATCTGACGCGTCGCTTCAAAGCCATCCATAACGGGCATTTGAAGGTCCATTAAAATCATTTCATAATCATTATTTTTGGCTAGCGCGACGGCTTTTTCTCCGTTCTCAGCCAAGTCAACATTCAAATTCGTACGCTTGAAAAATGCCAACGCTAAGTCTTGATTTAACTCATTATCTTCAACCAGCAATATCTTTTGCCCCTTAAACTCGATGTGATAATCCAGCTTGAGCTCCTGAGATTTAAAGTGTGCCAGTTCTTTAGCATCCGACCTAGGCAGAGTAAGAACGAAAGAAAACTCACTACCCTCTCCCAATACGCTCGTAACTGAAATCTCACTGCCCATGGCTTGTACGAGCTTTTGACTGATATTTAGCCCCAAGCCAGTACCTCCAAACTTTCTCGTGGTAGTACTGTCTGCCTGGCTAAATGCTTGAAAGAGCTTGTGCCTATTTTCTTCTGAAATCCCAATCCCTGTATCAGAAACAACTACCTTCATACTCACGCTTCGATCATTGGATTCGAGATGAGTAACATTCAAAGTCACGTTCCCATGCGATGTAAATTTGATGGCGTTCCCAATCAGGTTCAGAATGACTTGGAATAGTCTTAACGGGTCGCCAATCAACGGGGTATCTAACTCTGGGTCTATCGACATAGACAACTTAAGTTGCTTCTCATCCGCTTTCGATTCCATCAGCTCAATCACATCATTAAAGGTCGTCACGGGATCAAACGGGATGTTATCAATAACAAGTTGCCCAGCTTCTATCTTTGAAAAATCAAGGATGTCATTGATGATACCGAGTAACGAATGGCCAGAACGGTGCACTTTCTCAATATAATTTCGAGCGACAGGATTAGATATTTCGCCAATTGCCAAATAAGACAAACCAATTATTGCGTTCATTGGTGTTCTAATTTCATGGCTCATGTTAGCCAGGAACTCAGATTTCGCTTGGCTCGCTAGATCCGCTCTCTCCTTTTCCTCTGCCAACTGCTCGTTGAGGTATTTCATTTCCGAAATATCGAATGCCCAAAACAGTGTGGCGATATCCCCATCAAGCTCAAACAAGTAATAACTCGCGAGAGCCACAAAGCGAGTGCCATCTGATTTTCTCAGCACTAACTCTCGGTTTTCTACCTTACCATTGAGCTTAAGCTCCTTGTGTACCTCTTCACGTACCGCTAACGAGTCATGAATTGCAGCTACATCAAACGCATCAAGCTTTTTACCTTCTACGACGAACAGGCGCTTTGCGGTGTCATTGGCATAACGAACCTGCTCCTCAAATACCACCGCAGCGGCAATCGGAGAACTATTGAGCATATTGTAGAGTTGATTCTGCGCCTTTTTGAGGGCTTCAGTCGCTTCATTAGCAATACTGATCTGCTTCGCTAATTTTCGATTCCAGAAAATAATAAGTAGGAGGATCACTAGCGAGAAAACCGAAATGGTGTAAACCAACTGGTAGTCAACTCTTTCTATCGCTTTTGGCGCTGCCCACTTTGCTGAGATCTTCTGATGTTCTTCTGCGGAAATACTCTCAATCGCTTTATTCACAATGGAATAAAGCAAAGGTTCTGATTTGATGACATGTAAAGTTGGCGAGAGGAAAAAATCGAGTCTTCCGATAATTCCGATCTCCCGGTGACCAAATGAGTCAATGAGATAATTGAGGACGTCGACAGTATCGATCATGCCATCTAAGGTATTATAGTCCAGTCGGTTGAGTCCATCTTCTGTGGATTCTACCAGCACCCATTCAACGTTCGGGTATTGTTCGATAACCGCATCTGTATTTGCTGCATTCTTCAAGATACCGATTTTCCAACCCTCAGCTTCTTCAAGTACCAAGCTGCTGATATCTCGTCTCGATGCGATCGCTAAGCGGCTTGAAAACAAGCTTTTGACTGCTTTGACATTGTCTCCTAACGAACGGTTTTCTTGAGCCGCGGAGACCAGTTCTACTTCATGGTGATCAACCAAGCTACGGGTCTCTGACCAATTTGCAACGTCTACATGGTTAATATTTAAACCTGTTTTCTGCTCAATCAGTGTTAGATAGTCATCAATCATCCCGATGTATTCACCGGAATTGGATACCGCCTCATAAGGCAACGAATTCGGATCGATACCTATCCGAACATTCGGATTACCTTTGATCCACTTTCTCTCTTTTGGGCTGAGATTTAAGATTTCTCCAATCAAACTATTCGCTTGATAAACATCCGCTATATAGCGTTTCGCCGCATCTCCGAATGAACTGAATTTTTCGACCGAGGGAAAATAAACATGGTTCCGCTCTAACGACTTAACATCAAAATAGAAAGTCATCGAACCAGAGTTGGTGTTTCCTCCTTTGGTTCGATAATTTGCCACCTTGGTGACAGACGAAAAATGAGAGGTGTTTTTCTTCTCTCCATATTCATCAACTAGGTTGCCGATATACCAAGATTTAATCGGGCGATTGTTATTATCCGCTTGTGCGGTGATCACCTGAAATGAACTGTATGTATCAAAAATTTCAAAAACTTCCGTTAACTCTTCAAAGCGGTCATTGACAATAAAATACGCGGATACTTGCGCAATAATATTCGCTTTTTTAAGCACTTGACTTAAATCATTCTGAACCTGCACATCGATAATTTGGCTTAAACCATCATCGGCCTGTTTAAGGTTTTTAATCGCGGCATTGAAGCTGTCTCTAATTTCCTCACTCTTAAAGTCCACATAGATCGGATACTCAACTTTATACTCGTCATGTAACATTAACTCTGACATTTCGATAAAACGAGTATTGGTGATAAACCACTCTAGTACTCTTCGTTCAACCATTAGCAAGTCGACATTTTGAGCCCTCAACTGCGAGAATGCTGATTCAAGATCTTCGTAATCTTCGACACGATCAATGTCTAACTTACCCTTCAGAACTTCAACAGAGTTTTTAATTGGGGATGTTTCGTCGAACAATAACGCCCCTAATGATAGGTCTTTTTGGGATTGAAGTTGGAGTTTGCGTCGCACGAGAGACACAGGAACAAACTCAACATTAAGAACGTTATCACTTAAAAAGTGCGCATTAGGATCATCAAACTGAACACCAGATACAAAGGCAATAGAATTATTGTTATCGATAGCCTTTCTAGCGGCACTAGGAGGAAGGGTGACAACGTCACCTAACTTATACCCCATATCATTAAGAGCACGCTGAAGAATGTCGTGTTCTAGCCCGACCGCTGTGCTGTCTGGGTACATATACGGAGGGTTACCAAAGCCAAATACGCCTTTCAGTGGCACTCGATAAGAGGAGCTATCTAGCCACTTTGATAGAATCTGGTTCTTATTATCAATGTCGAAGGTTTCAATTTGTTTGTTGATTAGCGTCAGTAGCTCTGGTTCGTCAGTTCGAATCACCATTGACGCTTCTAACTTTTTCCAATGTTCCAAAACATAATTGACCGCTAGATCATGAACGCCAATCTTTTTCGCAAGATCCATGGTGGTAATTGGTTCACCGACTATGCCTTGAACATCGCCATCCCCTAACGCACGTACTGCATCAATAACGTTGTCGAACTCCACTCGTTCAATAGCGCTCAATTGAACACCTGCTCTTTGTAAGTCGATATTTTCATTAACCATCGCGATGCGGCGCTTGTTATTTTGCTCTAGGTTTCCATCGAGTTTATTGTCGATAGGTACTATTACAGCAACCTGATAAGGAACATAGGGGTCACTTGCAAGAAAACGCCCTCCTTCACTTGGGTCAAACTGTTGAAATGGGAATACATCACCTCGCCCATCGACTAACGCCGCTTTGGCCTCGACGCGCGAGTTAACTGTGATAAAACGAACATGGACACCAAAACGCTGTTCAAGATCCAATGTCCAATCTTTGATGATCCCAGAAACCAGCCCATCGTCATCAATGAATGAGTACGGGTAATGGTCGGAAAGTGCAATAAAGGTGATGGTCGGTTGGTTTTCCAACCACTGATTTAACTTTGCATCGGTCACTTCAGCCGCGTTTGCACTGCGAATGACCAGTGACCACACCACTATGCCAATGACAAGAGATACTGCAAAACGATTTAGCGACAGCATCCAGCGATCACTCATCTTTGAACTTCTCTTTAATTGCTAGAATCTCAGGTAACTTAAGAAAAAAAAGATCGACGATAGTTGGGTCAAAATGTTTGCCTTTTTGCTCCTCAAACAAACTCAACGCCTCATCAACACTCCACGCTTTTTTGTAGGGCCTTTCTGCGGTCAGAGCATCAAATACATCGGCAACTGCTGCGATACGTCCGACTAGAGGAATATCTTCACCTGCTATCTGGTTAGGGTAACCACTGCCGTCCCACTTTTCATGGTGATATTGCGCGACTTGAATGGCCATTTGCATTAGTTTGGAATCACTCTGTCTGCCAAGTATCTCGACACCGAATTCCACGTGTTTCTGCATGATCGCCCATTCATCGGCATCCAATTTGCCCGGCTTCAGTAACACACTATCAGGAATACCGATTTTTCCAATATCATGCATTGGTGCAGCATCACGCAAAGTCTCAGCGTCTTCGTCTGTCATACCCAAGGCTTTAGCTAATATCTCGCAATAATGGCTCATGCGCATAACGTGCATGCCCGTTTCATTATCTTTAAATTCAGCCGCACGCCCCAAGATATTCAGAGTCTCTAACTTGCCAAGGTTGATTTCTTGAGTTTTCTCTTTGACCTGACTAAACAACGCGCGTTGTTGGTCATAAAGAGCAATATGGGTTTTTACACGCTGAAGTGCGATTTCTGGGGTAATGGGTTTCGTTAAATAATCAACAGCACCTAAAGACAACCCTTTCACTTCTGCTTCAGGATCCATTTTTGCGGTCACAAATATAATTGGTATATGCGCGGTATTAGGCTGAGCTTTCAGTTGACGGCATACCTCGTAACCATCTATATCAGGCATCATGATATCAAGGAGAATTAAGTCAGGCTGTGGCACCATCTTTGCTATTTTGATACCGATAGTACCGTTGATCGCGACCTTTACTTGGTAAGTATCTTTGAGAATTGCAGTTAGCACATCCAAGTTACTTGGGGTGTCATCTACGACTAACACTATAGGTTTACGACTCATTGACACCTCGTATAAAAATCAAACAGTTATAATCATAGTGTAGATGGGTTTTCGCACCACTCAACATGAAAATGACAAATGATTGTTAAAAATGAAGAGTAGATCTTCGAGTGACATCAAACTAACGGTGAGCTCATATGCATGTCAGAATTTCGGCGGGCAATGTTTAAACAATTCACGGGTAAATTCAGCTTTTCACCTTTTATGCAACTCACTTTATTTTGGTTAATCAAGCTTTCGGCTATTAAAGGCGTTAGCAAAAGATTCGATCACTAGAAACAAAAAGAGCTCCTCATACATGAGCTCTTTCTTTTCTGTAGCTAGATACTAATAAGTCTAACGACCTGAGTAATACATACAGATTCGAACACCATCGAACTCGCGAATCTCAAATGGGATCTCGTAGATAGACTCCATCACTGACTTTTCAACCACTTCAGAGACCTTACCCGACTTAACCACTTGGCCTTTGTTCATCGCGACGATGTTATCTGAGTAGCATGAAGCAAAGTTGATGTCGTGAATTACAATCACTACCGCTTTGTTAAACTCATGCGCTAAACGACGCAGCGTCTGCATGATTTCGACAGAGTGCTTAATATCTAGGTTGTTCAGTGGCTCATCTAAGAACACATAGTCCGTATCTTGCGCCACAACCATTGCGATGAACGCCATTTGACGCTGACCGCCACTCAACTCATCAAGGTATTTGTTTTGAATATCAGTAATGCCAAGGTGCTCGAGCGCAGTGTCGACGATCTTATGGTCTTCGTCTTTCAAGCGACCTTGTGAATGTGGGAAACGGCCGAAACAAACCAGCTCACGAATCGTAAATCGCATATTGATGTTGTTTGATTGTCTTAACACGGCAAGGTGCTTCGCAAGCTCTTTGGTATCCCATTCAGCCAGTAATTTATCGCCAATAACGACCTCGCCCGCATCACTTTCGGTTAAGCGACTCGCCATAGAAAGCAGCGTACTTTTACCCGCACCATTTGGGCCAATGATAGAAGTCACTTCTCCTTTTGGGAACATGGCACTGGCATCATCCACCACGAGTGATTTGCCATACTTCTTACTCAAACCTGTTAATTTAATCACTACTTACTACCTTTACTGAATTCTGGTGCGTAACAACAAGAACATAAAATACAAACCGCCGACCAAGTTAATGACCACGCTCACAGTGGTTTCAAACGCCATTACTTTTTCGATAAACCATTGGCCTGAAACCAATAGAACGACCGCTAACAAACTGCTCGCAATGATAAGCACGCGATGTTGATAAGATTTGAATATCTGACGAGCTAAGCTCACGGTGATTAATCCAAAGAACAGCACAGGGCCAACCAAAGCCGTCGATACCGCGACCATCACTGACACAATCACCAAGGTAATTTGAGTCAGTCGCTTGGTGTTCACGCCCAAGCTTGTTGCGTTATCGACACCAAGCCAAAGCACATCAAGCTTAGGCGCTAACAACCACAGGCCAAGCAAGCTCAAACCCAATGGAATAAGGCTGAGGTAAACCAGTTCACCTTTCACGTTGTTGAAGCTCGCGAACATCACATTTTGCAGCACGGCAAACTCGTTCGGATCAATCAACATCGCTAAGAAGTTCGCTAAGCTTGAGAATACGCTGCCGCACACAATACCAATCAACAACAGTGTAAATACGTTGTTTCGCTTACTCTTGAAGTAAAAATGGAACAGCGCAAACGAGAACAAGATCATCACAGTCACAGACAATGAAAAGTTCGCGATTGCATCAATTACCCAAAAGCTAGTGCCACCAAACACAAACAGAAGCACCGTTTGAACCAGCATGTACAAACTGTCAAAACCCAAAATTGAAGGGGTTAGAATTCGATTATTGGTGATGGTTTGAAAAACCAATGACGATGCAGAAATCGCCACCGCCGCCAACACAATCGACAGCAGTTTTGGTAGTCGTAGAGACAAGAAGAACTCGTAGTTATCCCACGTAAGTCCTTGCCCCACAAATACTGCTGCCATCCCCAAAGACGCGATAGCCAGAATCGCAATTTTTACTGAATCACGCATTCGACTTGTCTCTCATGATTAGGTAGATAAAAATCAAACCGCCAAAAATGCTGATGACCATTGAGATTGGAATCTCATAAGGAAAGATAACGATTCGCGCTAACAAGTCACAAGCCAATACCAAGATCACGCCCCAGTAGGCTGTCCAAGGCAGAATCTTCTTCATGTTATCGCCCATTATCAGCGACACAATATTCGGCACGATAAGGCCAAGGAATGGGATAACACCGACAATCATCACCACAGAAGAAGCACAGATAGCGACCAACGCAACACCAATGAAAACGATCTTCTGGTAATTAAGGCCGATGTTTTTCGCGAAGCTCTCACCGATGCTCGCCGCACTGAACTGGCTCGCGAAGTAATAAGCCAGCACACAAGCAGGAACCGCGAGGTAAAGGATTTCATAGCTGCCTTGCAAGACACTCGCAAAGTTCGCCATCGTCCATGCTGACATGGTTTGTACTAAGTCGTACTTGTAAGCAATAAAGGTTGTCAGGGACGAAACAACGTTGCCATACATGATGCCAATTAAAGGCACCAACACCGCATTCTTAAACTTGAGGTGTTGTAAGAAGCGAACCAATAACATGGTGCCTAACACCGCAAACGCAAAGATAAAGCCTAAGTAGCTCCATTGAGCGGCATTACCCAGCACCAAAATACCGACGATGTAACCCAACATGGCGCAATCAATCGTGCCCATCGTAGAAGGAGCAGCGAACTTGTTCTGAACAATCTGCTGCATGATAAGGCCAGAAACACTTAAACCCGCCCCAGCTAGCACGATCGCGAACAGTCGAGGTATCCGACTAACAACATAAATGGAATTGGCATGTTGGTTACCATTGAAGAAGTCACTAAAACTGATTTCAGCGACTCCAATCATCAATGACGCAACGCATAACACAACAAGAAATACAGCAGCTGCAATGGGTTTCAACATAGAAATAATACTAAAGGTAGGTATCGGGTAGACCGTATAAAAAAGTGAAAAAGGGCTTATAAGAACACGCTTATAAGCCCGAAAATCTGATGATTAGTAACTATTGAATCGTACGTTCAATGTCACCTAGCATTCTGTGGATCGCTGTTACACCGCCACCAGCCAGATACCAAGCACTTGAATCAAGGTAAACAATGTTACCTTGTTGCGCTGCAGGTGTTGCCGCAACTAGTGGGTTGTCAAACAGCTGTTGTGCGCGCCCTTCTGATTTGCCGATCGCTTTTTCGCGGTCAAGAACGTAAAGCACTTCAGGTTTTGCGTCAGCAATGTATTCGAACGAGATTAGGTTGCCGTGAGTCCCTTTAATTGGAGCCACTGTGGCACTCTTTGATTCAACGTAACCAAAGTCATCAAAAATGATTGAGAAGCGACTGCCCTTGTTGAACATCGCGATATTGTTGCCGTTATTCATCAACATCATTGCAGTGGTTTCGCCAGACGTTACTTTGTCGTTTACCGCTGCAATAGAATCCTGAGTCTCTGTGATGATTGCTTCAACTTCATTTTGTTTATCAAACAGTTGACCTAGTGCACGCCAGTTTTCTTGAGCGTCAGCCCAGTACTTGTCGCCCTCAATAGAGAACATGATCGTCGGAGCAATTTGTGCCAACTTGTCGTAGACCTTTAGCATGCGGTTTTCAGCAATGATAACGTCAGGCTTCAACATGTAGATAGCTTCAAAATCAGGTTCGCTCAACGAGCCAGTGTTTGCTGTCGTTGCTTTGTAAGACTCTAGGTAATCAGGCATAAGGCTATGAGGTGCGCCGACTGGCTTGACACCAATTTTATCTAGCACATCCAAGCTACCAAAACCAAGAACCACTACTCGTTGCGGCACTTCATCAAACTGCGCTGTACCCTTCACGTGTTCAATAGTCACGGTTTCCGCTTGAGCGGTCATCATGAATGATGATGCAAGAACGATGGCAAGCCCACTCAATAACTGGCGAACTGAATTGATTGTTTTCTTCATGTTTCTTCCTTTGCCATTGAGACAAACCACCACTCATGACAATGAAAGTCAGATGACTCATAGGTGATCATGGGGCCTACACAACGGCTAAATAACGATAATTTAAAGTCTGTCATTGCTTCGACAACAAACTTGCAACGCAAGTGAGAACTATTATCAATTATATTTGCGTTAAATTAGCGACACAACAACTTTATTATTCAGAAACGTAAAAGTGAGTATTCATGTTTTACGTAGTGAAGAGAAGTATTAGGAATCAGAAATAACAAAAAGACGCGAAGAGGAAAATGAGCATTAATCTGGAGAGGAAAATTGATGGCAAAAAGTGACCAACTGTTCTGTAATCATAACGCTTAACCCAAAAGCTACGACTTACAGTTTACAATATAAAGCCTAAATATAACAAAGCCTTACTTTAAGATTAATCAAGCTAGCAATGAAAAGAACTAATTACAAAGAAGACGAAGCGGCGCAAAGCCAAAAATCTGTAGATATCATAGTAAATCTCCTAACCGTCGCTCATTTAACCTTCAGTAAGCGATGATAAGTCACTCAAAAATATTTTTTAATATAATTGAAAATAGGGTTGTAATTTTAAAAACTAGGCGTATAGTTCGCCACTTGGCTCTAATCTATAGAGCTGTTAATGCTAAAGTAAGTCCAAGTTCCACATAGACAGTTCTCGATTCCCTCGTTACACCATCTCTGCGTCAGCTTTCACCTAGATAGTCATTCAATAGCTTCTCAATTAGATCCCACTACCGTTCTATTCGTCATTTGCTTTCTTTTTAGCGAATTCAAGATAGACCGACTACTTAAATACAAATGTAATAAACACAAGGCACAGTTATGTCACGCAGAACAACACGACAAACCCATTGGTACCAACTATCACGCGAAAAAACAGTCAACAAACTAAAAGGTAATAAATGCTCAAGATTAAAATAGACTTACACAAAGAAGAGATTTCATGGGTCACCGAGATTCGACAGCTCAATAGCGATATACTCCACCGCCACATATTGCCCAAGCTACAACATCACAGTTATCTCATCGACTTTGAATTTAATGAACGAGAAAGCATCGGAACTATCGTTTCAGGCAACGGAAACACCCTAGGACATTTCACACTCCTATAGCATTTCCCAAAGGCGACAAAAAGAAACATCGCCTAGCTCCAAAGATATAAAAGATGTCACCCTCAATTCGCTCTAGCAGAACAAAATAGAGTAGAAGTAAAACAGATCAGAAACCTAGCCCTTTTTGCATTTCACACGCGGCTAACGCTAGCTAGGTTATCGTGCTTCTATTTAAACCAACTTATATCGAACTCTGAATCACCAATGAGTCATTATCAGTGCATTCATGGACTAATAAGTTAACGGCATCGACCTTAACTTCTGATCAAGAGTATATAAGTGTTCTGCAGCTTGCATGTGTTGAGGGTAATCACTGAATTTCTCACGGTTCTCTTCATTCATCTTACATGTCTCATCCACCAGCATTAACTTCCAATACAGCTTTGTTGTATGCAGCATCGCCAGTAAAGGTTTGAATACCTCTTTCTCATAAGCTTGGATCAACTCTTCAATCAACTCGTCACGTTCGTCTTCACTTGCGATTGAACCCTCGGTTGCCGACAACACTTTTTGATACTTCAGGTTTTGTTGCAGCTTATCCATAACCGTTTGGTTTTCTTCCGCTAACTCAACAAGTTTCGACTTAATGATATTTATCCAGTTCGCTTGGCTCAGTACTGTGTCATCAACGTTGGTAAAGTCTTCTCGTATCTGTCGTTCCACATCTTTTTGAGCTTTCTTTAAAACCGCACGCACCTTTTGGAAAGGCAGTTGATATTCCTT
Source organism: Vibrio sp. 10N.286.51.C3 (assembly GCF_003050065.1). Taxonomy (NCBI): domain Bacteria; kingdom Pseudomonadati; phylum Pseudomonadota; class Gammaproteobacteria; order Vibrionales; family Vibrionaceae; genus Vibrio; species Vibrio sp. 10N.286.51.C3. The sequence continues at coordinate 372,011 of NZ_PIGC01000001.1, read as the reverse complement.
ACTTAGCTCGATAATCAGTTTATGAAAACCACCATTTGGCAGGTGTAAGTTTTCTTTAAACGTCGCCATTGCGGCTTCTTGCTGTTCGGTAAGGTGAGTCATTCTGTTTCCTATTCTTTATCACTTATGGTGCTGAGCCCGGGATCATACCACTATTACCCTCGCTTTTTCGGTAACTTGATCAGTTACACCTAGGTACGTACTTAATTTCTCTCAACTCGTTATCTTTTGGTTGATTTTTACACTACTTAGCATGAAATGGTAAATCTCGCTCGGGGAAAGTTCGTACATTACGCGCTCAGGGTATATCGCCAGACAGGAGTCGTTACTTACATATGAAAGATAACAGCCAGAAGTGAGAAAACACATGACCTATTCAGAATACAAAGAATCCGATTTGCATAAGTGCGTGAGTATTGGTGCAGAAGCAATGGTATCAGTCGCTAAGTTTACCTTTAGAGCCTCGACCCTTTTATTTCGATTTTTCCGTTGGCTTGTCGTATCGGCCTATTCTTATGTGATGAAGTAATTCTATATTGGAATCGTTGTTTTCATTACGACTTATCCAAATACCCAAAAGCGCGCCCTATTAGGTCGCGCTTTTTTTGTGCCCAGTTTTATACCTAGCTTTATGCCAAAAACCCGAGGACATTTTATATTGTCAGTGGCGCTAAATGGTAAAACTGATAATCGAATAAAAACCATACTACACCTGTTCCAACAAAACAGACTTCTAACTTATACAGGTACTAAAATGAAAAAGATTGCACTTAAAATTGTAGGACTAACGGTTTTGGCTTCTGCGCTAACTGGTTGTATCGGCAGTAACGCCGTAACAGGGAAAGTGATGAAATTTAACGTTGAAGTTGTCGATAACCGCTATGCTCGTGCAGGTGTAAACTTCTTATTAGCGCCTGTATACGGTATTACAACCGCAGCCGACTATGTCGTATTCAACTCACTTGAATTCTGGACAGGTAAAAACCCGATCAGCGGTTCACCACACGTATTTGATACAAAAACAGATACTCACTTCAAAGTGAACGATGGGCTAGACCCAAGCCTTAAAGAAGCGCCTGTCGGCCCAATTTCAAGCAATCGCACCATCGAGACCGGTGAGATGATTAAGATCGACGAAAACACGGTTCAAATGGACATCGTTTATACGTCTGGTGAAACGGCGACTCTGACGGGTATCAAAGACGGGCAAAACGTTAGCTATTACATGGATGGTCAGCTTGTATCGCAAACGACTATCGCTGAATTAGAGAAGATTCAAGGCACTGAAGCGTAAGATTCACTGCCTACGCAGAGTTCAAACTTAAAGAGACCTTGAAGCTCATAAAATAGAAGAAGCCCGGCGATTGCCGGGCTTGTTTGTATGTGCTCTATTATTTGTAAATGTCCTATTGGGACTGAGACTGTGCAAGTCGAATGCTCACCAAACTCGCCACCATAATAGCCAAATAGAAGCTGCCGATAATGGATTCCATAAACACAAAGAATTGAGCAATAGGCAGGGCCGGTGATATGTCACCATAGCCAACCGTGGTCAAGGTGATAAAGCTAAAGTACATCGCATTGAACAAGTTGGTTAGCCAAATTTGCTCTTCTAACCCATTAAATGCATTAGGGAAGATCTCTAAAATCAACAAGTAGATGGTCGACCAAGCAAACCCTAACAACAAGTAGATACAGATTGACCCGATAATGTGATTGGGCGTCACCGTTTTTGCTTTCATCACCTGTTTTAACGCCGAGTAAATGTGTGAAAACAAAAATACAGCCAACGCCGATAACGTCACTATCGACAGGTTATAGCCTTCCAAAAATGAAAAAACGCCAGACACTAAAGCCGTAATCAATAACAGTCCATACCAAGAGCGATACAAGGCTCGCTCCTTATGAATGCCGACAATTGAACTCGCCAGAGTAATGATGATGAGAAATAGTATTGTTTTTTGGCCTTGCGGATAAAACTGCTGCATCACCGCGCAACCAAAAAACAATACCAACAGTGCATAGAATAAGAAGTAGAAGTTGTCGTCTTTAGAGACTGGCTTCATCTATTTCTCCTCTGTCTCTGCTTTGTTTGTCTCAGCATCTTCTTGGCTTTTCTCTTCAAGCCCAAGCCACGCCATCATCAGCTCATAGCTTAAACTCAGAATCACAGCACCAACAAACAGACCAACGATTCCTGACATCGCCATTCCGCCCAGTGCACCCAATAAAATAACCAGCATTGGAATATGAGAGCCTCGGCTTAGGAGGACAGGCTTCAAGATAGCGTCACTGCCGCTCACCAAAATACACCACACTAAGAACAAGCTCGCCGCCAGTGTCGATTCAACACTAAACATGTAGATGATCGCAGGTAATAGAGCAAGAATCGGTGGAAGTTGGATGATTGCAATTAACAGCACAGCTAGCGCCCAAAACGCAGCAGCAGGAACGCCAGCAATCACTAAACCGATTGCCGACATCATGGATTGAATCACAGCAACACCAATCACACCTTGCACAACACTGCGCACAGTCGATTTAGAGAGCTGTACCAACTCTTCACCTTTACCGCCCGTTAAACGCGCCACTAAGTGAGTCACACCCGTTTTGCATTTATCGGCATTACTCATAAATGCACCAGCAATGATGGTAGAGATGATGAACTGAATAAAGCCACCACCCAACGAGCCAAGAACAGAAGCAGCTTTCGTCGCGAACTGTTTAAGTTCATCAGCATACTTTATGAAAGTGCCTTCAATATTGTTGGAGGCGGCAACCAAGGTTGAATAAACCTTCTCACCTATGAATGGGATATCTTGTAAGGACGTTTTCGGTTTAGGCAATGACAATGTGCCATCTTGAAGCCCTGTCATCAGGTCAGTCGCGCTGGTGTAGATACCAGAAGAAAGCGCCGCCAAAGGAATAAACAGAAGAATGACACCAATAAAGCTCAGCAATGCACTGGCTTTACCTTTCGACATTCCCGTTTTATTTGAAATTGCGACTGCCACTGGATACAACGCAGTCGCAATGATCGCCCCCCATATAACTAAAAGAATGAATGGGCGCAAAATCGAAAAACACCAATACACGAGCATGGCAATCGCTGCGATCTTAATGGCAGCGTCTATCGCCTGTTTTGAAAAATCATCGGTTAACTTCATGAGACGTCCTTGTTAGACAAAATTAAGGCTGATTCTGTAGGAACTTCCAATTCCGTGTTTCTAGGAATAGAGAAGCCAAAATCATATATATGCCGATTAACACTAATTGGAATATGCGTATAAGGGTGTTGCTATCAATGTCGCCTGAGCTCATCAATGTGCTACCAACCAGTACTAGCAACGTACTAAATGCAGTGGCGAAAATAGGTGCTTTTTCGGGAACCGTGTAGATCTTGGTTGCCATAAGAATGGCAATAAGTCCTATAAACAAAGAATAGAAGACAATGTTGGGTACAATAGAAAGAATTGAAAAAGCAGCAATCGCCAGCAATCCCCCGATACCGTTACTTATCACAAGAAAAGCGCTCAACTTTATCGACTTCTCTGACGTAATCATCAACGATAGCAACGCAATAAACATCATTGTCAGTAAAGCTTCAGATATTTGAAAAATAAAGAAAAAGCATACTACTGGGTAAGAGATAATCATCGCCCTAAAGGCCGCATACCAGCGCTGTTTCTTTTCGAGTGGCGCAGCAGCGAAACCAGAGAACTCCGATTTAGGCTCAGGAAAAAACACATGCACTAACGCGAAAATTATCACTGAAACCACACCAGAAGTCGCTAAGCCAGATGCTAACATTACTGAAACGCCAGGGTTATCAATCGCCATGAATGGCAACATCAAAACAGCAATCAATAGTATGGTCGCGAACAAGTTCCATTTTGGGTCGACAAACAAGTAGTAACCCCAAAGCATCATTAACCCCACTAAAATTAGCAATGGGATTGGGTAATGGGTAATTCCTCGAGATAACAATAAACCTAACCCCATAGTCACCACAACGGCCAAGAGCAATTCGTAGACCGTTTCCTTATGGAGGTTTGGTTTATCAATTAAGAACTTAGCAGTGAACACTGGCGCTACAAACGCAAGTGGCCAGTTTATCCACGCCGCCAAGAAAACAGCCAACGTGACCCCGACGGTATACCGCAGGATCCGTTGCTGTGTTTGTTGGTCAGGAATCGGCTTATCGGACATAAGACAATACGCTAATCAAACGAATCCATACTTTGCCTATCGCGTTGAACACAAAGTTGTCGCCGCTATAAACAATCACATCCGCTTGGCCGCCAACTCGGAGCATGCCTTGCATCTCATCTCGTTTAAATTCGATGGTAATAGGAAGCATCTGTGTTTGACGCAACCAACCCGTTTGTTGGCTAGCCTGAGCAAGCTTACCTGCTTGATCATTTTGCCCCCAATCAACTCCCCAATCGATACTACTTACTCGCCCTTTTACCACTTTGCCCGGTGCGAAATCCAACGCTACTTCAACTTCATCACCTACCGTTACATTACCTAGGCTATTTTCACGATAATAAGCTTCAATCCAGATATCTTCGGTTGAAACGAAGGTCATGATCGGTTGCCCTGCTGATGCATAAAAACCTTCAGACAAGCTAAAGTTAGAAACTCCACCTTGCGTCGGTGCGGTAATCACGGTGCGTTCTAGGTTCAACTGAGCTTGTTCAAGAGCTAACAATGCGGCTTTCACTTGGCTATTTTCTTGGCCTTCTTTACCCATTTGCTTCTTAGCTCGGTCAAGATCAGCTTCTGCATTCACAACCGCAGCTCGAGACGTTGCTAATGCTGCTCGTGCTTTATCTGCATCTGATTTAGAAACCACACCTTTATCGGCCATCTCTAAAACACGCTTGGCTTGTAGCTTGGTGTTTTGTCTTTCAACAATCGCAGAAGTCAGTTTCGCTTGAGCTGAAGCAATGCTCGCGGTTTGAGCACCGACATTTTGCCCAGCGATCTCTAAGTTTTGCTCAGCTTGTTGTACGGCGATGAGGTAATCAGACTCGTCGAGAATCGCAAGCTTATCGCCTTGATTAACAAGTTGGTTAGGTTGAACAAGAATATCGAGTACTTTACCCGACACCTCAGGCTTGATTGGAACGATATAGCCTTTTACACGAGCATTATCGGTAATAGGGATGATGCGGTCTGAAATGACACTGAAGATCAGCATGAACGCCACGAACAACAATAAGTAGTTTGTGACCTTTCTTACTTTGTCTTTTCCGTTTTCTTGCTGGCCAACGTCTTCCTTGGCTTCTTGCGTATTCCCGTCGACTTCTGACATGGGACTCCCTTCTAGATAACTAACATCAACAAAATTAATACTTTAAAAATAAACCCAGCAATGGAAAACTCAAGTAAATGGGGTTAGATTTAGTAAACAAAACGTTGCAAATGATATGCTCGTCTAATAACGCGACAATATATACAGGATTGTATTCTCATGACCTCTAGTCACTATCAAGTCCCGGTGATTCAAACGAACTACGCTAAAATTTTGGTTCAAATTTTTTCTGACTATGGTCTTGATTTACATCTGTTGCTCAAAGATTCCGGTTTACCGCCCGATCTCATCGAATCTGAAAGTGACTTTGTGCCGTCAGAATCCATTAAGCGTTTGATCTATCTCACGTCGGCACAACTTGGCGTATCACGGTTCACCGATATTCTTGGACTGGCATTTCGACGTCGAATCATCCCAAACGTCTTGCATCAATTTACCGAATTCGAAACCATTGGCGATGCACTAAAACAGATCAATTCAATCTTTGCCTACGACTCCCCAGGCAGCAAAGTCGAGTTTATTCAAGAACACGGTCAGAGCTGGTTTTGCAGAACCGCACCTGAAGACAATTCCCCTATGTTTCAATGGAGCGAAGCTTTCGCTGTTATTTATATCATTGAATTAATTACCATTTTATCTCAGTCTCCATGGTTACCTACTAAGGTTCGCTTACAAGGCCATGATATCGATGTCGTCAAAACACTGGTGCCAAGTAGCTGCCAACTGTTCGTTGATCAATCATCGTCGGCTGTGCTTATTCCTGAAGAGATCTTAAAACTCCCTATCCGTCTTACGTCTAAAGAGCTCAGTGCAAAACCGACACTTATTGAGTGGCATACCAGCTTTACCGATAGCGTTTATGAACTGCTAAAGCCGTACATGAAAGAACAAGACCTTTCTCTTGAAGAGGCGGCAGAGCTGCTTAACTTTTCAGTACGAACGTTCCAACGCAAACTCAAAAATGAAAACACCACATATCGAAAGATCAAAGAGAACCTGATGTTTTCAGTAGCCTGTGAGCTGATGGAAGAAGGTCACACGCTGACCTACATTTCTAGCCAGCTCGGTTACACCAACATCTCGCATTTCTCGAGAGCCTTTAAACGGGTGTCTGGTCTTACGCCGAAGATTTACCAACGATCAATCTCGGCTTAGACTCCGCTCAATTGATTAACCAACAACAATTGGAGCAGGAATCACCGAGCTAGGGCTACACACTCTATTTCGCCCGTTACCTTTGGCGCGGTAAAGCGCCTTATCCGCACTGCGATAGGTCGCTTCGGCTTGCGCCTGTATTTCAGACACACCACAGCTCACAGTCAGGTTCAATGTTGTTCCTTTGGCAATCACTTCTTTCAATCGATACATCGCCTCAAACGCTTCTGGCAAATCAGTTTCTGGCATCAAGATAGCAAACTCCTCTCCGCCTACTCGCGCAACAATGTCGGTGTCTCGGCAGTTATTTCTCAACAGTTCAGCGACCTCTTTTAGCGCTGAATCACCTTGGTCATGACCATGATTATCATTGATAGCCTTGAAGTGATCTAAATCGATCAACGCCAGGCAAGAATGCGTGTAACCATAACGCTCCGCTAGGTTTGAGTAATGTTTTAAGTCGTTATCAAAACGGCGTCGATTCCAGCACCCTGTTAATGAATCCGTTTCCACCAGCATTCTTAATCGGCGCTCCAATATCTTGCGTCGGCTAATATCCGTAAAGGTCACCACGTACTTATTATTGTGCGGTAGGATGTCGGTTAGCTTTTCCACTACAACGTTAACGGTAAACTGCTCACCAAGTCGACTTACGCCACTCAACTCACCTTTCCATCTCTGGTTTTCCTTAAGTGAGCGAGTAATGGTCGCGATTAGGCTGTTGTTATTCATAAAGCAGAGGTCAGAAATCGGGCGAGATTCGACTTGGTCAAAGGCATAACCTGATACCCGAGAGAACTGTTGATTAACTTGTATAACCCTCAATTGACTATCGAGAACGATAAAGCCTGCGACACCATCAATGATCGCTTCCGACAAGTTACTCTTGCTTTGAGCCATTTCATGCCGATAAAGGCGTGCGGTAATGAGAGTGCTAAGTAAAAACAACGCACACACCGAAAAAACCATGGCCGTCGTAGCTGCATTACTCAGCAACCACAAGCTAAATGCCATATTGATGACAAGTGCTGACATCACGTATAGCGGCATTTTTCGGTCATAATTTAACTTGTTCATAGTTTGCTCTGGTGATGGGCGAATGACTATGATGGCTAAGTTTTGATCAAGATATTTACCATTTTACGACACATATGAATTCAAATTAAATGCCAACCAGTAAGCTCACTGACTTATGCTAATTATTGAGTAAGAAGAGTAAACTGCCACCACTGAGCGAACTGCCGTAGTTGAAGTTAATCCCAACACCGAAGTTATCAAAGAAGTAGGAATCGTAGGGGACATCGAACACCAATCCTGCGCCAAATTCATAGTAATAGTGCGTATCAAGCGGGTCAGTGAGATCCCCTGCTACGTCTATTCTTCGAAAGTTGTAGTGAATTTGAGGGTTCTTTAACGACCAAGCATCCAATGCCACATTTTGTCTGAATTCAATTTCATTGATAAAGCGTAAACCTTCAGGGTTGCCGATATCGCCATCATTGGCTTCGCCCCATCCTGTTCCATAGAAATAACGCGCTCTTGATGACACATTCCAACTTCCCCAATCTTGTTTCTGTAGGTATTTGAGTTTGACCGACGGCTCGCCAATCAATGCCCATGCAGAAGTATTCAACGCGTATCCATCGAGCTGAGATTGAAAGGCTTGAGAGTAGCTGTTTTTATATTCGTATTTATTGCGGTAGTAGAGTAAATGAGTGCCTAGACCATAAACGATAGACCAATGTTGATTTAAATGGCTTTGAGCACCGAAAAAGCCATACAAGCCCAATACTGAGTCTTTATTAGGGTTAATTCGGCGGTCCGATGTAACATCAGATGAAATCTCAATATCCTGCTCAGACAGCGCATAAGAGCCTCGCACCGACCAAATCAAATCTAGGTCAGGATCATCGGTTTTAATCACGGAAGAATAAGGGATAGAGCCGACACTGACTTGACTTCGAGTGTCGATGGTTTTATCGGAGCCAAAACCACTGTCGTTTAGATTAATGAACGAGTTAGGATCGAAATCCACAAAACCAATAGAGACGGCATCGCTATCTGTAAGCGCAATTGAAACGGCAAATATCTTTTCCAAACGATGTTGAATCGCCTCATTGGATGCATAGGCCGAGGAAGAAATAAGGCCCGTTAAAAGTAAAGTAATAGAAGGGGGATATAGCGATTGGGGTGAAAGCATTAAGTTGACTCCATTCAAACTTATGCTTCAAGTGTAATTGGTAATTTAACTATTTCAATCAGATAGTTAATAGCGTGGTTGATACCCCTCTCAGTTCCGATTGTAAGAGTGTCGCCAAATCTATTAAGCCCCAAAGCTCTTCTACGTCTTGGATTCTAAAATGAATAATCATATGCGCCTCTGTCTAAATTGGAGTCTTATCTTGGATCATTCTGAAACCGGGAACTTACCATAATACGCCATACCCAGTGAAATGACTGTTTACAACTCTGATAGGCGAAGTGATTGTTCATAAGAACTAATTAACGCTGGATGACACGCAGGAACGCAAAAAGTGAGCCACCATGGGCTCACTTTTTAGGTCTAAACAAGATAATAAGTAGCGGAATTAGATAAAGACTCTCGCTCTAATACTAAACACCCAAGCGCTACTTTCATTTGAAAACGCAGGATCTTTTATATACTGGATGTCAGGCGTGACTTGGAAATGATCACCAAACTGCATGTTGTAGTAGATCTCCGCTGTCCATTGCTCTGTGCTACCGCTTATTGCCTTCGCATCAGCTGCAAAAGAATCACCATTCACTTCCGCCCAGTTTAGCGCTACACCTAGGTTATTCGTCGGTTTTCCTAACCCGAAATATCCCATACCAACCGAGATTGATTTATCGTAAAGGGCAACATCCCCTTCAGAGAAGCCACCACGAACAAATGGCATAACTTGATCATTCATGAATTGACTCCATGAGAAGTTAACGCCCGAGCCACCTTCCGCAGCAAGACTATTACTGTGGCGCGTATCATCACCAAAATCCCAGAAAGTGACATGGAAGTTATCGGTGTAGATCTGCTCTTGCGAAGCCGTCCAACCTAATTCCAGTGTCGTAAAGTAAGACGCATCGCTGCCAAAAGCGGTATCAAAACCATCAAGAATATCATCTGATTGACCATTTGCATCCGCGATACCACCGACGACATAAAAATTCTCGCCCAACATATGACCAGCAGAAAGCGCAAGTACACCATCATCTGGTAAGCCCATTGCGCCTGAGCCTGTCGAGAACGCCAAGTTAGTAAAACCAGACCACGGGCTTGCTAGAGCGTAAACATCTGCATAGTTCGTTACATCCTGCCAACCGACAACAATAGTGCCTTTGCCATCGTTGATTTTTTGCTTCCAATTCAAGTCCGTAACACGGAACCCTTGGTCACTGTATGCAGGGCCAATTGCACCAACATAGCCAAGCGGGCCGAATGAATAGTCTTTTGGCGCAGTATCACCATAGGCATGCCTATGTTCCACCTTCCATACCAAGCTACCTGAGTTCTGTGTGCCATTTCCTAGTAGGTGCCATGACCCGTATAGCCGTGCGACGCCGGATGATGCATTAACGCTATCGCCACCAACGCCATCTCCAGAAGTAAGGCCTAACGCAAAGTAATCCGCGCCAAATGTAAAACCATCCGCAGCAAGCTTTTCACGCCAATCCAGTTGCTGATATTTTTGTTTTGAAATTGTATTTTCAACAGAGTCTGGACCTTCGAAATTTGCGCTATAAACCGCTGGGCTCATTGACGTTGCTAGCACCATCACAGCCATACTTACTTTAGATAATCTTGAATTCATCTTGTCACCAATGCTTTTTGAGTGAGTTCTATTTTATTCATTGCTCACATTGAAAATTGTCATTTGATGACAACCATTAATTTTCTTTCTCGTAATAGTCTTCAATCATCGAAGCTTTCATTTCATAACCCATGGTGAGGTTACTGTTTCCATCGACTAAGAAAACTTCTTCAGTCACTTTGTTCGAGCTAAAGTCACCTTCTACCCATACTGGATACTGAACGTTCTGTACCTGAAAGCCTTCAGGGAAAGACACACGCACAATCTGGTTTGCTGGCGGAGGTGGCATGTGAATACATGCGCCCGCCACTGGCACTAAAAGAAACTCAATTGCGGTCATACCTTCTGAGAACTCTAAAGGCACGATGAAACCCGGAACTCGCACTTTCTTGCCGTCAAATTCTGTCGTGATAGCTTCAGCGTTCGCCTTCATGGTTTTCATGTATTCGTCACGCAGCGCGATCATTTCGTCTGCATCAACGCCCTGCTCATTTAGCGTTTTTTTGAATAATAAAGCCTGTTGTTGAGCTTGCTCTTCCTCTGATGCACTCATTGCTATCACACCTTGTAATAGACGCATTTGCTGATCGGTAAGATCTGGCATTTTTAATTTCATTTCGTGAGATTCTGAATTCAGATCTTGCCACTCAAGATTCATCGCTGTTTCAGCAAAGGTAGGTAAAGCGACGATAATCAGTGACATCATCGATAAGATAAGAGAAAGCGTTTTTTGCATAAGGGACACCTTGAAGAGAGGTGACCTACCGAAGTAGGTCGCCTATTAAAGCTTAACTTTTAACTGAATAGTCGCGCTGTGTTACAGCGTGTTTTTGTAGACTTTGCCATCTTTCATGATGACTTTGATGGTATCGATTTCAGGACTACGCGGCTCTGCGTCAAACCATTTTTCGTTTGCACCAATCACTGTTAAGTCTTCAAGTGGGTTGCCTTCTACAATGATGATATCGGCGTATGCACCCGCTTCAATCACGCCCAACTTACCCTCTGGATATGGGTCCATCACACCAGACAACTTAACGATCTCGCCGTTTACTGATGTCATGCCTTTCAGAGTGAAGAAGTTACCAAGCTCTTTGCCCGCAAGGTAAATCGTATGGTCGGTTTGCTTAATACAAGAAACCACGTCACCAACACAGTCTGTGTGGAAGCCCCATTTAGGTTGGTATTTGTTTACGTTCGAGATGTAATCTTTGAACGCTTTGGTTGCAGATTCCGCTTTACGCTTAGATGCAGGGTTCGAGTTAATCGCTTCGATCTGTGTTAAGTAAGGGGAGAACGCAGTCATGTTGGTTGTGATGTAAGCATCTTTATCTTCCATCTTGTCAGCGATATCACCATCGAACATGAAGCCGTGCTCGATTGTTTTAACACCCGCATCCAAGTTACGCATGATCGCTTTTTTACTGTAAGCATGAGACATCACGTAAGAACCGTAAGCATCGGCAATTTCTACAGCTGCCTCAATCTCTTCCGCAGACATCGCATTCAGTTGCCAAGGGTCAAATGATGAGGCTACACCACCCGATGACATGATCTTAATTTGAGTATTGCCTTGCTTGAAGTTTTGACGCGCAGCGGCTTTGATTTCGGTAATCCCGTCAGCATTAAAGCTCACGCTATTACGAGCCATATTGGTCGATGAACCAAAGAAGTGTTGGTTAGCCGTGGTTAGATTACTGAAATCGGCGTGTGAACCCGTTGGCCCAATAAACGCGCCTGATGTGTAGAGTCTTGGCCCCGGCAACATGCCTGAGTCGATTGTTTTACGTAGGCCCGTGTTCAAACCACCCGCATCACGCCACGTGGTAAAGCCTGATTGAAACGCAGCGTTAGCGTTGACTGTTGCTCGAGCGGCCAGTTCTTCAATCGTACGGTTGTTTTCGTGGTCACTTAGATTACCACCATTCATCAGCAAGTGACCATGGCCTTCGATTAGTCCCGGCATTAACGTTTTGCCTGTGCCATCAATCACTTCAGCTTCGCCAGCCTCGATCGGGCTTGCAGAGATTTGTTTGATTAGGTTGTCTTCGACTAATACGTGATGGTCTTCGTACAATTTGTTTTCAGTACCATTGAACACATCGACGTTAGTAAATAGCGTTGATGCTGCATTTGCAGAAAGAGCAAATGAGCACGAAAGAGCAACAACAGAGAGCTTTAAGCCTGCATTTTTCATTTTTACACCTTGATTCCGTTTGTTAGTGGCGTCCACTTCCCATAACGATTCCGTAACTACTAATGAGTGTTATGAGGTTTCAAAGATGTTTTTATTGGTCGTGACACTCACAAAAATCTAATCAAAATTCTGTGAAATAATCGAGGCAAAAACAACTCATCAACATTCAATAACTTAGTAGTGATACTGCCAGTCTTCAAGGTTGATAAATGGCCATTTGGTGACAATAAATAATTCTGCGTGCAGGCTCCGGTTTTTGCTTACTAGCTTTAGCTGTGCTCTTTTCGGTACTGTCTTGGCGTCATGTTCATCTGTCTTTTAAAGGCTCGGGTAAAGTGGGAAGAATCGGAATAGCCCATCTTTGCACCAACTTGCGTGATCGATAGATCGGACTGCTCTAGCAATTCCAAAACCAGCTCAAGAACCATCTCTTCAATCAAGCTCTTGTAGACCACTCCTTCACTTTCCAGACGACGTTGAATCGTCCTAACGTGGATATTAAGAATCTCAGAAGCCAAGCTAATCGGGAGTTTCCCCATCGTGAGGTAAGGCTTGATCACCAACTTGAAGGCATTGAGAAACGTACTAGGTAAAGGGGCGGTTGGCTCAAGTACCTCAGCAACCTTTGGCAAGACAATCGGCGCAAGCATGATTTCTTCTGGAATTTCAAAGGCCGTAACGGGTCTCTGTGTATAAAATTGAGCAGTGCCCATTTGTGGAAGAGATTGAAAACATTCGAGATCGCCACTTTGAATGCCAACCTCAGACGGCTTCCAACGTCCTTGCGTTAATACTGAAAGTAGCTCGTTTATGAAAATGACAGAGAACAATTCGGCGAACTTAAACCAAGGCGCGTTCGTAAATGGCTTCTCGCGAACAAACCACCACTTACCACCTGCGTGTTTGGTATAGACATGAGCCCCATTGGATACCAACTTTAACTGTTCACCAAATTGATCGAGTGCACTTTTCAGCGAATCCTTTTGGTTCAGTTTTGCCACAAACCTTGGTACATAAATTTGCTTGCAAAAGCTCCACATAAACAACGAGAACTCCTCTCTCGACGCCGACTCCCCCATAATCTTGACCACATTTTTTATGGTGGTCTCAGGGAGGTAATCGTAATGGTCATTGCTGGTGAGAATGTCATTGGGGATTTTGGCACTGCGTAACAAGGTGTAGATTTCACCATCGATATGTTTGAACAGTTCCGCAAACAGCTCTACTTCCTTCTTATCAACCACTGTCATTATCTGAGAGGTATTTGGCATCCTTTCCTCTTAATCTGTTCTTTCAAGAACTCTAATTATCACCTTCTTTAAGATAGCAGAACAAACGACGAGTTACCTAGGCCTACTAACCGAATGTCTCTGTCAAAATAACGAATAAACAAACGGTTAGTAGTTAAACACGTGTTTACTGACTTGGTAGATTACTGAACGGCTAGATCCGCTCGGCGTACCCATAATGCTCGGACATGATCGTAAATCAGATTAAACACAAACGCGTAAATGGTAATAAAAATGGTCACGCCGATATCCATCAAAAATGCCTGCCATAACCCCACATTAAGCAAGTATGCCATCACAGGGATCGTCGCTATCAACAAGCCAGCCTCAAATAGCACGACATGAAAAACACGTAACTTGAGTGAACGCTTGGATTTTTCACCCGTGAAATAACGATCGAAAATACGGTTAAAACAGTAGTTCCAAATCATCGCGATGGTCGCAACAACTATCATGGTTCCTGATAAGGCATTTACATCGTGCTCAGTAAATATCGCTAAACCTATAATTGACAGTGTGACAGCCAATACTTCAAATAATACAGAGTGAAACACTCTTTCTAAGGTACTCATACATTCCTCTAAATAATCTAATGCGTGTTGGATTAGCCGAGATTATGTCACCGGAAACAATAAGAGAAAGTTAACAGCCATCACGATTAGTGATAACTTAAGCATGAATAACCCATTTTGTATTGAGCGAGAGATAGCATGTACAGTTTTGAGCAACTAAAAGTCTTCGTCACAGTGTGTGAAAGTGGCTCTTTCTCTGCCGCCGCACGCAAGTTGAAACACGCTCAATCCGGCGTCAGCCAGTCGATCGCCAATCTAGAAATCGCCGTCGACCAAGAGCTGTTTAACCGAGAGAAAAACATCCCCGTTTTGACCAATACAGGTAAAGCGCTATTGCCTGTGGCTAAGTCGATTCTTGACCAGCAAAAGTATTTCGATCAAAAAGTAGAATCCCTGACACAGGAAGATGAGCACGAACTGATCATTGCCATTGACGAAAGCATCATAGATAAAAATTTCATCAAGATAATCAGCTCACTAGCCGATCAGTTTCCAATCACACACTTCGATATCATTACCACCTCAACCTTTGATGTTGAAGATCTAGTAAGACGCGGAAAAGCACAGATTGGCATCATCTACGCGGACGGTGAGCTTAAGGTTGATATGGATTTCTTCTTGCTGGGCCAAGCGCGTTTCCTAACCGTTAGTTCAGCCACTCACGAACTGAGTCACATGGCCGTAGTACAAGACTCAGACCTCAAGCGCTATCGCCAATGTGTGCATCGTAGTTCAAAACAGCGCGAACTGTGGTTCACCTACGGTATTAGCTCGATGCTTTGGTATGCGAACAACCACAAGACCATTGTTGATCTCGTTGAACAGAACGTCGGTTGGGCAAATGTGCCCGAAATGATGGTGATGGAAGGCATTCACAAAGGCGATCTTGTGGCATTGCCTGTCTCACACGAGCATGGTGGTTGGATTACTCCTGTGGGTTGTTTAGTTTCTCGCAGCCACATCAATGGCCCAGTTCTCACCAGCCTTATTGAGCAGCTTAAGGGACACTCACTGCAATACAATCAATGGCAGGCAAACTAACCTCCCCTATTCTTCACACATCGTCCATTCAGAGATTCAATATCGGCGTGCAACTCACCACAGCTACCTCATTTCTGCTTATCTTGCCGATAAATATCTTTGTCGTCTGGATAAAACACCCTAGTTGATGTCCAAAAGTGACCTAACTACACTGCGATCCCAACGGGTTTATCTTTTCAAACAAATTTAGACAGACCCAAATCGCTCTTTAACACCACTGACCCAACTTTAAGTCTCTCAGATAAACGCTCTGCCTTGCAGTCGCTTATTCCAGTTTCAAATAGATCACTTTTTGAATATTAATTCGCCCCAGTTTATGAGCGCTCATCGAGTGCTTTTTTATATCTAAATGAACCTTTTGGAAAATTTGTCGTGAACGTTTTAAGAAATATTTGCCCTGAGAAAATGGGTAAAGAGCGTAACAAACGAGAGTATGATTTACGCGTACTTAATTGTGTCAGTGAAAGCGAATATGAATCGCGTATGGCGGTTTGGAATAGTCTAGCGTTAACTGCTACTCCGTCTGCTTCGGAAACAAAGAGCTTCATCGATGAGTCTTTCAACAAGCTTCAACAAGACCTGAAAGAAGCTAGCCGTGAGT
This sequence comes from Vibrio sp. 10N.286.51.C3, assembly GCF_003050065.1. Taxonomy (NCBI): domain Bacteria; kingdom Pseudomonadati; phylum Pseudomonadota; class Gammaproteobacteria; order Vibrionales; family Vibrionaceae; genus Vibrio; species Vibrio sp. 10N.286.51.C3. The sequence continues at coordinate 356,009 of NZ_PIGC01000001.1, read as the reverse complement.
TGTCGATTAACTACACGGACTTCATCGCAATGGCGCATGAAGAGATCAACTACATTAAGGTGTTTGTTGCTGATAAAACCGCACAATACGGTTGGTACGCTGCGATCGTTCTTATGATCATCGGCACCGTTGCTCTGTGTATTCAATAGACCCAACAGTGTGTTAGATAGAGCACCTTAAATGCTCAGTCGATAAGCACATCTACCACTACTTTGTACTGGTGCTTTCACTAGAAAACAGATGACTAGCCTCATTTGTTTTCTAGTCTATAACCTCTTCACTCTCCCATTAGAGATAGTAAGTCTTGGGTCGCTTCTTTAGGGCTTTCAGCGTGACATATCGCCGACACCAAAGCCAAGCCGTGAATACCCGTCTGAACCAACTGCGGAATGTTCGACTCGTTGATGCCACCGATACCCACAATCGGCAGTTTGGTCGTTTCTAACGCTATTTGAATGCCTTCGTAACCCCAGTGTTTCTTTAGATTTGTCTTGGTAGGTGTCGCGAAAATCGCACTAAGGCCAATGTAATCAATCGGCAAACTATCGGCTTCTTGTAACTGCTGCTCAGTTTCGATCGACAGACCAAGAATCTTGTCTGGGCCAATCAACTGACGAGCTAACTCTGCAGGCATATCCGATTGCCCTAAGTGCAAACCATCGGCGTCGACAGCCAATGCAACGTCCACTCGGTCATTGATGATCAGCGGAACACCTGAGCCAACCAAAATCGACTTTACGGCCTGAGCTCGTTCAATGAAAGCTCTTACATCCCCATGTTTCTCTCTTACTTGAACCATAGTGACGCCACCAGCGACCGCTTGTTCAACCACGAACTTAAGCGTTTCTAAATCTTGTTGGTCATCCGTTACTAAGTAGAGCTTATAAGGGTTCATATCGTGCCTTTGGAGTCGGAGTCTAAATTGAGTTGCTACCATTTTACCGACAATTCGCATCATGTGCATGGAAGTTAATACTGAATTAGCTCAATTACACACGCACCCTCACATACGCAACTCGTTGAAAGCATACCGAAAAACCTGAACTTTTTAACTAAAGCGTTACTTATTACACAAAGTATTCACTTCAAGCATGCCCAGAACGCTGTTTTATGAAATACTCCGCTGTGAAGGAATCAGGTAAATATAGGGATAGTTATGCGCCACCTTTCTATAGCGCTCAAGATCAAGCTGGGTTATGCCATCTGCTTGCTCTTTTTCGTCATTTCAGGCTTTGTGAGTTACAAAGGTATCCAAACCTTGTCGAACGGCTTCAGCCAGTACAGTGAACTCAGCCATAAAGCGACACTCTCAGGCAACATTCAAGTGCACTTTCTTCAGATGCGTTTAGCTTCTGAACGTTACTTAGAGTCATTGGATGAACAGTACGAAACAAATTATCAATCAAGTAAACTCGCGATTGATGAACTGCTCAACAACTTAATCCAAACCACCACCAATACTGATAGCTTGTCGAGCCTACAATTAGTGCAAGACAGCGTTGCAGCGTTTGATGCGGCTTATGGATCAATGAAACAGAGTGAGCTCCTCATTGACCAATTGGTAAACGTTGAGATGGTCAAACGAGAGACCAACGCACTGAAAGCTGCTCAGAGCTTGTTGTATGAGTCTTACAATAACAATGATCCAAACGCGAGCTTATACGCCGGCATGTTGATGGAGAACTTCCTCGCAGCCAAGATCACCGTGCTCAGTTACTCAAACAACAACGACCTCAAAACCTATGAAGCGGGCAAAGATATCTTTGAATACGCGCTACCAGGTATCGAAGGCGACATTGAATCTCTCAAATCCTCACCTTATCAAAGTGAGCTGATTGAAGACTTCTCGAACCAACGCGAAGCGTATGCAAAGGGCTTTGAGCAAGTTCATCAACAAATGATTGAGAACACTCAAAGAACCGCTACCCTCGCCTCTATTGGCGACAGTTTAGCGATTGCGGTCGCCGATGCTCAAAGTATTCTTGAACAACAAAAGCAAGCGCTCACGCCTGTACTGCAAGCCAGTGAAAAGCGCTCGATTCAAATCATTATATTGCTGACAGGAGTTGCCTTAGTTATTGGCATGACGAGCGCCGTGTTGGTGACTCGCTCTATTACCACAGGCATCGCGCAGGTTAAACAAATCACCAACGAACTTTCTCAGGGCAATCTGAATGTTGAAGTGAACATTGAGAGCAAGAACGAGATTGGTGAACTGCTAACCAACATGGAGATCACCATTGAGTCTCTGCGCGATATTGTTGGCCAAGTGAACCGCTCTAGTGTGCGTATTGGCGAGATGTCAGAGTCGCTTAACCAGGTGACCAATAATAGCTCGACCAACGCAACACAGTTGAACAGCGAAATGCTCAATATCTCTTCTGCCGTTGATCAATTGGCTTCCAGCACATCAGAAATTGCTGCAAGTGCTAACCACGCCTCTCAAGTTGCCAACCAAGCAACCGAGAATGTGGCGATGGGACTCAAAGAAGTAGACAAAACACTGCATGAGATTGGCAGTGCCGATGAAAGCATGCAGGTCAGTAGCCAGAAAGTGACGGACCTACATAAAGAGTCGATGAACATTGGTGCCATTCTCGAAGTAATTAAAGGCGTTTCTGAGCAAACTAACCTATTGGCATTGAATGCCGCGATTGAAGCCGCCCGTGCGGGTGAGCAAGGCCGTGGGTTTGCCGTGGTAGCCGATGAAGTGAGAACGCTCGCTAAACGTACTCAAGATTCTGCGAGCCAGATTGACGAACTCATCACCTCGTTACAACGTGGCGCTAAAGATGCGTTAGAGTCGATCAAAGAGAGTCACAGCACCGTTTCTGATGCTTCGACTCAGGCGCAACAAGCTTCTCAGAACTTGCATGTGATTAACCAACACATTCAAGATCTGAACCAAGCCAACAGCCAGATCGCAGTGTCGGTTGATGAGCAAGATTGCTTAACTAAGTCGTTGGGTGAAAACGCACAAGGTGCCAATACCATCGCGCAGAGCAACCAAGAGTCAGTCAGCAGCATTTCAGGTGCAGCGAGCGACTTAACCGAGGTTGCTCACCACTTAGAAAGCCAAGTGAATCGTTTTAGAACCTAGCATAAGCTGCTTTATCGCAGCTGACATAGTTCTGAGTCACAAACAAAAAGCCCCCTACACATAAGTGTCGGAGGCTTTCTTTTAGTTAAAAGCTTTAAATTAAGAGCCATTAACTTCGAACTATCAGTTTTGAGCTTAGAACTAGATTAAGCCTACTGAATCTTCAGACGCTGAATCAGTGTCTCTTCATCTAGTTGATACAACTCATCAAGCAAGTTCATTTGCAAGCTACCTGGGCCACGAGAGTTCTCAGCCGCGATTTCGCCAACCACACCCAACACCGCTGCAGCAGCCAAACCACTTTCATCACCGACAGCAGCAAACGCGCCCGTCAATGCCGTTAAGGTACAGCCCATTCCAGTGACATACGGCATCATTGGGTGTCCATTGTTTAACGTCACCACGCTGTCTTTGGTGACAACGTAATCCGTCTCACCAGAAATAACCACATTCGCACCGTATTCAGCCACTAAGCATTGCGCAGCGCCTAATGCAGCATCACTACTATCCAACGCATCAACGCCTTTGCTCTGTGCTTGCTCACCCGCTAGCGCGATAATCTCGGACGCGTTACCACGAATGATCAACTTATCCGCTAAACGTGCGATTTCACGAGAAGTCTCAGTTCGCAGCGTACTTGCACCACAACCCACAGGGTCAAGAACCACCACCTTGTTGTTCGTGTTTGCTTGTTCTACCGCGAAGCGCATTCTTGGCGTCCAAACGCTGTCTAACGTGCCAATGTTAATCACCAAAGCGCCAGAGAATGACATCATCTCAGCCAGTTCTTGTTGTGAGTGTGCCATGATAGGCGAAGCGCCAATTGCCAATAACGCATTGGCCGTGTTGTTCATCACGACGTAGTTGGTGATGTTTACAACCAACGGTTTTTGCTCTCGAACTGCGCGCAGTGATTGGATGATTTGTTCAGTTAGCATGGATTAATCCTTATTCGTGAAAATCGCTTTTAAGCCGCTGTTGAGTCATTAAGTGCATTCAGACCTTGCTGCCAGAAAGCCACTTCCATACGTGTTGCGGTTTTGAAGATATGAACAATGTTCTGACCGCGCTCGCTGTTAATATCAATCTCAGCCAGTAGCTGATTGAAATATTCCGCGCCCGTTGCCACGCCAGACTGGAACTCTTCGCCGCCGTAAAGCTGAAGCCAGCTTGCGTATGGGTTACCTTCCAAAACAGTATCACTGCTTTCTAACAGCGCTTTACCAATCACAGCATAACCAATTGAACATGGAGCCAGTGCCGCATAAAGATCAACAAGATCACCCGTCATACCTGCATCTAGAACGTAGCGCGTGTAAGCAACTGTGCCGAAATCTTCAGGTTCGTTTTCTAAATCCGATTCCGTCAAACCCCACTGACCACAGTAAGTCACATGGTGAGAGATTTCAGAATCTAATAAAGCATGAACACTTGGCAGTGCACGACGCATATCAGCCAGTGTTTTTGCCTTGTAAATCGCCAATGCATAAGCGCGAGCATACTGCTTCAAAAACAGAAAATCTTGTTTTAGGTAATGCAGAAAACACGGCTGAGCGAGAGTGCCGTTTGCCAGCGCTTTAACAAAATCATGCTCAGTGTAGTCTTGCCAATCTTGTTGACAGGCTTGGATTAAGTCTTGGTATTTCATGAGATTCCTTAGTCAAAAGTCGGTACGTAGTCAGCGGCTTTTGGTAGTGATTTAATAATACCTTTGTCAAACATGAACTGCGCGTAATCATCGTAACGCTTCATATCTACTGCAGAAGGGCGAAGTGCGAAACGGGTTAGTGTGTCGTTCCATGCGCGTTGGTTAAGCTCGTTGTTCAACGTATCTGGTGAATACGCCACAAACTCGCTCCATGACTCTTTTGGATGGTTCACGATGTAAGTCGTTGCTTGTTCCAATGCTTTGTTGAACGCTTTGATCGCTTCATCGTCGTGCTGCTTTGCGTTCGCCACAAAGATAAGCTCATCGTAAGCTGGCACACCGTGCTCTTCTGGGAAAAACGCTTTGGCTTTAAAGCCTTCAAGAGCTAACTGGTTAGTTTCGAAGTTACGTAAGCCACCCCAGATTGCGTCTACCTTGCCTGATGCCAATGAAGATGAAAGTGCCCAACCAACATTGATGGTTTGCACATCTGTAAAAGCAACGTTTTCTTGCGCTAACATAGTGCCGATAGTCGCTTCTTCGTTGCCAGCAATCGCAATACCGATTTTTTTACCTTTAAGATCCGCTAGCGAATCGTTCTTGCCGTTATCCAGTACCATTAGTGTGTTCAGTGGCGTCGCGATAAGAGTTGATGCACGAACGAGAGGCAAGCCTGCCGCCACATCCATGGTTAAACTTGGTTGGTAAGTTACCGCTAAATCGACCTTACCTGCCGCAACCAATTTTGCTGGCGTGCTTGGGTCTGCTGGTTCTTGAATTTCAATCTCTAAACCTTGGTCAGCAAAGTAGCCACGCTCTTGAGCGATCACAATTGGGCCATGGTTCGGGTTCACAAACCAATCCAACATCAATGTCAGTTTCTTTTGTTCAGAATCCGCCAATGCCTGACCTGAAGCCAATGAAGCAAGCAGTGCCACTGCACCTATCAATTTTGTATTTTTCACGGTTAACCTTTCCTTTTGAATATTATTCTTATGTTGAGTTATTTTTTATTAAGCAGGCTTTATTAAACAAAGCCTTTTTTAAACAAATGTTATTGAGCAAGCCATCAATGGTTCTCCCAAGGGATAGCTTTTTTAAGTAATTTGTCTGTGATGAAATAGAGCGAGATAGACAGCACCGCCAAGATAAACAAGGCCGCAAACATCTCATCAATGATCATGCGCGCGTTGGCTTGTAGCATTAGGTAACCCAACCCTTCACTCGAACCCACCCACTCACCGACGACTGCGCCAATCGGAGCTATAACCACAGCCACACGAATACCTGACGCTAAGGTTGGCAGCGCAGCAGGCAATTGAATGTGACGAAGCAGCTGCCATTTCGATGCACCCATCGTCTTGGCAAGATCGAGATAGCCTGTCGGTGTATTACGCAGGCCGTCGTAGCAACATGTGGTTACTGGGAAGAAGATAATGATCGCTGCCATCACCACCTTTGAAGCGATGCCATAGCCAAGCCACAGCATCAGTACTGGCGCAATCGCAAACACGGGGATCGCTTGGCTAGCAATTAAGATAGGCAATAGCCAACGTTTCAATGGATCAAACATCAACATCTGTAGGGCGAAAAACAGCCCCATGGATAAACCGAGCAATAGACCAAGTAAGATCTCTTGCGCAGTCACCCAAGTGTGTTTGAGTAACACATCGTAGCGTTCAATCAACTTGAGGAAGACTTCTGCGGGAGCTGGCAGAATGAAGCTTGGCATCTCGAAAATAACTACCACCATTTGCCATAAACCCAGAATAACAGCACTGCTGATAAGCAAACGCATCACGGGGTTCATCTGACGAGGGCGTGTAGTGGCAGCCTGTCCGTTAGTTGAACGAGCCACAGTTTCGCTTCGCATTAGATCATTCATAATCACGCTCCAACTGTTCTAATATCGCTTGTTGTAAGTCAGCACATTCACCATCTAACACTCTTGGTGTGACCGTGTTGGGCACAGATAAAGACTGAGCGCTCGCAGGTGTGCCTTGCAACACATACAAATTATCCGCCAAGCGCACCGCTTCTTGTGGGTCATGAGTAATCAACACAACGGTTTTATCTCTCAACAGCTCACACGCCAAACTTTGCAGCTTGTGCCTCGTTACCGCATCCAGCGCAGAGAACGGTTCATCCATCAGCACCACTGGCTTGTCTTGCATTAAAGTGCGAGCCAAAGCGACTCGCTGACGCATGCCTCCAGACAATTGATCCGGCATCGCATTCGCGTAATCTGCCAAACCAACCGCAGAAAGCAACTCGAGTGCTTGATTGGTTTGTAGCGCTTTATCAGATGCTGGATTTTGAAAGCGATGACTCAGGCAAACATTGTCGATGACCGATAGCCATGGCAGTAACAAATCCTGCTGCGCCATGTAAGCGGTGCGATCCGTTAATGGCAATTCATCGGACGTTGCCAATGTGCCCTGCCACTCCACCTTATCGTCCAGCAAGCCTGCCAGATAACGCAATACCGTGGTTTTTCCGCAGCCACTTCGACCCAACAATACCGTCCACTTACCTGCGTTTAAGCTAAGCGACAACCCAGACAAGGTCGCGTGCTCACTGTCGTTATAGCGTAAGGAGGCATTGCTGAGTTGAACACCAACCGTATTAACGGACATTGCCATGTCCAGCGAAGAAGTGATTGACAGGGCCATGACCTTGACCAACTTGGAGCTCGTCAGCATGAGCAATCGCGCGTGAAATGTATTGTTTACCAAGGTCGACAGCCTCTGGGAGCGTGTTACCTTGAGCCAAGAAAGAAGCAATAGCAGAAGAGAGCGTGCAGCCCGTGCCATGAGTGTTTTTGGTAGGAAAACGCTTCGCGCTAATCACAGCAGATGTGGTCGGTAGAATCAGTAAGTCATTACTGTTTTCATCTTTCTCTAGATGACCACCTTTTAGCAGAACGGCTTTAGCACCTAAAGCGCGCAAATCTTCAATCATATCCTGCATTTCGGCTTCGCTTTCAGGAACGGCCTTTCCTGTCAGTGCAGCGCCTTCCGGCAAGTTAGGCGTAATGATGTCGGCGAGCGGAATCAGCTCTTGTTTTAGCGTGGTTATAGCCGAGTTTTCTAGCAGAAGGTCGCCGCTTGTCGCGACCATCACAGGGTCAATCACTAAGTGTTTTGGCTGGTATTGTTTGATTTTGTCTGCAACGACTTTGATGATTTGCGAATCCGCCAACATACCAACTTTTACCGCCACGATATTCAGATCGGTGAACACCGCATCTAATTGGCTGGCAACATGCTCGAGTGGAATTGGGAAAATGGCTGATACGCCTTGAGTGTTCTGGGAAGTGATCGCGGTAATTACCGAACAAGCGAAGCTACCGGTAGCAGACATGGCCTTAATATCCGCTTGAATGCCCGCGCCGCCGCCACTGTCAGAACCTGCGATGGTTAAAACAATCGGAGTATTGATCGAAGAAGATTGGTTTTCTGGTGTTTGAGTGTTGCTAGGTGATGCTTGAGAAATGGAATGCAGTGTCATGGTCGCTCCTACTGTCTAAAAGACGTAAGAGAACCGAACTTTGGCCGCAAAGAGAATGTGGAGGTGAAAGCAATGAGAGATCATTGTTGAACCACGTAGGCAAAGTAATCATAGTTCCCTACGCCAGTGTTAACTGAATCAGGTTCAACGGGTCTCGAATAACGATCTCAGCAAACACCAAATAAGGTATATGCCCCCCGACTATTGATAGCGATAGTAACAGCACTCTCACAACTGAGATACTGATTTTATTCAATTATAAGAATTACGCATGAATAAATTTCAATTAGGCGCTACAAAACAAGTGCTTATAACGCAATTTAAGATGGCTTCGACTGTATCAACAAGCACAGTACAATCAGGGACATACCTAACCAACCTGTAAAAGGAATCAGCTCACCGACAACGCAGACCGCGAGCACCGCTGCGACTACCGGTTCAAACAAAGTAAGTAGATTGGCACTACTCGCGGTGACATGGCGTAAACCAAAACTGAAGGCGACATAGCCCAAATATTGTGGGATTAACGTCAGATAACTGATGACTAATACGTTGGTCTGCGAGGAAAACAGGTTCTCACCAGTAAACCAGAGCGTTGGCAACAACAGCATCGCACCGAGGCCAAAAATACTGCCCATCGCCGCTTGTGACTTAATCCCTTTATCGATCAGTGCCTTTGTCGCCCAAGAATAAATGGCATAGCACAGGCCTGCCACCAAACCTAATCCAATCCCCAAAAGCTTCAGGTCGTCGCCAGAGTCACTCGCCGATGATGATTCTGAAAATACCAACAACCCAATACCTACTACACCAATCGCAAAGCTAGTGAGCCAACGTTTGTTGATATTATTATTTTTGCTAATCAGACACTCTAGCAGTGCAGAAAAGAAAGGTGCGGTAGCAATCGAAACTACGGTACCTATCGCCACACCTGATAGTTTCATTGAAGAATAGAAAGCTAAGGGATATACCGCCAAAGCCAAAGCGCTCACTGCCAACAGCTTCTTGTTCTGCAAAAGTTTGTCGAAAGCGAATAGGATTTTTCGATACGCCAAGCCCGCTTGCATTAGGCCACCGACACCCATAGAGCAAGCGCCAATCGCCAACGGACTAAGGTCAGGCGCAAAGCTTGCGGCTGTACCTGTCGTACCCCATAAAATAGAAGCAAACAAGATGGCTAAAGTGCCCGTTTGGAATTCATTAACGCGATTGATGGCAAGATTCATTTCTATTATCCAATTTTCATTTTTCAAATAGATAATAGTGAATGTTTATAAAAGTTAGTTTGCTGAAAGGACGCTATTATTGTTTCTAAAGACTGTCTTTCATGGAGCCTAGAAAAGCCCTTGGAGACATCCCAAAATGCTGAGAGAAGCGACGACTGAAAGCAGAAATATCACTATATCCCACATTTTCAGCAATCAACTGAACCGGTAAATCGGTGTGAGTTAGCAAGGCTTGAGCTTTCTCCATACGATAGCGAGTGATGTATTTAAGCGCACTGATACCTAGGCACTCTTTGAAGCGTTTTTTGAATTGAGTGGGACTCAAACAGGCCGTTTCTGCAAGTTGTGAAATGGATAACGGCTGCGTGTAATTATCCGCGATCAGCCTTTGTACCGCACGAATTCGAGGGTCGATGCTCTTGCTTACTTCTTGTTGTTCTAAAAGCAGTGAAAACACATCCAAGATAGATGACTCAATACCACTGTCTACTTGGTATTCCAACTGCTTTTCAACAAACAGCAAGAAGCTCATTAAAGGTGGCGTTATCGTGAAAACCGAGAGCTCATGCTCCAACAAGTGCTGCGGCAACTCTGCCATATCTGCGACAATAAACCGCGCTGCTTCATCCGCCTTAAACGCATGCGCTGTGGTTATCGGGATCACTACACATTCGCCCACGGCCACTTTGCCGACATACCCCACCATCTCGATATTGATACTGCCTTGGATCGGCAATACCAGTTGATGATGGTCATCATGAGCATGGGTATTAAATTGCTTAGTGTAAGATCGAATGCTTAAGCTAGATTTCATGAGCAACGCCGGAGTACATTTCGCTAGGTTAAAGTAAGAGACACAAAGTTACATTATCACTTCCCTAGAGTCACACTCAATACTCATCAAATTCATGCGAGCTAGGTGACATGATCAAAAACGGCCTCTAAATAAGAGGCCGTTTTTATTAAAAATCGTCATTCACATCAAGCTTAGAATGACACTTGGCTATCTTGACCAACCGTTACTTGCACGCCGTTTTGAACATCATAGATTTCAAAACCATCAGCAACCGGATCAGCATTATCTTCACCACTGTCATGTTGCGCAGTACAGGTATAACCCAATGAGTAAGTACCTGGGTCAATGAAGCCCAGTGAGAACTCATAGTTCGTCTGTGCTTCATTCATTGTCACTGACGCTGAAGTTACCGGTTTCACTTCATCACTGCCGCCAATTGGAGCCATGTCAGCTTGTTCAACATTACCTTCATACAAGTAGATCGACTGAACAAATGTAGTGTCACCACCGTTACAAGTGTCATAAGTAGAAAGAGCAACAGTGCCTTCAATATTTCCGGTCTCAACCGTATTGATCAGGCTCACAGACGTTCTTTGAATGGTGTAATCAGGGAAAGTCGAACTGTTCTTTAGGCCACGTCGAAGATCGAACTCGACAACAAAATCGTTGCTTTGCTGGTTCACGTTAAAAGAGTTGTTGAAGTACAGTACGCCAGCGTTATCTTCTTTACCTACACCTTGCGGGCACGCGCCATTACCTTTCACCGTTAACTCACGATTCGTATCATCATTTTCTATCACGTAAGATGGATCTGTTGGATGATCACCATCATTCGCGAACACACACAACTTATAGCTACCTACTGGAACTACCTCATTTTCAATCAAAGGAAGCGCATCGCTGCCTTGGTAATCCAACAAATTAACACTTAACGGAATAGGATCTGCGCCATCAGGTAATGGATCGCCATTTTCATCAACGTAGTTACCGTTTTCGTCCGTTTTATACACATCATAAATCAGAGGCGAACCTCCCCCTTGAGGAAGTAAAGCGACCTTGCTAAATGTCACGGTGACGTCTTTAACATCATCAATGGGCGCATCACTCACGCTTAAGGTAATGGGTGTCGTGCTGCTTGATGAACCTGAATCACCGCCACAACCAACAAGCCCAGCCAGCACAAGGCTCGCTAAAGCGGTTTCCTTTAAATACTTCATAACTAATTTCCTATAAATCACTGCTCAATAAAGGGCGTAGTTTGTTGCCCTCTTATTCTTTTCCTTAATGTGACTCATAGACAAACCGCGCTTATGGCCCAAATCGGCTAGCCCTATTATTTAGGGCTGTCTTCATCCAAAAACTCTGTTCATCAAGGTGCACATCTCAGGTCGCACATAGGTTAATTAAGTCTAGTAAGTAAAATGTCAGTAGTCGCACATATTTGGCAAGGTTGCTGTCAATTGTATTGGAATAGTCGGCATGTATAGGGGCTGAGAGGATGATTGAAAGCAATCAAATCAAAGTCAAAAATCGCCCCCAAGATCAAAAAAGGCCGTTAAGACAGCCTGTTGCTGAACTTAAACGACCTTTTTATTGAATGTGGATAAAGCTAATTCGATATTAGCTCATTCAAATTCACTTATTTTTGAAGTTGCTCTTTAGCCGCTTCAACCTTAGAAAAATCTAGGCCAAGCTCTTCAACTGCTTCTTTGATTAGCGCAGGGTTTTGCATTACCTGACCCATCAGCATTTGAAGTTTGTCTTGAGGTAAACCAAGTTGGCTGATCGTCGCCATTGCTGCAAGAGGGTTCTCGGTCAACGTCTTGAATAGCTCGCTGATCTGCTCGTCGCTAATATTGTTCTCTTTCAACATTGCTAAAATCGGGTTCATTTTTTTGCCTTTGAAACACTAAATTAAGTAGGAGCACAGCATACCATCTAGCTGTGCTCGATTGTACTAGCAACTTATACTTTGCCTACTATGAAATAACCCTAAGCCTAGCGAGACTCTAATGGGTAAGAGCGGTAGCTCCACATACCATACGTTCTCAGTGCGTCACGGTAGATGCCTAGAAGCTCACCACTGCTCGCTTTCTTAAGATCTTCTAGCGGCTTGTCTGGGTAAGAAACCGTATCGAAGGTGATACCTTGAGGACCCGTTTGCCAGCTCGCGATTTCAAACAGAGTTTGACCACGACGAACATGGCTTGCCGAGCTGATAATGGTCGCGTGCTTAATATCATGACGAGCAAGCGCATAGCTACTGAATAAAGCATTCCCTACCGTGCTGGTCGCGTAGTTCTCTTCAATGATGCGATCTTTACTTACCCCTTTTGAGATAAGCCAATCCGCCATTAACTTGCCTTCAGTCTTATGGTTCTTCGGCACGCCACCCGTTAACACGATCATCGCATCTGGGTTCGCTTTAGACATCGCCAACGTTGTCTCAAGACGTTCGATCAAGATTTGATGCATAGAACCATCAGGGTTAAGTGCGTAGCCCAAAGTGACTATGGCACCGTGGTCGCTCAACAGCCCCTTATCTGCAGACTCTTTCAGCGGTGTTTCTAACACGCGGTCGACCGTTGCAAAAATACGTTTGATGTCTTCTGCTTTGCCCTTGTTCAGGCTTTCCAGTTTCTCCATGTGCTTGTTGGATTCACTATCATTGCCTTCAAAACGCTGCCAAACCGCAAGGTACGCGTGAAGATCAACATCGTCTGGCGCAACCGTCAGTGCTTGTTCAAACAACTCAATAGCGCGCTCCGCATTCTTGTTGTAGATCTGAGCGTTCGCTGCCGAGATCAACAAATCAGTACGGTAAGGTTCTAGCTGGTACGCTTCTAACAATCGGTTAGTCACAATTTCCATGTTGCTTGGCATTTTAGCCGTGAAGCCCGCGTGTGAAATTCTTGCCGGAGACTTAAACGCCTGCAACGCATCAAGAAGTAATTGGTCGACAACTTGTCGCTTAGTCACCAACTGCGCGTAATCCGCTGAAGCCTGTACTGCGCCATCGTTAGCAGCAAAAGAATAAGGTGTTGCGCCAAAAGCGAGCATGCCACCAAGAGCTAGGGCGATAATGTTCTTTTTCATGGAAAGATCCTGTGTCGTTAAGTGTTCACATCAGATTTGCTCACCAATGTAAGTCCCTAAGATTAAAAAACTGTGAACCACACCAGAATCTCCGAGGTTAATATTCATTTGTTGCATAAGGTGTGGCAACAGATCACGATTTTTAACTTACCAATAAGCCTGTGTATCCAGATAATTCTGGTTTGAACCAGTGCTCAACGTTTTTGTTGGAATATCTGACTGCGGATTTAATACGCCCTATTCCACCGAAAACCACCCATCACAAACCCGAACTCCGCAGAAAACAACACGCCAAACAGCAACTTAAAGCTCATTTTTTCAACAACTTAAAATCCAACACACCGAATTGTTCGATGGTAATCCTCACTCAAATAACGAAGTTTTAAACACATAGACTTGGAATACGAATCAACAGATTTTCAAATAATTCAAAATCAATTATTGAACGATCGTTCAAGCGGTGCTTTAATGAATCACCAATACAAGGAGTTACCCCATGCTTAAGTTCTATTTTCACCAAACACCCAACCCAATGAAGATCGCTCTGTTTCTAGAAGAGACAGGTCTAGATTTTGAACTCTTTCCTGTTGATACCTTAAAGGGTGAGCAGCACACTCCGGAATATCGTTTGATTAACCCTAACGGTAAAACACCAGCCATTGAAGACGATGGGCAACGCGTGTTCGATTCTAATGCCATCCTTTTGTACCTATCTGAGAACACAGGCAAGCTAGCCGGCCAGCCAGAAGACCGAGCTGAACTATTATCTTGGATGATGTTTATCGCCAGCGGACTTGGTCCATACTCTGGCCAATCAGTACACTTCCGTCATGCTGCGCCAGCAGGCTTAGATTACGCGGTAAATCGTTATCTACGCGAAGCACAACGTCACTACGAAGTGTTAGAGAAACATATGGAAGGTCGTGAGTTTTTCGTCGGAAATGAGTACACCATCGTCGATGTCGCGGCATGGGGTTGGATTGATAAAGCACCGGTTGTGCTTGGTGAAGAAGGCTTAGAACCTTACCCGAACTTGAAGCGCTGGTTTAACGCCATCAACACTCGCCCAGCTGCAATTCGCGCCCGTGAAACCGGCAAAGACGTTGAATTTAAAACCGAACGTGATGAAGAAGCGAAACGAGCACTGTTTCCTTCGAATTATGCGAAATAACTAAACATAAAATAACTACGCGCAAAATAAACAAGCTGTACGCAATCTCTAAGTTAAACGAGTACAACTCAAACAACAAAAGAGCGGCTAACATGCCGCTCTTTTGTTGTTCAATTCATATACGCTGCATGAGCTTACTATTCAGGTCTCGCCACAAAGTTAATCTCTCCAGAACCCGTTAAATATGGGTCTTTGATCTTACCGCTTATCTCATTCTCAGAAACAAAGTCAATCAACAATCGTGAAGCAAACTCGGAGTAGTACAAACTCTTAAATGTGCCATCAGTTAGTAAGATTGAGGCTGACGCTCGAGTACGACCGTCAACACTCAATCGGTAATAACGACCGCCGCTAAATGTTAATACCGCGTCTGGGTAAGAATCAATCTTCCATGACTTACTTTCTAAAAATGAAAACGTAGTTTGATTAATTTCAAAACCTTGAACCGCGTACTTTAGTTCACCATTAGAGTTAAGAAATACGATCTCTGGCCTACCGTTACCATTTAAATCGGCTAATTCGAACTGCTGAACATCTTCACCAGGGAGCAGTGCTTTAGGAGCTATATATGACATCTCATAAGCAGAAGCTTGAAGTGATATAAATGAAATTAAAGACGTCAATAAGACTCGTGCATTCATTGCTACTTTCCTTTATATATTAGTATTTTTTAAAAAATTCACGAACTGAAAAGTAAAAGCACTTACATACCAAGAAGGCTTTTCATGTCACCAGACATATTAAGCATCCAATATTCGCCATCGCTTTTAAGCGTAATAATTTCATATTGAGTAGTGATTCGGTCGCCGAACTGCTCTTTTTTCTCAACCGTAATATACTTTTGACCTTGGTAATCAAAGTCATTAATTACACTGAACGAAGATAATTGAGCAACATTGGAGCCTTGAGCAACCTTCCGAATATTCAAGAAAGTATTCATAAAGACTTTATCATCCATAATCGCGATATCTTCTCTGGTAACTCCAGAACCAAAGGCAATATTCGCAATATCAAGAACATTCTGATTTTCGTTTTGAAGACCTTCCATAATGATGGATTTGAGGTCTCTAATGACATCCGTATGATAAAAACTTGCAGACTGGTTAAAACCGACCTTAGTGATGAAATCAAAATACTGCTCAACAAACTCAACGGGATCTTGAGACAAAGATAGCTCCCCTTCAACCACGACATCGACGTTTTCAATCAACGCGAATACTGAACTGTAAGGCGTAAAGTTGATACGTTTGTCAACCAACCAATTCTTGTAAACCCACGATGATTCGTCCAGGCAATGCTGTGAAACTTCTGCCAACGGCACTCTGTCGCCAATAGTGGTATTGTGCGTTTTTTCACCTTGAGTGTTTATCGCATACGTGTAAACCAAAACACCAGATTGTGGATAACGCGCCTCTCCATCTATCTCACTAAACGTAGTGTTGATACACACACTATCTATGCTATTTAGCGCTATTGGCAATAAGGCACTGGCTTCAGCCCTCTTTGTCAAATATCCCTCACTAAAATCGAAAAAATCAAAGCTAGGAGCTTGATACAGATCGGGTTCTTCAGTCAGTGTAGGGAGACCATGTTTTAAATTTGGACTAACCGTGTATGTTTCACTCGCAGCGTTCGCTGATAATAATAACATTGTTAATGGTGCGATATTTTTCATTATTTACTTCCTTTATTTTTGGCGAGAATATCTTTTATCCTGATAAAAAATTCAACCGTATAAACAGTAAAATAATCAATAAAAAACTCATCTGTGATTACAATCAACTATATAAGCATAATAAAATACAATTAAAACAATAAATATACAAAACACTATAAGTTATAATTAACTATTGATAGCATTAACTAAAGTTACAACTGTAGATATAAACCTCTATTTATCTCTTTCACATTCTAATTAATTTAAATTAAAAATTGGATCATAAAATAAAATATTGATAAAAATAAAAAAACGATTACATTCGCTTCCTGTACTAAATAAGAAATTACACAATGTTATTATTAACATCACTTTCAAATACCTTATATCTCAAAGTTATTAGTAGCTAACCGAAAATTTCACACCATAAGTGAAAGATAAAATCTATAACCTACGTGATTTCAACCTATCTTAAAGAGCCACTCCAAATGAAAAGCAAACTCGCATTATTAGCACTACTCTCGTTCAACACAGCCTCAGCCAGCGACTTATTCTTATTTGAACAAGTCACCGCTTTCAAGTTAGGCGGTGAGCAACATAGCCTTAGTGGAATAGAAAAGCACACGCAGCAGAGAATTCGTATTGAGTGGCGAGAAAACCCTTACGAGAATTCACAGCGTTTAGATAGATGTATTACAACGTTCCAACAAGCAATGAACCAACCGGAACGTTATTACTTGCATGTTCAGCTCGCCCAATCGACGTTCATAGGCTGTGAAATCGGAGTGAAGGAAAGCTTGTTAGCAAACTGATCCAGACAGATTTGATAGTCTACGATTAGTATTCGTTATTACTAATCGTGTCTAATCTCATTCAGGTTCAGCGTCCATGATTAGACACCGAACACCTGAATCGAGAATTCATTCATATTTGTGATATATGCAACTTAATTTATATAACTGTATTGCATACATACGGAAGACTAACTAACTTCGCATGCCCCACAAAAAACTGAAGGAATCATTTGCATGCGACGTTTATTACCACTCTTAACTGCCTCTATACCAGTCCTCTTTTCACCAACGTTATTTGCACAAAGCTACTATTCTGTAGCTAGTTGTGATCAGCTGGTGAACATATACAATGAAAAAAACAGTCCACTGTACATCGATATTGTAGGTAATCTAGATTGTACAAGTTCTCCGACCTTAGTTGAGAGCCTATCGGGAGTAATCAATGGTAATGGCCATACCATCACGAACCTGAATTTCCAAAGTGAAAGAGGATATAAATTAACCAAGGCAAATTTAAATAACATCACATTTAAAAACACTTCTATCCATAATGAAAACAGCTTTGATCACTTGTTTGACATCGATGATCATTGGCGAAACGTCAAATTCATAGACATAGAAACCACAGGTGCACCATTCAACCAGCTGTTTTATTCACTTGATAACAAAGAGCTTACCGATGTCTCAATTGATCTTGTGGGGGTAAAATTGGCAGTTGTTAGAGATTTAGTCTCTTCACGTATTTCTCGATCTAGTATTAACAACCTAGAGCTTTTGAATGCATTTGTAAGCCGCCATTCGTCATCGCCGCTATCTCTGCTTAGTGGGAATGTATCCAGGTCAACCTTAACGAACGTTACACTAGCTGATATAACAGTTATCGGTGAGCCTACTGGGGATAATGGGAAAACCAGCATAGTAGATAAGATAGCTGACTCTGACATCAACGGGCTAACTCTAGAAAACGTTACATTCTCACGTTCAGAAGAAGATGCATTCTTTTATTATGAATCCGATAACAAAAGTACCTACACAAACATCTACCATAACCTGTTCGATGACACGACAAATATTGGGTTTATACCATTAGTCTCAAAACCTAAAGACGATCCACTTAACCGTACGATCAATTTCCAATCTATGAACCAACCAATGCAAGCTCCGGCAATGTGTACCCCATATTTACTTCAAGATAGTTACTTCGGTATTAAAGCTGAATAAACATAAAAGTGACTCATCCGTAAGTGGCCAGACTAAACTGGCCACTTCAAGCCTCCTTTGAACAACGTATCCTTGTTAACCTCAGTAACGAGATGGGAGAACAAACTTAGTCCTCTAACCGCTTTGTAGGACACTAATGAGATTAAGGGACGCTCCGATATATCGCTATCTAATGCACCTACGTGAAGGCGATACCTTTCTGGATATTGAGTTCATTGAGCTTACAAAATGCGAGTGTTGACAATGAACTCGATTCAGATTGCTCGATAAGCGTTTGCCATTCTTGATTAGTGTACCGTTTTTCCATTTCAAATCTCCTCATGGTTGGTGACTTGATCTTATTATTCGTGTTAGGCGATTAGAATGCGAGGTTTATGGAGCGCTTACGGTCAAAGCGCTTAACACCGAAGAACATGCGATTCATGTTGGTGACACGGGAAGTCTCCCAACTACTGATGTCCTGATCGAAGTATTTATAACTAGCAAGAAGGCCACTCATATCAATTACGTGAGTCGTGCAGAATTGAATATTGCCATTTAAGAAGTTTTACCAATAGTCTGAATTTCGAATGAGTGGACCATTGACGACTACAAACAACTCATCCTCTAGAACCATGAGGGTTCCTGGTTTGTTTGACTCATAGGCAACTGTTTTAGGCTCATTAGCCAAGGCTTAGCTACAACTGAGTAGCGCGCAGGCGGAAATAATCGAACGTAACTTCAGAGTTAACACTATGATTTTATAAAAATTAGCTCTAAGCCATACAGAAAGCTCACTGGCTATGGTCACTTTTTCCGATGAAGATTATCCCCAAATGTATAAATTGAACCCCTCACCTAAAAAAACCGCCCAACTAATAACAATCGAGTTACTAAGTAGCTTAACAAATCAATTCTATTAGGGATTAGTTTCTGTTTTTATCCCTTTATTCAACGTTCTAATCATAGAAATTTCATCATCTAGCACGTAGCTTTCAGGCTATCTAACAGGCACAAAAAAGCCACCGCAAGGGTGGCTATCTGAGATAGTAGCACTTCAAACTTGTACTAATTCTCAATTATCTCTGAGTTGAAATTGCCAAAGCTGCACCAGCACTGATAAATGTAGTTCCAAACACCTTTCCAATAATGCTCCCTGATACAAATTTTTTAGTCCCAGTTTTTAGCTTTTGACTTAAAAGAGAATATGAAAGCAAACATAAAAATGAACACATCATTAGAGTAATAACTAATATTAAAAATTGAATAAATAAAGGCTCTGAAGTATTAATGAACTGTGGAAAAAGTGCAGATGTAAATATAATAGCTTTTGGGTTTGTTAATGAAACCAGAAGTCCTTGAGAATAAAGGCTCCAAGCACTAAATTTTGTTTGGTATATGCTGTCGGCTGTCTTTAGGTTTACACCACTACGCCATAGCTTTATTCCCATATACAAAAGATATAACGCCCCAACTACTTTTATGATCGAAAAAGCTGTTGAAGAAACAATCACTAGCGCGCTTAATCCCAATATAGAGCAAGTAGACATAATAAAAAGTCCAGTCACATTACCCGCTGCGGTAATAAGAGCACGTAGAGCCCCGAACTCTAGACTATGCGTTGATATTAGCAATATCGCAGGACCAGGAATTGCTGCTGCAATAAATGCAATTGAGCAAAACGCTAACCAATTTTCAAAATTCATCATATTTCCTCATATAAAACTTATCTTCTATTAAGGGAAAAACAACGCCAAGCGTTACGAATCACTCTTAAATACTTGTTAGCTGAATTTCTTAAGGTTTTCTTCCAACTGCCCTCTTAAACCTTGATTCTCTTGCTGAATCCAATATTCCGCTATTTGGTTTTCACTGACTCGGTACACTGCGCTTCCTACTGTAGAAAGTTCTAAACCTGTAGGCTCATAACCATAAATGACTCCCTCATGGCGACCTTCTTGACGCCAACGTACGTAGACCTTCGCTCCTTGAACTAAAAACTCTTCTACTTTGAGGTCAAAATTACCGTAAGCCTCTAGAAACTCTTCGACGTGTTCACGATAGTTTTCAGGAGTTCTTTCAATTGCTTGTGAGACTCCAGATACAATTTGATGAGCGACAACTACTTGGGCTAGATACTTGTTAACTAAATCTAGCTGTTTCCCCGACCTTACTTCCTCAATAAAACCTCTAACCACTTCTTCAACTGACATCAAATATTCCTTCTCTCCTGCTAACAGCTTTATTAGACAAAAAATTCTGCATTTACATACAGAATTTTTCTATCTAGTAATCTTATACAGGGAGAATACACACTGATATGCAATACGATCAATACCTTACTTTCGCTGATGATTGATCACTTCACAAAATACAGAATTTTTCTACATAGTCCGACAGCTATGGTTCATCTAGGTAAGTACGCCCATTTACTAATAGAAAAAGATGTCTCTAAAATGATAAAACTGTGTAAATCATCACCACAATTTAGTACCGTGGGCTTATCATTCCGATAAGTCTATGGTGTGATATAAGAGTAGTTTGCCCCGAATGTGGCCATTCCTTCGTAATGAACCTAGCCTTCACTCATACTCTTAGTCCATCGGACAAAACTACTTCTCAGTTAGTTTTTGAAATGATTAAAGCTCTTGCATCCGATCAGCGCCAAGAGCTAGTGAGATAGGCTCACTTCGCACCCACCCAACATGCTGTCCACACTATCAAAAACTTTCTTCCACCACTTTGTCGCGAATTAACGATTTCAAAAAAAAAGAGCCGCTAAAAAGCGGCTCTTGATTTTCAAACTATTCGAACTCGTTCAGATTACTCTTTACCGAATACGTTATTCTCTTGCTCTTGTACACGGATGAAAGTCGTACGCTTAGTTAGCTCTTTAAGCTTCGCTGCGCCTACGTATGTACAAGTTGAACGTACACCACCGAGGATGTCAGAGATAGTGTTGTGAACTGAACCACGGTATGGAAGTAAAACAGTTTTACCTTCCGCAGCACGGTACTTAGCAACACCACCTGAGTGCTTGTCCATAGCCGACTGTGAAGACATGCCGTAGAACTTCATGTATTGCTTACCGTCTTGCTCTACTACTTCACCGCCCGACTCAGAGTGACCTGCTAGCATGCCGCCTAGCATTACGAAGTCAGCACCGCCGCCAAACGCTTTAGATACGTCACCCGCACATGAACAGCCACCGTCACCAATGATCATGCCGCCAAGGCCGTGTGCTGCGTCGCCACACTCGATGATTGCAGAAAGTTGAGGGTAACCTACACCTGTTTTAACACGAGTAGTACAAACAGAACCAGGGCCGATACCAACCTTAACAATGTCTGCACCCGCTAAGATTAGCTCTTCAACCATGTCACCCGTTACAACGTTACCCGCAGAGATAACTTTGTTCGGGAATTCTGCACGTACTTTTTGTACGTACTCAACTAGGTGCTCTGAGTAGCCGTTAGCGATATCAATACAGATAAATACGAAGTCTTCGCTAAGCGCCATGATTTGCTTAGTCTTCTCAAACTCAGCTTCAGATGTACCTGTTGATACAAATACGTTGTTCAGTGTTTTCTTGTCTGCTGTTTTAGCAAACTCAGCCCACTGCTCTACTGTGTAGTGCTTGTGTACTGCCGTCATAACACCGTGCTCTGCTAGAGCAGCTGCCATTTCAAAGCTTGCTACCGAATCCATGTTCGCTGCAATTACTGGAGTACCAGACCATTGACGACCGCTATGCTTGAATGTAAAATCGCGGGTTAATTCAACTTGAGAACGGCTTTTAAGGGTAGAACGCTTCGGACGGAAGAGTACATCTTTGAAACCTAACTTAAGTTCTTGTTCGATACGCATAGTGTTTTCCTTGATTCATAAAATTATGTGTCTCTCGCGAAATGCGTAGTAAAACCGTTGGCAGACGAGTTTACTTTTCTTCGGACACAAAAAAACCGGAGCGTTGGCAGACGCTCCGGTTTTCAGCATTATAGGTCGTGATTTAGTAACAGCAAGTCTGATATTTCACTTTTTTTTGTGTTATCCTCTCAAAGATTCCATATCTGGTAAAACCTCCCTAGCTCGACCTTCTTACTAAATTCTTACTAATTAATAACTTAGCGAACCAATCACGCAAACGTTGTCGGTTTATTGCGCAATCGTTTTCCTCTCTCTTTCACACAATATCGCCTTCATTAAGCAAATATGTGAAGAAAGTGCCTCGAGATCACATAAAAATCACACTTTTCTCCAACAAAAAAATGCCTTTTTTCTTAAATAAATTCGATTTTTTCCAAATTATTTCTGTTTTCGTCCAAATTAGGCAAACTCATCGTGTTGCTGGTTAACCTCACCTAAGAGAAACACGCTTCAATGCACTCGATTTTGAAGGCAAGCTTCATTTGATTTCGACAATCCAAATCCCAGCCTCTATTAAAAGCCCCCTAAAAAGCCAAACTTTATAAACCACCAACAACCAAAATCATGCTTCTTTGGCGTCTGGTAGTTCATTCAATCTAGATTCTTGAGGAAGAAGGTTCGAAAAAAGAAAGTTCGCTGAGCGAAAAGCAGAGTAAACATTGAAAATTTAGAGTGAGTAGATGAAAGAGATCGAAGCCTCTAAGGTCAATTGAAGAATAAAAAGCAAAAAAATGGCTAAGGTGGTTAACCTTAGCCATTTTTATTCACTCTTTAGGTTCAGTGCTAGTTCTTTTGAGAGACTAACGCTTCTGCAGTCGCATCTTGAATAGACAAGAACAATGAGGTCACTTGGCCTGTTGGCGAGCGCATCGGATTTAGCGTGACGTTCTGATACATGAAATCAGCTTGTTGGGTTACTGGTCTAACGTTACGACACTTAAACAGATAAGGCCTTTGTTGCCATGTAATGAAGCTGCGACAGCCTAAGTCATAGACTGGCTTGGTTTTCAGCCTAAACCACTCTTCTGGGATTTCAGGGAATAACTCAAAGATCGACTTACCAATAGCATCATGCGATTGCTTGCCACTGTGGTGTGTCATGAAACCATTCCAGACTTGTACCTGAAAATCACGGTTAATGACCACCAGCCCCATATCGACGTTTTGAACCATGTCGACCATCCAGTGGAACTGTTCAAATTCAGCAGGAAGATTCAGCATATTAAAACTCCTCCATTAGATAGGCCAATTTGTTGTCTAGAAGAGGCAGAGACTCATCAACGAACATAAATAGAAGGTCACAACGGATAGAAGTGCCATCAATGTTATAGCTTACTTCGAAGGTCATGGTCTTCTTAAACGAACCACTGGTATTTTCGATGACCGAATCAATCGAGATGTGTTGACCTAGCAACACAGGAGAACTCTGGAAGAAACGAACTTCTGATTGCTCCCCTAGTCCATTCAAGAATGAGCCAACGAGAATATTCGACACATCCATCAGTAGTTCTAACTCTTCAAGCTGTTCGCTTTCGGTTGGCACCTTCATGAGCTTCTTAAGATCGCTCACACTGGAATCACTCAACAAAACTAGTGCTTCACCTGCAATCCCTTCTCCGCTGAAGCCTTGGCAAACACCCGATACTTGGTCGTTGTCGGCTAGGTCACGAAGTGCCATGTGCAATTCACTCACTTCGAAGATGTTGACGTTCGGCAGCGGTAGGTGAACAAATACATTAAAGTGGCGCGCCAATGCATCGGCTGCACGGCCTATCGCTACGTTCGCGACTTCCATATAGATATCACGTCTGCGAAGTATTGGCAGTTCTAAAGCGGTTGGAGTAATGATTTGAGGTTGTTTTGGCGGCTCGACATGCTCGCGCAAAATAGCTTTGAGCGCTTCTTTATCGATCGGCTTTTGCAAAAACGCTTTGGCGCCAAGATCCATCACCTTCTGTTGTGCTTTTGGTTGTATGTCACCAGAAACAACGACAACAGGCGTGGTGTCACCTAAACGTTGCATCTCTTCCAATGTGCCATAGCCATCTAATTCCGGCATGGTGAGGTCGAGGAACATCAGTTTGAATTGGTTTTGAGCGAGCTCTTCAAGTGCATTGAGCCCATGAACAGCAAAAGTTATATCTGCATTTAGAGAACTAGGCAGTGACCGAGCCATCTGCTTCCTTGCTAATGCAGAATCATCACATATAAGAACTGGGAACGACATAAATGCACCACTAACAAATTTAAGCTAATTCGAACGAGTGTAACAGAACATTATGGTATCAGGTACGGGGTGAATGGATTTATGTGCAGATTATTAGTAAGAATGATGAAACAAGTGGGTAAGCTATTATTTCGTATTATTCTTCATGAAAAACAATATGCTACAAAGGTAATAGCCACTCCTTCCTGTTGAGTAATAGCACTATTTTATATAATAGTAGCCTTAATAAGCGGGTTTATTAAGGCTCGGTTTACTCATTCATTTATCGGCTTTATGTACCCATGATAAGAGAGATAGTATGAAGAACTAGAACTGATATGAAGGCCATAGAATCAGTAATGCGAAACGTATGATCACAGCAAATACCAGCAAAGCGATACCCAAACGATACCATTTGTATTCGGCTATGTTCATTGGGATACGCTTGTAGAACATCGTAATTACGCCTTTCCAATCGCTACTGCGTCTTCCGTACTGCATCATGCTCGTCAAAACAAACAGTGCGCCAAGCACTAGCATTCCTTTTTCAGCCCAGAACAATCCAACTTCCATTTGTGTATTCCTTGATAAAACGGTGAGCAACTCAAATCATTCTAGTCACCTTTTAGCTCGGTTTCTGTAAGACCAAGGTCTAAGTCGTGCCGTGCTTAGATAAAGGTAACTAAATGAACGCAATGAACTCAGCAAATTTAACTGAACGACATGTTCATATCGAGTTCAGCTTACTCACCTATACTCATGTTTCCACTAACAGGAGAAACTCAATGAAATCACTGAAAAAGTCGCTTTGTGTATTAACTGCTTCAGCTTTACTCGTTACCGCTCCGTTTGTGAGTGCTTCAACACCACAACAACCGCCGCAGCCAGCGCTTAGCCCACTGCAAATGGTCATTGCTTCTTTGAATCTAACCGAAGAGCAACAAGCGGAAGTGTTCTCTCTTATTGAAGATTATCAATCCGATCGAACAGAGATTGATATGGATAAAGCGATAGAGCTTAAGAAGAAACAGCTCTCCCTAGTAACTCAGCCAGAATTCGATGAAGCTGAAATGGAAAATGTCATCGACACGGTTCAAGCAACCGAGAAGTCGATGGTAATGCAAGAAATGCGTCTTAAGAACAACATTTATAACGTGTTGACTGAAGAGCAAAAAGAGCAATTCAAAACCATGATGAAATCAGTGCTCTCTGGTGGAAAGTAGTCTGGCAATAAAGCTACCTTATAACCAATAGGTACTCCCTACATCCTGATATTGATTCATTCCCCCAAGGATCAATTTAGATAAACAAAAGCCGCAGTCATTGATGACTGCGGCTTTTTCGTTATCAACTAACTTAATTAAGAGTAAGCTGAACAATCTAAGTCTGGTGTCTTACTGCTCTTGTTTAGAACGACCATCAAATGGATCAGCAATAGAATACCTGTCACGCCTAAACCAACGCCGATTCCACCCCAGATCCCTGCCAATTCGAATTTTGGCATCAAATACCAAGCTGCAGGTAGACCAAATACCCAGTAACCGATGGCAGTCATCACGGTTGGCATAGAGACAATCTTCATCCCTCTTAGCAGGTTAATCGCCAGTAGTTGCCAAGCATCAACAATAAAGCACAACGCCACTACCCAGATAACAGAAGCCAATAGCGATGTCATTGCACCAGTGCCGTCATCTAATTTGAAGATAGAGGCAATCATTTCAGGCCATATGATGAACACAGCAGACAAGGCCACACTCAATACCGACACCAATATAAAGCTTTGAATTGAGGTTCTTTTGATGCCTTCGTAGTTGCCTGCGCCATAATCACGACCTACTAAAATTGCGGCAGCTTGCGAGAAACCGAAGTTGAAGTTCCAAGTAAAGCTTAGGCATTGCAGCAGGATTTGGTGCAAGGCTAACGAAGCAATACTGATCGTGCCCGCCATTAAGGTGCCGCCGTATATCAAGCCATGCTCAAGTAACGCCGCTAAGCCGATAGGTAAACCCATTAGCAACAAAGGGCTCATCAGCTTGATGGAGTACTCTTCGGTATTTAGCCAAGGTGCGAACTGTTTGAACTCGTCACGTTTAAACACCCACACTGTGTATCCAACCATCACGATGAATGCTGCGATAGCCGTGCCTAAGCCTAAGCCTGTTAATCCCATATCGAGCTGGAACGTGAGGAAGTAGCTCACGGGCACATTCAGAATCACTGTGATTATCGACATCACCAGAATCGAACGCACATTACCAAACGCACTGGTTAAGCCACGCAGCACCAACAAGATAAGCGAAGGCAACATCACCCATTTCAAGGCATGGACATATTCCATGGCTAAAGTGATCACTTCTGGCGGCTGTTTGGCTGCTTCTAATACCAGCGGAGCAAACCAGAAGCTAGCCATTAAGGTCACACTGAGTACGAACGCCAACATGGTTGCGCCTTTCACGGCCAATCTAATTTGAGTATTACCAAACTCTGGGCGTGCGACACGCTGACCATAAGCAATTGCGATCAGGTTTGCGACACAACCGACGGTGCTGCTCGCAATAATAAAGATGAAGAAGTAAATAGAGGCACCTAAGCCACCAGCCGCAAGGGCTGACACACTGATACGCGACATCATCCAAACATCAGTAAGGACTAACGCCATGGATATCAGCTGTGAAATGATCAAAGGGAATGCAAGAGTGAGTATTTTTTTCATGAGCGCCTCAGTTAATTTCGCCCAAAATACGATCGATGGGGCTAGCGTTCAATTGATAAATTTGCGACCCTAACATTCCATAAACTCATGCGAACGAATTATGACCCCATATCCTAGCTTGCCATCGTCACATAATGGCTTAAAAGCTTTCGAAGCTGCCGCTAGGCTGATGAGCTTTACTCTGGCTGCCGAAGAGCTGCATGTAACGCAAAGTGCGATTAGCCGACAGATCAAACAGCTTGAAGATGAGCTAAACGCATCACTGGTTATTCGTAAGCATCGAGCCATAGAATTAACGGTACAAGGTCATGATTTGTATGTCGCTTTGCGAGAAAGCTACGGCAATATCGAAGCTGTTATCGCCTCTTGGAGTGAGCCGAAGCAGAAACGTATCGTGATCAAAGCAACCTTGAGTTTCGCAACGCGGGTATTGATCTCTAAAGTCAGAGAATTAAACGAGCGTTATCAGGAATATGAGATCGTCATAGTTCCTGTGATTGAGGAAGACGAATCAATCAACAGCAGCGAATATGACCTACTGATCTTCCACACGCGCTTCAAAAAACGCTATGACAAGGCACCAGACATCACCTTCTTGCGAGAAGAGTTCATGGCGCCGGTCTGTTCTACTAGCTTAACCACTAAAGACACCGACCTCGATTCAATCTTAACCTTACCAAGGCTGCACCCGACCTTAGATCACCATGATTGGAAAGTATGGCTAGCTGATGTTGAATCCCCACCGAAGAAACCCGTCAGAAATACCAGCTTCTTATCTTTAGATATGGCACTCAGTGCCTGTTTATCCGGTGAGGGGGTGACGGTCACAGATCTGTTGTTAGTTCAACAAGATCTCCAACGAGGCTTCTTGTACTGCCCTAAGAATGCAAAGATCCAACACAGTGCTTGGACTTACTTCATTCACCAGCGTAGTCACACGCATATCATCAACGACCTTATTGAATGGCTTAGAGAAGAGACAGAAAAAGAGATCGAGTTACTGAAAGCACTGTCTCATCAGAATCATTGGTTTGGTGTTATTAGCGATCAACAGTAACGATAAGCCTTAAGCTTAGATACAAATAAGCCGCAGAACTTACTGCGGCTTATGCTTTTTACCAGTGGTGTTCGCTCTAGAGAATAAGCATTAAAGCTTAAACATACGTGCACTGCGCGGTGGTAGATTGAACGTATGGTAGCGAGAAAAAATGGTTTCTGTCGCGCTGCTTAATACGTCTTTGTATTGAACATGCCAATTGAACTCATGTTGGTAGGTATCAACCGTCACGCCACGCGTTTCGCCACACTTGTTAATTCCAACAACGCCTTCTTTGCCACGCTTAAACAGCAAAGTACATTGGTCGCTCGAAATTATCGTCATCGACTTACCTTGCATCGCGTTATGGAAACTAAGCATATTCTTCATATTCGAGCTATTCCAAACATTGCCCCAACGACCATTATCTTTGTCTTCTGAATCCGGAAGATCATCACTGTAGATCAGCGGCGTGCCGCCATCTTTCCCAAGGATATAAGCGTAAGCAAGCTGCTCATCTTGTGGATCCATAATTTGGTAACGGAAGCCGTCGTTGGTTGGAATATCATGTGTGATCGCGAAGGTGATCGAACGATTGTCATCGAGTGCTTGGCCGTACGCTTTTGGATCATGCAGTTGGTTCAAGCCACCGCCCATTGAGAACGCCGAACGAATCGACGCAAACAACGGGAAATCATACGCGGAGTGATTAGTATTATTCAGGTAAGGCGCTAAGAATGACTCATAGCCACTGTTCCCTGCCCCGCCACTGGTGATCACTTCACCAAACACATGAATGTTCGCTGTAATTTCAGGCGTGAACACTTGGTCGATTTGGTACTGGCTCATGTGTTTGACGGCATCAATTCGGAAACCTTTGATACCCATATCCTTCAACGCTTTCAGATATAAGCGCTGCTGCGAAACTACCCAGTTATTTGGATCGAGATCAGGCAAACCTACATCGCCATCAGCCCCGCACAAACGCCAATATTGAACATGACCGGGATCGTTCCAATCTGAAATACAGCCCGCGGCATGGAAGTCATTAGCGGATACAAAACCTTGAGCCAGATTGCCAAACAGAGTCTGGTCAGCATAATAGCTTGAACGGCTCGCATAATCGTTTAGTACTTCGGCTCCCGGATAATCCAAGTCACTTCGCTTCCAGCTTTCGTTTGCCATATGGTTGAGCACCACATCGGCGTAAACATCGACGCCCACACCTTTGAGAGCGGCAATCATTGCGGTTAGATCTTGTTTGTTGCCGAGAGGTGAATCAATGGTGCGAAGATCTTGAGGTTGGTAACGCGCCCACCATTGGCTGCCGCTCGATTTCATTGCGGGAGCAACCAGTACTTTCTTATAACCGGCTTGAGCAATTTGATTGGCGTTGGCTGTCACATCTGAATACTTCCAGTTGAAAGCGTGCAAGATGGTATCTGCATAAGTAGCTGGACTGAAAGAGCAAAGCGCGAGCGTGGATATGAGTAGGGTATTGAACGGTTTCATAGAACATATCTCTTATTATAAATTCACGAGAATGATATGACTAAGAAAGACAATTAAAACGACCGATAAATCAGAGTTGAATTAGCGTCACCTTCTGTTGATGTTGATTTTATAAAATTGAGCTATAACCGATCTTATGTGAGATAAAAAACGAAGTAATCTGAAATGAGAATTAATTGAATCAAGTTGACCAGAACAGGACAAAGACTTTGGTCGGCTCTTCTAAACTAAGTTATGATTCCTGTTCCCTCAACCGATTGATATTTTTATGCCTTCTTTCTCTTTTTCAATGATCCCTGTAGGGGTTAGGTTCATGATCCTCTCTGCTTTTGGATTCGCACTGATGTCAGCGTGTGTGAAATACATCAGCAACTACGGCATACCTGTATTCGAAATTGTTGCAGCAAGGGCTTTGGTGTCTTTGATCATCAGTTATATCGACGTTAAACGAAAAGGCATTTCGATCTGGGGAAATAACAAACCTTTGTTGTTTGTTCGAGGTGCAGTTGGCACCGCAGCACTGATGTGTGTTTACTACGCTGTGACCACGCTACCGTTAGCAGAAGCGACCATTCTACAATACGTACATCCCGTATTTACCGCATTGCTCGGTGTGCTATTTCTGAAAGAACGCGTCCAAAAATCGACCATGATCTGCATTGCGTTCTGCTTAGCAGGGTTATTAGTAATGGTTCAGCCAAGCATGAGCAGTGGCACGAGCAGCGAGTTACCGCTATTTAGCATAATGGTGGCGTTATGTGGCGCATTTGGTAGCTCAATTGCTTATGTGATTGTGAGAAAGCTTAGCCAAACGGAAGACAGCTCAGTCATCATCTTCTACTTCCCACTGGTAGCTCTACCAATCTCAACAGCCCTTATCTGGAATGACTTTGTATGGCCTAGTTTGTTCCTAACCATGATGTTGGTTCTAGTCGGGATTTTCACACAAATAGGCCAATACGGTTTAACCAAAGCGATGCAGACACAAGCCGCGGGTAAAGCTTCGGCTTACTCATACGTTCAGATTGTCTTCTCGGCACTGTTAGGCGTGTGGATCTTCAACGAAATCCCATCAGTTTGGACTTACCTAGGTGGTGGTCTAATCGTAACTGGCGCGCTAATCAATGTGTTTGGCAAACAACTATTGGTGCCATTTAAAGCTAAGTAGACAACCAAACTAACCCTCAGCTAGTCAATTGATCTAAAAAAGGGCATTGCGGAAAATTCCACAATGCCCTTTAAGTACTTTCTACCCTACTATCATTCTACTAACTTGTCGCATTACGAAGTTTGGGATCATCACTCAGATATTTAACGAACTCGATTTCAAAGCCAGCCGGATCCACAAAGTAGACGTTCTTGCGATAAGGTTCTTCGGCACCGGGCTTAGCAATCGGGAAACCTGCATCAATAAGGCGTTGAGTGACGCTTTCAATGTTATTGGTTACATAAGCGAAGTGTGCGAGGCCAACAGAATGCCCAGCCAAATCTCTGTTCTCACCCTCTCCGTGATCACTCAATGCGATGTATTGGTACTCATCGCCGAAATGCAACCAGTTACGTGGCTTACCCGACCACTCCCCTTTTCCCTCGTCACGAACATACCAATGAGGGAATGCCGCTTTATAGAAAACCAGCATTTCTGGGATGTCTTTTACCACTAGATTTACATGTTCAAGTTGGATCATTCTTCTCTCCTTAAAGTATTCTCGTAAGCAACGTTGCATATCCTAATACCTCAAGTTAGGTTGAGGTAAAGCACTAATTTGCATTTATTTCGAGAACGTCTTTAGAGCCCAAATTGTTCTACTTTGACTACATACAAACTTTAAGTTTAGACGACCTAATCTAATGTGGCTTCCTTGCCAGTGTTCTGTTCTTTGTACCTTGGTGATCTCGTTGTGCTGAGCAGATAACTACATCGCGACACACATTGGTGTATTTGAAATAGGGTCTCGAAAGACGCTCGCTTTGAGATCAAATACGTTACTGAGCATCGTTTCGGTCATCACCTCATCAGGCGAGCCTTCCGCTATTAAGCACCCTTTTTCCAAAACCACTAAATGGTCGCAATAACGACTGGCTTGGTTCAGGTCATGCAACACAACAACCACCGTTTTTCCTTTAGCATTCATCTGTTGCATCAGGTTCATTAATTCCACTTGGTGAGACATATCAAGGTATGTGGTCGGTTCA
Organism: Vibrio sp. 10N.286.51.C3; assembly: GCF_003050065.1. Classification (NCBI taxonomy): domain Bacteria; kingdom Pseudomonadati; phylum Pseudomonadota; class Gammaproteobacteria; order Vibrionales; family Vibrionaceae; genus Vibrio; species Vibrio sp. 10N.286.51.C3. Next base: position 324,221 of record NZ_PIGC01000001.1, on the reverse strand, counting down.
TCCAACATCACTACGTCCGTATCTTGTGCAATTACCATCGCAATCCATGCTCTTTGACGCTGCCCACCAGACAGTGACTCAACCGGCTTATCAGCAAACTCAAGTACACCTGTATCTCGCATTGCTTGTTCGACAATCTTTTGATCGTCCAGCCCTAGCCTTCCCCAATGAGAGACATAAGGCGAACGGCCATATTCGACCAATTTTCTTACCGTGATCCCCTCAGGGCTGACTAAGATTTGCGGAAGAAGTGACAACGAACGAGCAAGCGCTTTATCGCCATAGCTTGATAGCGGTTTGTCTTCAAACAACACATCTCCAGCCACTGGCTTGTTAATTCTGACTAACGTCTTCAATAAGGTGGATTTACCGCAACCGTTAGGTCCTATCAATGCGGTGATTTTTCCCTTAGGGATAGAAACCGACAGGTTCGGTATGATCGTTTGTTTGCCGTACGCGACGGAAAGATTCTGCGTTTTAAGCATGGTTACCAACCTCGATAACGATAGAGAAGAAAGATGAAATATGGCGCGCCAATCACGGAAGTTAGAACGCCTGCTGGTAATTCAATCGGTGGTTGTAGACCTCTAGCTAACCCATCAGCGCTGGTAACCAGAATTGCCCCTACCAGTGCAGATGCAGGGATTAACAACTTATGATTATGCCCAAACAACAAGCGAGCTAAGTGAGGTGCTAATAAACCCACAAAACTGATCGTTCCAGCAACAGAAACGCTAACACTGGCAAGCAATACAGCGGCCAATAACGCGAGAGCCTGAATCTGTTTTGGCTTAGTGCCCAATGTGGTTGCACTTTCCTCGCCAAGCCCCATCACATCTAATCGCCAAGCAAGCCATAATGCCATGGGTAATAACAAGAGCAGAGCACTCCAAACAAACGGGACTTGCTGCCAATTTCTGCCCCAAAGACTGCCTGTTAGCCACACCATGGCCGTGTTGATCTCTATTGGGTTGGTGACCAGCAAGAAGTCGATACAACTGGCCAGAAACGCACTCACCGCAATACCAATCAGCGCCAATTTGGCGGGTGTTGGCCTTGACCACCAGGCCAATGCAGCAATCAGTCCAGCAGCCAATACCCCACCGAACATCGCCACCACAGGAAGCACACTGACTGGTGCATTTGGGAACCAAACTAAACTCGCTGTCGCAGCAAGTCCTGCTCCAGCACTAATACCCATAAGATCAGGCGATGCTAACGGATTACGTATCACGCCTTGCACTAATACCCCTGAAAGCCCTAACCCTGCGCCCACGCTTATCGCGAGCAACATGCGTGGTAGCCGATACTGATGGGTAACAAAGTCGTCACTGGAAAATGCGACCAAATGTTCGATGACTTGAGGAATAGAAAGTGACGCTGCACCGACAAACAAACCCGCAGATGCCACTAATATGAGAATCCCGGATAACAAAACTATCTTAGTGTGGTGGTGCATTAAGATCTCCTCGTCGCAATCAAAATAAAACAAGGTGTCCCGAGCAAAGCAGTAATAACACCAACGGGTGTTTCAGTCGAGAAAGCAATCGCTCGCGACAGCGCATCTGACCAAGACACTAATGCTGCGCCTGCCAATGCTGAAATAGGAATCAGTAAATGATAATTGTGCCCAACCATAGGTCGAACCAAATGAGGTACTAACAACCCAACAAAGCCAATTGGCCCTGCGATAGCGACGCTTGCGCCAGCAAGCAACACGATCGTCAGTCCACTCACGAAGCGAGTAAATCTGATGTTACTGCCCAACCCAACAGCTACCTCTTCACCAAGTGCCAGCAAGTTGAGGTTACGAGCAAGACTCATTGCCAACACCAAACCAATCACTACAGGCGGCCAAAGCTGTTGCCATTGCTCATCATCGACACTAGACAGTGAGCCAGTAAGCCAATGCAAGACGCTATAAGCCATATCGTCGGCAAGAATCAGCGCCGCTCGTGTCAGTCCGAGCAATAACGCCGTAATGGCGATACCGGCTAGAACCAAACGTAACGGATGAGAACGTTCGGAGAAGAAACCACCGAGAAGCATCACGGCCCCTCCGCTTAGCAACGCGCCAAGAACTGCATTGAGGATTGGGTTTAGCTCACTGACTACCGGTATACCTATCGCAGCCAACGCCATAAAACAGGCTGCGCCAGCGTTAATGCCAAGAATCGATGGAGACGCCAGTGGGTTACGCGTTAATCCTTGCATCAATAACCCAGCGACAGACAAACTCGCACCAATCAATAGCCCCGCATAAGCTCTTGGGGCTCTTAATGTCGCCAATATTTGATGAGTCATGTTGCTTTCATCAAACGCAAACCAGTAGTGAATCAAGTCACTCAATGTTAATGAGAAATTAGACCACCCGGTCATAGAAGCCGCGTAACCAGATAGTGCCAAACACGACACTAATGCCGCAAATAATGTGACTCGCCACGACAGTATTGGCCAGAATCGCTTACTTTTAGAGAACAACATCGTACTCATGATGGATCCAAGATCTGCTCAATATTTTTCGCCATTTGTTCTGCCGCTAACATGCCTCGATTCAATGACCAAAGTGCTGGAGAAACTTCTACAACTTGCTGTTTTTTTGCAGAGGTTAGTACATTGAATAACGGATTTTTCTGCCAATCATCAACAATATTTGGATGAGAGTAAGCGCCAAGGAGTAACCAATCCGGGTTGGTTTTCAACAACAACTCAAAGCTGGTTGGCAAATATGCCTTCTCTGTTGGTTTCACAATTGGGCTCGCAATGCCTAATGTGGTCAGCACCCCTCCTGCGTAAGACGCTGGGCTATGTAACCACATACCTTTATCCGACACGACAGCGAACTGGACGGTTTGTTTGAGCGAGAAATGACTTTTGAATTCGGCCATGGCGTGTTGATGTTGTTGAATTCGTTGTTCCATTGACGATTGTTTATCGAGAGCGATGCCAATCTTGAGCGCAGACTCCAAATTTTCTTGATACGTCTCGCCGCGGCTTTTAAGCAGCAGAGTTGGTGCGATACGTTGTAGATCTTGATAGACAGTACGATGACGCTCTGCATCAGCAATGATCAGGTCAGGCTTTAATACCGCAATGGCTTCTAAGCTAGGCTGAGAACGCATGCCAACCGATTCCCATGGTTGAACCAATTCACGTACCGCCGGAATCACTCGCGAAGCATCATTGTCATCAGCAACGCCAACAGGAGAAACACCCACCGCAGCGAGTGCATCTACAAATGAAAACTCCAACACCACAATACGTTGCGGGGTAGTCGCTATCTCAAACTGACCCTGCTCGTCTTGTATGATCCTAGTTTGTGCTGAACTGGAGATTGAGGACAAGCTTAAAATCAGCAAAGCTAAGGTTATCGCTATCCTGCTGAATAAAAACGGCCGATTAAATGACAACAGTCCGTTCGACAGCTGCAATGGATTCGAAAACAAGAGTCGGGAGCTGTTTTCCATATTTAATTTTCCTTAAACGCTAGAACCGTGAAAGCCGCCAAGAGTATTGGCGACTTTTATTCGTTATTACTTTCAATAAATTACGTATTAGAACTGATAATTCAGATCCAAAGTGTAAGAACGTCCCGGTGCTGGATAACGACCAACCGGGCTGGTATCAATACCGCGGAAGTAATAGTCCTCATCAAACAGGTTGTTCACCGCAAAGTTCATGCGCAGCTTACTGTTCTCATCTTTGTACAAATCCGAGCCTAGGTTGAAGTTCCAAACCATGTAAGCAGGCACTTTACCTGTCGCGCCCGTTGAATCTTCAGCACTTGTATTCGCATTGTCAGAATAAGATTCGCTAAAGTAATAACCAGACAAAGTCGTATCTAACTTGCTAAACGCGTAAGTCGCATCCCAGCTAAATTGATGCTTAGACGTATATGGAAGTTGATTACCTTTGTTTGCACCCTCTTCCTCTAACGTTGCATCTAAGTAGTTATAGCCAGCGCCTAAACTCAGAGCTTGCATCGCTTGAGGAATATAACGACCAGAGAGTTCAACACCTTGATGGAGGGTTTTACCAATATTGTCGAAAGTTTCAGTCGCTTTTTGCCATTGAAGCTGATCTTCAAAATCGATTCGGTAAAGCGCTACATTGAAACTGGTTGAATCTTGGTTGTAGCGAGCACCCAACTCATAACTCCATGCCAGTTCACTGCCCTCTTCACCTTTACCACGGATGTAAGCAATTTGTGGTGCTCGCAAAGATTTCTGAGCATTGGTATAACCTACCCATTGTTCAGTTAGATGGTACGCCACCGTTAAACCAGGCAACCATTCTGTCACTTTGTTATTTGTCTTTTCTGCCTTACCTAGATCGTAAAATGCCATATCTATTGATTCATAGCGAATACCCGGCGTCACTTTCAGTACATCATTGAACAGGCCGATTTCGTTACTGATGTAACCAGCAAAAGCGTCAGTATCCAAATGCCAATCGCGTGGCGTTGTGGTTACTCCACTAGAAATTGATGTTTGAGTGAGCTTGTAATCAATGTCTTCGTTAACATAGCGCGCACCCACAATCACATTTTGCGTCACGGTATTACCGTCAAAATACATCGCAAGTTTCGGCTCTACCCCATACACCTTAAATTCACGTGGTGACGTACGAATATCAGTAGATGGCTGCGACGGATCAGACCACTCCACACCTTTAGTACTGTTGTAACCCCACTGGAAGAAACGCTCAGAACGATGGCCAAAGGTCAGTACTTCTAGCTCTGCACTATCAGCAATATTCAAATCATGTAAGTACTTTAAGCTCCAACGTGTCGATTTACCTTGGTACTCATCATAAGGGCGCTTAGATTGGGTACGGTCATTCTCGTAATCTTCTGGCGATAAAGCGCCCGGCATTTGCGTGTCGGCATCATAACGCTGCACGAAAGCTTGTAGTTCTTGAGTATCACTCAGTAACCACTGCAACTTAGCTTGGAAGTTTTTGACATCGGTGTCTGAATGTTCACGGAAGCTTTCACCTTTTAGAAAATTACCTTCGACTTGAAGCGCAAGCGTATCGGTTAACCAGCCACCCGTGCGCAGGTAAAAATCATTAAGTGGCGTATCGCCACCCTCGAATACAGTAAAGCGATTACTTATTTCCGTTTGCCACTCGTGTGGAATAGGCTTAGTCACCAAGTTAATCACACCACCCACGTTGTTTGGCCCATACTGCACAGCAGCGCCACCACGCACGATATCAATTCGGTCAAGCATCGACAGAGTCGCAGGGAAAATAGATTGTCCGGTATGACCATAAGGCGCAAGAGTCAGTGGCACACCGTCCATTAGAAATTGAGCATGACCACTGCGGCTGGCTTTCAAGCCACGCACCGAGATGTTAGGCAATACACCGGTACCCGTTTCGTCTTGAACCTTAATGCCCGGTACACTTTGGAAGGCCGAATCAATCGAAAGTGCGCCAGTCTTTTTAATTTGTTCGTTAGTTAGAACGGTACGCGCTCCCGGATACTCTTTCACATCCTCTAGCTCTGAGTTACCGATCAAGCTACCTGTCACGACAACCGTTTCCATAGTCGTTGTTTGAGGATCAGACGCTGCAAATGCGCTCATGGAAGTCACTGAAGCGATGGCCATTGCAAGGGTACTTAGACGCAACTTTTGGTGTGATTGAGTACAGGGTTTACCATCCAAATTCTGGTAAGGCATGAAAATCTCCTAAGTAGGCAGGTTAGGATCAAAGGCCGTGTTTTCGGTTATATCGGCGCTTTGACCCTATGGGCTAAATGGCCTCAAAATAAGACCAACTGTTCACTCATTCGTAGCGAACAAAACAATCGTTTTTAGAGTAGAAAGAGCTCTTAGAAATGAACTCATTCTTAGAACATAATTAGCTTTTAAAACTGATAGCCGTAGCTGAGCATGAATTCGGCTGGCGCTCCGTAACCAATCTGGTTAGTACCAGACGTGCCGTTGGTTGCACCCAGAATGTATTTCTCATTAAGCACGTTGTAAGCGTTCGCTTGAACTTTGTGACGACCCGTGGTGTACGCTGCCATCAAGTCAACCGTGGTGTAGTCACCCAGCGCTACAGCTTCATCATTACCCGCGTAACGGTCACCTACGTATTTCACGCCACCACCTAAACGCCAGTTATCGTCTAGCTGATAAGTGCTCCAAAGCGAAAACAGGTGATCAGACACATCGTTCGGCTTTTTGCCTGTCTCTTTGTTTTCTGCATCGAGGTAGCTATAACCCACAGAAATATCCCACTGCTCAGTAAATTGACCGCGAGCTTCTAGCTCAATACCTTGGTGGCGAGCTTCGATCTTGTTAACAACGTCTCCGTCTATATTCGTTTCTGGTTGCTCTTGATCAATTTGGAAGACCGCGGCATTAAGCATCAAGGCGTTATCTAGTAAGTAAGCTTTTGCACCCACTTCTTTTAGATCCGTATGGAAGAATTCAGCCAATTTAGGATTGATATAAATACCCGAGTAAGGCAATTGCCATGAGCGAGCTAAGCTTGCGTACACTGACATATCGTTGTTGAGACGGTAGACTAAACCACCACGGTAGCTCACTTTGTCATCGTCTAGATTTTCTTTTGCTGAGCCCGCTTTTTGCTGTTCAAGCTCCATCGAGTCGTAACGCACATTGCCGATCACTGAAAGATCACCAAAGGTATAAACATCTTGAATGTAAACGCCAGTGGTCGTTGTGGTGTTGTCGCGGGTAGGTTTAAACCCCGGATCAGGTGTAGGGCCTGCTACAGGGTTGTAGATATCTTTTGGAGGTAAGGTTTCATCTCTTGCGAGCATTAGGTCGATATTGACCTGATTATAATCCGCACCGATCATCATTTGGTTCGAATCCGTTTCCCAAACTAGCTCAGATTGAAGAGTCGTCGTGGTACGAGGGTCGTAACCGAGGTTATTTACACTCTGAGATACTCCATTCCCAGTTACCGTCCCTTGGCGTGTACCCTTTTGCTCAAGTTCGATATGGTTGTATGCTGCGCGGTTTGTCCATGCCCATTCGCTATTCAAAAGCCATTCATAATTAACGCCAACACGAATGCTGTCTGACTCTTGATAGTCATTCGTGCCACCGTAAAACGTGCTTTCAGAGACGTCGACAGGCTTACCATTCTTTGATGGAACACCACGATATGGCACTAACTCTTGGTGCGCATATTCGACATCGAGATCAATAATGTGTCCATCAGAAGGCATCACTCGAATTGTTGGCGCAATAAAGAAATCATTAGAGTCGACATGGTCTACATAGGAATCAGACTGTCGACTTTCCACGTTGATACGACCACTGACCTTGTCACTAAGCGCCATCGAACTATCAACTTGGCCAACAAACAAATTGTTGCTGCCAACACTGCCATTTACGTTGGTGAAGTTATCACCGTTAGCTCGCTTGGTGACCAAGTTAATGATACCGCCCGCGGAGCCTCGGCCATAAAGTGCGCCCGCAGGGCCTTTTACCACTTCGACACGTTCGATATTCGCTAGGCTTCGGTACGATTGCAGAGTCCCGTCATCACGCATACCATCACGGTAGATATCGTTGAGTGCATCAAAACCACGAATCACAAATTGGTCTCGGCTTCCCTCACCCAGAGTATTGTTAACCCCTGCGACACCATCAAGTGCATCCACTAAACGTACCGCGCCACGGTCTTCCATTTCTGTCTTTGTAACAACCGATACCGCTTGTGGCACATCTAACCACTCGACATCCGTTTTGGTTCCTGACTGAGGCATATGCTCTGCATAACCTTCGTATTGATGGCCAATAATTTGCACTGTTTCATCTACAGTGGCTTGTTCTTCCGCCACTGCAGTTGACACACCAGCCACGGCCGCCAAGGCTCCGCCAATTGCCAAAGCAAGAGGGGACAAGGTCAATCTCATGTTCATTTTCTAATTCCGTTTTAGTTTATAAAATAACAATATTGCGAATAAGAACAAATATCATTTATATTTGCAATATATATTTTTTGATCTATATTTGCTTTGCAATATGCAACACTACTAATGACATAAGAATCAATAAAAACAATAAGATAGAAAAACTCTCTTTCTTTTAACCCCGAAAGAGAGCACTTGAAAGCGAGTTGTGAGCAGGCGACAACAACGTTTTAAAATTAGGAAAGCCCCATGAAATCTACGATTATTATCGTAAGTCACGTCGTGAATGATGCAGTCACTCACGGCTTCGTACCTACCGCAAAGGCGATGGGTCTTCACGTCGTTTTGATCACAGATCACAAGCTCAATCACCTGAAATTGAGCAGTGATGATGAACGCTTTAATCCCGATGAAATTTTAGAATGCGATGTCTTCAACCCTCTTGAACTCATCGAAATCATCACCGAGAAAAATCTAGCACCTCATGCTGTTTTCAGTAATAGCGACCACCTACAAACTTCCACTGCAATCTGTGCACAGTTCTTTGGTTTACCCGCTAAAGATTGGAACGTGACGATTAAGGCGAAAAACAAATACTTAACTCGTCAGGTTCTCAACGAAAAATCGTTACCTAATACTCGAAGTGTTTTGTTAAGTCGAGAGAGCGCTCCTGTATTAGATTTCGATTTTCCTGTCGTTGCGAAGCCCAAGGAAGGCGTGGCTAGTTTAGACGTGCAGCGCTGCGATTCTGCGGCTGAGCTGGATAACTATTGCGATACGTTTTGGCAAAGGCACCCTACTACTCCCATTTTGGTTGAGGCGTTTTTACAAGGTCCGCTTATCACTGTCGAAACCATTGGCGACGGGGAAAATTTAGTCGCACTTGGGGGGTTCGATGTGGAACTCTCGGCGCCACCTTACTTCATCGAAACAGCCGCGAGTTGGAATGGTATTAACAGCGTGTACTACCGTGATGAATGTATACGTCAGCTTCAAGAATTCGGGGTGGGGTTTGGTGTCTGTCATAGCGAATTCATCATCACAGATTCGGGGCCGGTACTGGTCGAGATCAACTATCGAAGTATTGGTGATGGCCGGGAATTTTTGCTTGATAACCTCAGTGGCGGGAATTGGTTCAATACCATCTTGCGCCTTCACTTGGGTCACAAACTTGACCCTACATTTCGCATTGATGGCAACGCCCATGTGCACTATGTAGTGGCGCAACAAAGCGGTTTGATTGAAGGGTCATCAACCTCTTTCATTCACCAAGAGGGCGATATTGTCACTCAACAACAAGTGCTTAAGAAGGTTGGTGAGACGTTCCAACAAAGTTTCTCCAACAAGGATTACCTAGCGAGAATTTCGGTCGTTTCTCCTTCTGGTCAAACTCTAGAACCCGCGCTACAACAGGCAATCTCTCGCTTCAATCTAACAGCAAAAAACGAGGTAACAGCATGAATGAAAACGCGTTATACCTCACTCAGCGATTAGTCGATACGTGTTTGCGTGAAGACTTGTTTGGATTGGTTTCTCAAAGCCGATTTAAATCTCAGCTCCCGAGTGAACTCAAACTATCTTCTTATCCTCGTAATCAAATTTGGGCTGTTTTTGCAGGTTCAGACTTTACACTCTACTTGCCCGTTACTCCGAACTATTACATGCAACGTTGGGTTTACGGCCAACCAGATGGCTCGAAAGGTGATGGTTGGTTCATCGAGAGAAATGGTGTCGTTGAAACCCAGCAGCACTATCAAGATTGGATCGAATTATTGAAAGCAGGTGCTCACGAAAGCTCGCATTCGTTATTAGATGGTTATTTGCAAGAACTCGAATGCGCAGAAAAACACAAAGGATTGTGTGATAGCGCCTTCAGCCAGCACTCGGAAGCACTCATGCTGCCAATTTCTCAACTAGAACGTTGGGAGCAAAAGCTATTACGCGCTGATCAAATCGCATCCTATCTTGATCACCCTTACTACCCGACAGCACGTGCTAAGTTCGGTTTAAGCGATCACGATCTAGAGCAATTCGCGCCAGAATTTGCACAAAGCTTTGAACTTCGTTGGCTCGCAATCGAGAAGTCACTCGTTACATTGACCAGCCCGCAGCCGGAATGTTGGCCGACGATGGAGCAAGTGGGCCTGCCCGCCGATTTTGCTCTTAGCCATGAGTTATTTCCTGCACATCCATTAACCCTTCAAAGCCTTGAAAGCCTCCCTGATTGCGTCATTGAAGCGCCGGGTGCTTATCTTGAGGTAACTCCTACCCTGTCAGTGCGCACAGTGGTCGTGAATCAAGCACCACAGGTCCACATCAAGGTGCCGCTGATCATGCGATCTTTGGGTACTAAAAACATTCGCCTAATCAAACCCTCCACGCTCTATGATGGGCATTGGTTTGAACGTTTATTGACGCACTTAGAGCAAACAGATCAAGACTTACACGGCACGCTTTTCCATTGCAATGAGAAACATGGCGGGCATATTGGAGACGATAAAACCTTTGCTTACATTGTGCGTGAATACCCAGTGAGCTACTTCCAAGACAAAGCACTGGTGCCTGTGGCTGCCCTTGCCAGTCCAATGCCTGATGAACGTTTGTTCTTGGAACACCTCGCCGAACAGTATTATCAGAAAAACACGCTGACTTGGTTTAAAGATTACGTTGATCTACTTTGCAAAGTGCACCTTACATTGTGGATTCGTTACGGTATCGCTTTGGAGTCTAACCAACAAAACGCCATCATCGCATTCGATGAGCAAGGCAAGATGACCTTAGCCATGAAAGACAACGATGCTGCACGTATTTGGCCAGAGCGTTTCCAAACGTTTGAGCAACAATCACCCGTAAAATGCGATCATCTTTTAGACCAACGCATCACTGTAGATAACGAGCTTGCTCTTGGTCAGATGTTTACCACCATTACTTTGCAGTTAGACATAGCCGCGATTGTGGAAGCAATGGCGACGAGAGGAATCGCCACGTCAGCTTATCTGTATGAAGTGGTCGCCAATAGCCTCTCACAACAACTTAGCCAATTGGAGAAACAAGGACACGACATCAAGATCGCAAACGAGATGTTGTTTGAGTCACCCAACCTATACGCTAAATATCTATTGAGCTCGGGGAGCTTATTGTCTAAAGAGGCGTCTGGCGCAAGCGATATCAATAAATTTTATGGCTTATCAGCACCTAACTTCTTATTGCTAACCAGCGAAGAAGCACAACACGCTTACCTTGAAAACATCAAGCAGAGCGTGAGTTAACCCGTCATGACCAAACTCATCTATTGCGTGCTTTTAAGCCACTTTATCGCCGCGTTTGCAGCTTTAGGAATGCCGTTGTTTTTGCCAATGGTATTACCGACATTGGATGCAAACATTACTGCGGACTGGGCAGGGATACTGTTCATTTTACCCACCTTTTGCACTGCCGTTGCGGCACGTTTTTGGGGACAGTTTGCTGATAAATATGGCAGACGTCGATCTCTATTACGAGCTCAACTCGGGCTTGCAGCAGGCTTCGCGCTGTGTGGCTTAGCCGATAATCTATCCATGTTTGTGTTTGGTCTTGTCGTTCAAGGAACCTTTGGTGGCACCATGGCCGCCTCAAACAGCTACTTATCCAGTCAAATCAACGATGCGAAAGCACTCGGTAAATCACTCAATAAAACTCAGCTTTCTGCCCGTCTGGCGCTAATTATTGCTCCGATAGGGCTTGGCTGGAGTTTATCAGCAACAAACCCGCTGAACGCGTACCTGTGGCTGTCCGCTTTGCCGCTATTCGCGCTAGTGATCACCTTAACATTACCCATTGATGACTTAGCGAAATCTAAGGGAATTGTAAAAGATCAGGCATCGAAGAAAGCTCAATGCAGCCAAGTCAATTCGTTAAATACGCTTTACTGGGTGTTTGGCGCGCAGTTCAGCTTTGCTTTCGCCATGGTCGTCACGCTCCCCTATTTCTCGCCTTATGTGCAGCAATATGGCGTGACAAATCAAGCGTGGATTGGATTTCTATATGCCCTCCCACATGGTGTTTATCTGCTCTTTGCAGGGAAAGTTCATCTGTTCTCTGAATGGGTTGATCGCCACCAGCTTGAACACAATCAAGCGCAGCGTACTTTATGGCTAGGCTTTGGTTTGCTTTCACTCAGTGCAGCAATGCATCTCACGCCATATCAAGAAGTGTTGATTATTGCTCGTATTGTTTTCGGACTTGGCATGGTTTGCTGTTATCACGGCTTGCATCAAGCATTAGCAAACCAAATTGATCGACGACAAAGCGGCAAAGTATTTTCGCGCTTTGACGCTATGTCTAAATGGGGTGGCGTTGCGGCTGGATTGAGCGCGTCTTTCATATCAAGCCAGGGCTGGCTTGAGGTTCCTTTCATACTTTCTATGTTGGTCAGTGGCATTGCTGCTATCGCGCTGATCATCCATTCAAAATTTGGACATCAACATGTTACAGACTCAATTATCTCCAAGTGAATATTCCGCTGAAGACCAAGTTCTTCAAAATCGTAAAAAAGTACTGCTAAATCGAGAAAAAGCCCAACTCAATACCATCATGGGCGTGGTGAACTGTTACTTACGTGAATACGCGATACCCAATAAGCAGGTTGATTGGTACTACAGTTCGGCCTCTCTTCCTCTAACTTTGAAAAGAAACTACAACGCTCACCAACGCGTGGCCATTCACCTACCTCATCAAGATCAACCTCAGAAAAATGGTCTGATGGTTTTACCCGTTGAGTACACCAGTAAACTGGGGAAAGTGAAGCTCAGTGATACACCTTGGGCTAAAATGCCCGGTGCAGCTTGGTGCAAATTGGACGCAACGCAAACCCTGACGCTTCTACTCAGTTACCTAAAACAAGTGCTGACGATTCCATTCAATCACGAACTGGTCGAGCAAATGGAAAACAGTTTGTTGATCACCGAGCAGTTCCTAAACTCTGACGGCTCTCCTCAGTATCACAATGCGTTTATCGCATCAGAGCAATCGTTACTTTGGGGACATACTTTTCACCCAACGCCAAAGAGTCGATCAGGCGTAAGCATAGATGATCTGCTCGCGTGTTCCCCTGAAGTTGGCGCTAAGGTTCCTCTCTATTGGTTTAAGATCGACACAGAATTGCTTGATATCTTAAGTTCAGATGACCGAACTTCACCAACGACCATGCTTGAACAACTTGCGCCAGACGAGAACAATTCAGCAACTACCATGCTTTACCCTTGCCACCCTTGGGAAAGTTACACACTTTTGCAAAACCCGGTGGTCAAAACGGCCATTGAACAAGGCAAAATCATCCCCCTTGGATTAGGGGGTAAAAAACTCTTACCTACTTCATCCGTGCGCACTCTGTATCACCCAGATATGGATTGGTTTGCTAAGTTCTCTATCAATGTACGTTTAACCAACTGTGTACGTAAAAACGCATGGTATGAACTCGATAGTGCCGTTCAATTAACCTCAATTCTTCATCCAATCAAAGAGAGTGAGCAGCTACGCAATCCAGTATTCAAGGTAATGACAGAACCTTACGCCACCACATTGAATCTAGAATCTGTGGCTGAACAAGAACATGCGGATGTTATTAAGGCTCGAGAATCATTTGGTATTTTATATCGAGAGAATTTCAGTTTAAGTGAAACCGATATTTTGCAACCAACGTTAGCGGGTGCGCTCTTTGCTTACGACACTGACGGGAACAGTTGCATCGCCACTCAACTCAAACAAAAAGCGCAAACAACACAAAGCCAATATGCAAATATCGCCACGCTGTGGTTTGAACGCTATCTGCATTGTTTGATTCCTGGTGTCTTTAACTACTACTTCAAACATGGAGTTGCGTTTGAACCTCACCTACAAAACACGCTGATTGGTTTTGAAAAAGATATGCCATGCTGTGTATGGATTCGAGACTTAGAAGGCACTAAGCTGCTACCCGAATTTTGGCCATCAGAGACACTTCAGCAACTTTCAGAGCGTGCTCGTCAATCGGTGTACTACAGCCGTGAGCAAGGTTGGAACCGCATAGGTTACTGCACCTTCATTAACAATGTTAGTGAAGCTATTTTCTTTATCGCTGAGGGGGACTCGGCACTTGAGAATACGTTATGGGGAACTTTAAAAGACGCTATCGTCCGCTGGCAGTCGATCAATGGTCAGCAACCAGAACTGATGGCATTGATTAACGATGGCCACTTCCCAAGTAAAAATAACTTCACAACCCGTTTGATGCAAAATGCCGATAAAGAGTCTGGGTACACACTAGTTGCTGCACCTTGGCCGACTCATAAAAGAGGAGCTCACCATGCTTAATTCGCCTCAACTTCCTGAGAACATCCATCAAGAAATCCACCAATTGGCCAAGCAACAAACTCAACCATTATGTGCTTATCTTTATGATCTCGATGCATTGAAGCTGCACATTAAGCAGATGCGCCATGTATTACCAAAAAACGTAGAGCTATTTTACGCAGCGAAAGCGAATCCTTCAGAACCAATATTACGCACTTTAGCTCCTTATGTTGATGGTTTCGAAGCGGCATCAGGCGGAGAGCTTACACACCTCCACCAGCAACAACTCAATAAACCACTGATCTTTGGTGGTCCTGGGAAAATGCCAAGTGAATTAGAGCAAGCAATTGAACTCGATGTTGATGCGATTCATGTCGAGAGCCTCACTGAGCTACAACGCATTGGTGCTTTAACTCAGAGGTTGAATCGGCCTGCTTCGATCTTTTTGCGTATGAACATCGACATTGGTGACATCACACTGAGCAAATTAGCCATGGGGGGAAAACCCACTCCGTTTGGACTCGATGAGGGTGAACTCAATAACGCCTTGATGTATCTACGCGACTTTCCCTTGATAAAGCTAAAAGGCTTCCACTTCCACTTAATGTCGCATCAACTTGAAGTCGATCGCCACCTCGCCTTGATGCAACGTTATTTCCAAGTCGTCAAAGAGTGGCAAAAGACATTCTCACTCGATGAGCTGATCATCAATCTAGGTGGAGGTATGGGAATCAATTACCAAGACCCGCAGCAACACTTTCCTTGGATGGAGTTCTGCGACAAGTTGGAGTTCTTGATTGCTAAAGAACATATACAAGACTGGACGCTACGTTTTGAATGTGGTCGCTACATCTCTGCACCATGCGGTTATTACGTGATGGAGGTACTGGATATTAAGCAAAACCTTGGTGAGAACTTCGTGATTGCTCGTGGTGGAACACATCATTTCCGTACACCTGCTGCACAGAACCATGACCACCCTTTTGTTATCGTGAAAAGTAATCAACAACCTACTATTTCACATCCGATAAGTCATGCTACAGCCACACTAGTTGGACAACTTTGCACTCCAAAAGATGTGATGTCACGAAATCAACATATCGACCAGGTCGATATCGGTGACTATGTGGTGTTCACCCTAGCAGGCGCTTATGCTTGGAACATCTCGCATCAAAACTTCTTAATGCATGAACCTCCGGTGTTTCATTATTTCTAGGCACCCCGCTGTGCTCTATGATTTCTAACTGACGGTTTGAGTTGAACATCCATAGAGCCAGCTAAAGACACTAAATGAAAAAGGCGTTAGTAAACTCAGGTCTACTAACGCCTTTCTTATGTTTATCTTACTCTTTTACCAAACAACTACGGCGATTGAGTAACCGAATCCCCACAGTGATCGCAATGCAGAACCAAACCGTAGTTAATTTAAATACAAGCACTTAGCATTTTTCATCGACTGCGTAGAGGGAATGGTACATGGACAACAGAATCACCATTTTAGAGTTTCTCAGAGTGTTCGATTGCATTCGCTCCTCGGGCAAGCAATTGGATAGCAAATATCAATTGGGCGAGATGGTAGCTTGGCATGATTACGATGGTTACACCTGTTGGTTAAACTACCGAGACGTTACCGTGACCCTGATGTTCCACGGCTCATTGAAGATCGAATACGACAAAGCATCGAACTATGAAGACTTCATCAAGCGTTGTTTAGCTATGCTTGAAACTGAACCCTCTCCTTAAACTATGCATCGCTATCGAGCGAATAACGCATAGCCTACGAGGAAGCAGTGGAGAAAATGATGAACGGAACCCATTGTAAAAAGCGGTTACCCCTTAGGCTAACCACACCTTTACTCCTTCTACTCAGCCTACATTCGTTAATTCTTAAGGCAGATGCAACAGGGACAAACATGATCGACTTTACACAAGCGAGTGAGCATCAAAACTGGACAGTGACCAACGACAATGTAATGGGTGGCATCTCAACAGGCGAGCTCATTTATCTTGATAATATGAGTCGATTTAGGGGAGAGCTATCGTTAGAAAATAATGGTGGATTCAGTTCCATAAAGCGCTCCATTGAATCACCTGCCTATGAAATAGATAGTGCAGAGCTAATATTCGTTGGTGATGGACGCACCTACCAACTGAGGTTCACAACATCGAAGGACGGTCATCGCGTTCAATACAAACACGATTTCGATACCATTAAGGGAGAGCAATTTAGCAAGGTGTTCCACTTCCATGATTTTCAAGCGGTGTTCAGAGGTCGGCTACTGAGCGATGCGCCGGAACTTAAGGCACAAGACATCAAACAAATCGGCTTTTTGATTGCAGACAAGCAGCCCTCTCCTTTTGAGCTGGACCTAATACAGTTTCACTTCAAAACATCGCAACCTATCACATCACCAGAAGCTGACTAATCCGCAAACAAAAGCCCGTGATACCTTTTGACTAGCAATCAGATATCACGGGCTTCTTCTATTTAAACCGTCAACGATTAGTATTTGATGGCCGTTTTACCAATCGAGGCACTGCTTTCAATACGTTGATGTGCATCTTTGATTGTATCCACACTAAAGCCATTTAGGGTCGTGGTAAGCGTCGTTTTAATACGGCCCGCATCAATCAGATTCGCAGCTTGGAATAGGATGTCTTGCTGCTTCTGAATATCGTCGGTATTAAACAGCGAACGTGTAAACATCAGCTCCCAAACAAAGCCCGCTGATTTGCCTTGCAGCGCTGATAAGTCAACGCCACCGTCAAATTCAACAATCGAACTGATCATGCCTTGCGGTGCGATCAACTCAACCATCGCATCCCAGTGCCCTTTTGTATCAGCAACATTGAAAATGTAGTCGACATGTTGAATGCCTTGCTCTCGCACAGATTCGACAAGGTTACGGTGGTTCACCACATAGTCCGCTCCCATATCCCTTACCCACTGTTCCGTTTCAGGTCTTGAAGCTGTCGCGATAACATTGAGGTTGGTCAGTTGCTTAGCCAGTTGAATCGTAATTGAACCAACGCCGCCCGCACCACCAATGATCAGGATAGATTTTTTCTCTTCAAGACGAACTCGCAGGCGGTCAAACAATGCTTCCCAAGCTGTAAGTGTTGCTAGTGGCATCACTGCTGCAGCCTCATCAGAAAGGCTCTTAGGCGCTTTAGCCGTAATACGGTAATCCACAGCTTGGTATTCTGCGTTAGCACCCATGCGTGTTACGTCACCCGCATAGTACACTCGGTCACCGACTTCAAAGCCTTCAACGTCAGCACCTTTGCCAACAACTTCACCGACTGCGTCATAGCCCAACACTTTTGGCAGCTCAAGAGTTTTGTCTTTGGCATTACGAATACGAATTTTTGCGTCAGCAGGGTTGATAGAAGTCGCGCTCACTTTTACCAGCAAGTCATTATTTTTTAGTTCGGGAAGACTCGTTTCAAACTCAAATAAACTGTCTTGTTCTGTAATCGCAAGTGATTGAGTAAATCCGATTGCTTTCATTGTTAATGGTAATGACATGATACTTCTCCTTAAATTCGATAATTGAATCTTAGAGAATTCTCGCTTTAGATAAACAGCCTAATATTTGAATTATTATCAAATGATTTTTGATAATAAGATGTATATGCGCAGGAAAAATACTAAGATTAGCAATTTGAAAATGCCTAATTTATGGGTAACCGAACAACCGATTCAAGGTTCAGAACAGGGAAACGAAATGCTTCTTGAAGACTTACAGGTCATTTTGAAAGTGGCGGAGTTTCGCAGTATCACCGCTGCAGCCACCAACCTAGATATGCGCACTGCCACAGCAAGTGCAGCAGTAAAACGTGTTGAAGCAGCACTCGGTGCTGAGTTATTTGTAAGAACCACGCGCCACCTAAGGCTCTCTTCTGCAGGCGAGCGTTATTTACCGGAATGCGAACAAGCCTTAAAGATGTTGGAGCAAGCAAAGCTCAACATGCGCGAAGAGCTCGGTATTCTTGACGGTGAAATTCGAATTGCGCTTTCATCGGATCTAGGACGCAACCTAATCACACCTTGGTTAGATGAGTTCTTGCTTGAATACCCAAAGGCGACGCTTCGTACTAGCATCAGCGATAGCAATATCGACTTCTACCGAGATTCCGTCGATATTGCGTTGCGTTATGGCTCCCCGACCGATGCCAATATGTATGGCTTTAAAATCTGTGATGTACCCAGAATATTGTGTGCGGCCCCTGAATACTTGGCTGAAATGGGAACACCAAAACACCCGAGTGACTTAGCTCAGCACAATGGTTTGCTTTATCAACTCCACGACATGTTGCAAGACGAGTGGGTGTTTAACGATGGTGCTCAAGATCATAAAGTGAAACTAAAAGGAAATCGCGCTTCCAACGACGCAGATCTTGTAAGACGTTGGTGTATCGCAAGTAAAGGAGTGGCAATAAAATCTTGTCTAGACATGTCACCTCATCTGCTTTCAGGTGAAGTTATTAAAATTATGCCTGAATTTAAGCCGACACCTACCGAGTTGTGGTTAGTGTGTCCAAGTCGTCAATCCATCACTCCGACTGTGCGTCTACTGAGAGATTTATTCAGAGAGAAGACCGCAGAGATCCTTTCGCAACTGAGCGAGCAAGGCATTATAGATACTCAAAAGTCTTAGCGACCTAGAGATAAAAAAGGCGTTAGTGAACTTTTAAGCCACTAACGCCTTTCATCATTTGAACATCACACCATATTGATAGATGTATCGTCTAATACGAGTGCTTAGTTTGACTCGTCTTCAACGTCACACTCAGCACAGCACTGAAGAGCAATCTCATGTTCGAAGGTGATGGTGTCTTTACCTTCTTCTACTAGCTCTGCGATTTCGTCTGCCACTTCTTTTTCATCATCCGCTTCGATTCCACTTTCTAACTCTTCTTCTGAATAACCAAAGAAGTTAAGCAGTAAGTACTCGCGAGCTTCTTCTTTCGTGCAAACAACGTCTGCTGAAAGATCGGGTGTAACCTCGCCTTGTGCAAGTGTCGCTGTCACTTGTGCGATAGCATCATCTTTCATCGCAGGCGTTAACCAACCAAGATCAGTACTTACTGTCGTTTTTTTACAGTCGAAGCAAGGCAGTTGGTGAAAGTAGTATTGAAAGGTAGTCATAGGTAAATTCTTCTTTAAATGTTGTATAGCGAGATTATGCGCGTTTTGTAGCAAATTACTATCTCAATCAACATTGGAGGCAGAATAGCCGCTAGTTATTTGTACTAAGAGTAAACAAATTAATGAGATGACGTAACAAAAATGCTTTTTCTAGTCGACCTATCCGTATCACAAACTCACAACAAAGCTAAATACGAACCGCTCCAGATAAAGCGACAACCCGTTGGAGTTTACACATCAGTATTTAAGAAATAGTAGCGGTAGGTAAAGTTAAGCTCCCTTCCTGTAGCGACCAAAGCTTCGTTCTGTATCTTCAACCCCAAAAGTAACCTCCCCATACTTACAAGGTACGCGTTTCTATTGTCTCCAGTTCGAGGTTTTAGCTTTCGATTTTCCCTTTTGCATACTCGATCAATCACTCGTAGGAGCTCCGTTAGCATTATGGGGGAAGGTTCAATTCGATCAAGGCATCAATACCTTTGACCGGCATAAAAAAAGAGCACTGGCGTGCTCTTTGGAGTTACGTGAAAGTCTATTTTTATGATTAAGCCATTTCTGGTTCTTTCACTGACGTTGTTGCATTCTTATGCACGGTAACATCGCCACCTAACACTGTTGCATGTACGCGAATGTCTTTGATTTCTAGCTTGGGTGTCTCTAATGGGTTTGCGTTTAACACAGCAAAATCAGCTAATTTCCCTCCACAAATCGAGCCCTTATTGTCCTCATGCCCCATTAAGTAAGCAGCACCTAGTGTAACCGCATGGAGAGCTTGTTCTGCGGGTAAGCACTCCTTCTCACCGTACACATTGCCAGAAAAAATACACTTGCGATTCATTGCCCCCCACATCATAAACAGCGGATTAACCTGAGTTACACCATCGTCACACTGAAAAGCGACCGTTTTCGCATAATACAAATTCAAGGTTGTCATCTAAGCTAAAGCCTGACTTTTCAAGCGCTAATGTATTCAGACCAGCAAGGTGGCAGCTTGCGTGCATAAAAAACACTAGAGAGTCACCAATCACTGAATCTAAGAAATAACGATTCACAACCGTGTCATCTGCCATCAATAATGGATCTAACCCCATAGATTTAACCATCAACTCGCTTTTCCAGCCTGCTCTATCGTACCTGTGAATAGTATTTTCCCACCTCGTACAACGGTTGCCGAAGCCTTTGGAATATCTGCATTCATTGTAATAAAATGGCCGGTGTATAGGACGGTTTCTTCATTGTATTGAACACCAGGCTTAAGAGCTGTTTTAGTTCTCATTGTTAAACTCCAAATGTGTAAGGTGTATTGTATTTTTGTTCGTCTTCAACTTGTCTTAACCTGGATTTCGTTTCGAGAATTTAAAAGTGAAATAAAATGATGAAATAAAATAGCGATCTAAAAAAAGGTAAAGATTATGATTTATATGAGTTTTTAGCTATAAGGAGTGCCAGTGCTGTTCAAAAAAGGAATGAACTTCAAAACTGCCGATTGGGTACTCATACTCAATCTCGGGGTTAAAAGTAAAGGTCGATAGCTCTAAGATAATGAACAAACTCAATAATGCCGCCATCATAATCACAACGAACAATTTAAAATAAAAACTCATCACTGCATTCCTTATTAATTAGTAATGTAGTCTTTATAAAGCTTATTCATCGTCCGTTTATTGACAATCCACGCTATAAAACAAATTTTCATCTATTGTCATTTTTATTATTTGCCCTCGATATAGTTGAATGAATCTACTCAGTAAAAAAGCGAGCCACTTGGGCTCGCTTTTGAATAGTCTTTACTGTTTCTAATCAAAACGATAATAGAAACCAAGGATCACATCGTAACTCGCTTCATTTTCCATATCTTTGAGCATCAGATACGGCTCTAGGCCAGACTCTCCCATGTATCCTACATAAAACTCGTGGCTAACAAGATAGTTGTCCCCCATAGATTCATACGCTAAACCGAAATCTAACTCTGCGCTCATTTTCTCAGACAAAGGCATACGGCACTTACCATGTACCGCTCCTGGGTTGTACTCCAATCCGGTTGTATCTTTTTTGGCTTCAACACTAAATATACCGGCGACAGACCCCGCCATTTGATGCCCCCCCCCCAAAAAAATGTACTGCCGATTCCCAGTAAATTAGTACCAGACACCGTGAATAAGAAAGTAAGCAGTGCGGGTTCTCGGTAGTGATTGTCTGCCATTGATAAGGAAAGGCAATTCATCAACGTGGTACCTAAGACATGAAGAATACAACATTGGCTTTTTCGTCAGTTAGTTGTTTCCTTTTGAGGAAGCACTAGGGTTTGAAATATTCGAACTCACCCTAGCACCCGATTACCAGCATGAATCCGCACCACATAACGCAGGCGTCACTGAGCATAGCTTATGTATTTCAGGAGAGACGGCCGCGGTGTTTGGTGGTGAGTGGCATACGTTACGAGCAGGGCAAGCAGTTCGCTTCAATGCTAACCAGAACCATGGCTACAAAAATATCGGTGGAGACAATGCGGTGTTCCATAATGTAATTCACTACCCTAATAACAAGCAATAGTGCCAGATTTACCGCTAACGGATGTTTAGCGCTAACGAAAGAGCTGTCAAACCACTGACCAGTATTACTTTTGAACGACTATACGTTGACGACCATGCTGCCATCTTCGGCTTGATAACGAGCCCATAGTTGAGAGAGGTTTGTTCTTCGATTGGTTTGTCGATGATCATAAGCGTAGCTCTGAGACCTGCTTAGTCAAGAAGTGCCGGAATTGAAAACACTTTCATTTTCCAAATAACAATTATAATTAGGGGTGATCGATTAGATTGAGGGTAAATAAGATGTTTCTAAAAGAGAAAAAGAGCGGTGACCTCGTAGATGTTACTGAAATGACCAAATTAACCAACTTATTCCAGGACAGTATCGAAGGTCGGTTTCAAGCTGGTGAAGAGCAGCAAGACCCTGAGATTTTTAAAAAGTCCGAACTGATGTTTATGTCAGGTGAAGAGTTACCTAGATGCTGGACAGATCCAAACTACCGCTCAAGGACTAAATAACCTAAGCGATTCCGGTGCACCAGAAACTCTGTTCTAAAGGTGTTTGACAAGCGCCTTGTAGGCTATAACCCCTGCTAAAACATTCAGACGCACCTTAACTAGATACCAAAAAGCGAGCCACTTGGGCTCGCTTTTCATTATCTGATTTTCTTAGAATCTATTACAGATAGTTCTACCAACGGTTAAATAATCACGAGCTCTCGTTGGCTAGCAAGCTATTAGAATCGCAACTACTAACACGGATTTGGACAAGTAATCGCTAGGTCGTGTTGGACAAATCGTTAAATAAGTTTAAATGCCTTAGTTAGACTTTTTAGTGTCTAGATGTCTTAGATCTTCAACTACTGGTTGGATCCTTACGTCATTTCCTCCTTTCCAGTTAGCTGCATATACTCGCATCCAGTTTTCACCTAGGAATAGAGAAACTTCATCTTTCGTCCAACCATGTGTTGTTTCCAAAGCATCGACCACGGCCCAAATATCGGCAGGATGCCCAATCTCAGAGATGGAGCCATACCCTAATGCTGGTGGGTAGTTTTGTGGATTCGAGGAAATCATTGTAAGTGAATCTTTAAGGTTGTGTAGGTAATCAACAGCAACGGCGACATGACGCTTACCATCGACACCAAGTTCACGCTCAATTAAATCAGAAATATAGACAATGTGTTCGGCAACTGATTCGCCCGATGCATCGGACTCCTTGTTCAGGAAGCCGCCAACAAAATTAACGCCTATTAGACCATCAGTCTTAGCGATCGCTAATATTGCTTCATCATTGATATTTCTAGAAATTGGCATGAGTGCAGCAGCATTTGAATGTGAAGCCACTACAGGGGTTGTAGAGTATTTAGCGATATCAATACATGTTTGGTTTGAGTCGTGCGAGCAATCCGGTACCACACCATTTTTGTTCATGTGCTTTAATGCGGCTAATCCTAATTTTGTCAGCCCCTCACCATTTCCTACGCCTCCCTTTACAGATTCACCAGAGCCAGAAAACTGATTGTTTTTATTGTAAGTGAATGACATGAGCTTAACGTCTTGGCTAAATCGGTCAATATGAGTTATATCTTCACCCATGGGGGTGATCGCCTGAAAATTAAAGATAACTGAGGTGACACCTGCAGCTTTGTTTGCCTCGATTTCTTCAACGGTTGTCACGTGTTTTTGGCCATGTTTTTCGGCCAAATATTTTTTTGTAGCAGGCACTCGATCATAAATTTCTTCGATGGTTTTATCGGTGCCATTTGATAGCGTGGTTGAATAAACATCGTAATCCTCCTTACCAGCAATCGCGAGCATATCAAACTGTTCAGCCGTCATTGCAGGGAAGCCTTTCCCATCTGAACCAATCCCACCGACAGCAGTGCCATCGATAACAATGCGATCAGCATACTTTGCCTTATACTTTTTACGAAATTTAGCGCGATCCTCGTCAGTGTATGGCGCAGCAGCATCCACTAAAATATCAATACGCTGCTTTATTTGATTGGCTGGTTTTACATTACCCTCGTGATCAAGCGCATTCCAATATTTAGCATTAATATCTTCAGAGAGTGTAACTTCAGAAGAAACCGCTCCAGTTGCTACGGTTAAACATGTGAGTGCCAGTATTGAATATTTCATATGCGCTTCCTGATTAAAGTGAATCTAAATAGTAAACAGATTGTTATAGCCATCTTAATTTATTCATATCTGCAACTACTTACCTTTTTATGCAAAGGGAGTATATTATAAGAAATCACGTTAAGTTGGAGTTAAGAGTGATTCCATTAGTCAGTGCCCAATTAGTGAAAGCCATTTTGAGTGGTTATCAAAAAGTACTCGGAAAGACAGTAGATATAGAAGCCTTTGGCCTTAGCTATCATATCTATGAACAAAACTCATATTACTTTCCGTCTAAACCACTCATCGTTTTTCTTAACTTCTTACACCATACTTTGAGCACAAAACAACTCGTTGATTTTTATACATATATAATCAATAACTTTGCTATTCCTCATTACTTGGCCCAGTGTTCGAGTAAGCCTACCAATGTAAGAGATTCTTTGCAGAAAATGATAGAGATTTCTCGGATACAAGCACCGTCCGCTCAGATTACGTTAGAAGAAAATAGCGACATATTTTGGCTAAAAAGAACCCAAGTGATCCATGGGTTGGATGACACACCCTCAGACTTTGTATTCGTTCTCTTTGTTCAGTTATGGATCAACACCATGTTGGGCAAGGCAGTGAAAATACATAAAATTCACACCCCTTCAAAGTCGCTATTTACACTTGGGGCATTAACAGTGACTAACCCTCAAACGGATATTCATTATCAAAAGGGGTTCACTAGCGTTGGCTTGTTAACTTCGTTATTAGAACGAGAAACGACCTTACCCAATGAGTATTTTGAAAATCTACAATCGAGATTAGAGCCGATTGATTTTTTAGATTCGGTCAAACATGCGATGGACAGTTATCTTGGAACTGAAAACTACAGTATTGATAGAATTGCCGGCGTGCTAGGTGTAAGCGTCCGTCAGTTTCAATACAATTTAGAAGCACATGGTGTTACGTATCAGAAGTTGAAAGATGAAGTGATACAACACAATGCGAAATGGCTAATACTACAGAATCAGTCGAATTTATCGACTATTGCGACACAACTTGGCTACTCTTCTATCACTCAGTTTTCGAGAAGCATTAAACGCATTACGGGCATGTCTCCACGCGCGTACAAACAGCATTTGTTCAATGAACAACTTGGGAGCTAAGGGGCGAAAGAATACCGATGTTCGACTCTTCGATTTAGAGCCAAATCTTAGATACATGTATATTCTCAGTTATCACTCAGAAGCGATAACTGTTTTGACTACCAGGTAAATATCTCTTATTGGCAATTTTGGCTTTGCTGTAGCGCCCCATTAGAGAGAGTTTTTATCATCGTTGGATTTCTCATTCCCCTTAAAGTACTCAACCAGAAAATCAATAAAGGCACGTATCCGATAAGGTTGATATTCACCCGACTTATAGACCGCATGCATGGGTAAACTTGCCGCGGTGTAGTGCTCAAACAACGGCACCAATTGTTCATTTTCAAAGTACGGTTGAACCATCCAACTTGGTAATGCTCCAATTCCATGTCCCGCTAATGCCATAGCCAACAGCATGTCTGAACTATCGCTTTTAAAGACTTCTTTCACCTTGACCTTTAGTTGTGGGGCCAACTCTTGTTCAAATACCCAAGTGTTTGATGGAGAGGAAAGAGAGTACGTAAGGCAATCATGATGTTTTAAGTCGCTAGTGAGTTTCGGGCTAGATCGGGTTCTCAAATAGTCTGGAGAAGCAAAATATACCAACTGGTTGTTAAACAAAAAACGGGCTTTGTAATCAGAATCTTCGAGGACAGAGACACGCATAGCGATGTCAATACCACTTTCAATAAGGTTAATTTGTTTGTCATTTACCGATAAATTGATCAATACCTTTGGATGCTTAGTCATAAACTGTCCAATAGGTTTAGCAAGCAATCGTGTCGCCATCGCACTCGGTACTGACAACGTTAGCTCTCCAACCACCTCGGAGAGTTCGCCTTTTAACTCCGCTTCTGTGGACTCCATTTCTTCTATGACTCGCTCACAATAAGCCAGATAGCTACAGCCCTGTTTTGTGAGTTCAATTCTTCGACTATTACGATAGAACAATGAAAAGCTGATATCACGCTCCAACCAGGCAATTTTTTTGCTGATAGAACTTTGCGTGACGTTCATCTCATCGGCAACAGCCGTAAAGTTTCCTAAGTAAGCCGTCCGAATGAATACTCTCATGCAGTTGATCTTGTCCATTTGGATTCCATGTAGGAATGAGTGGTATACCAATTTTACTATTCAACACCCCTAAATGGAATGATTTAATAACGACATCACACTAGAGGAGTCTATTAATGAATACTAAATCACAACCCGTTGCGATAGTTACAGGCGCTAACGGTGGCATTGGAAAAAATTACACTCGTATGATGCTCGACGATGGATATCAAGTAGTTATGGCTGTGCGTAATGCGTCCGCAGGAGAATTGGTACATGAAGAACTGCTCAAATCTCATCCGGACGCTTTAATCGATGTGCTAACGGTGGATATGAGTAGCCTATCGTCAATTAAGGCGTTTTCTAAACAGGTAACCCAAAAATATACTCGGATTGATGTACTCGCTCACAACGCGGGTGTCTACTTTTTTGATAACAAGCGTCGAGAATCTGAGGATGGAATCGAGCTAAATGTTGCGGTCCATGTTGTTGGCCCGTATGCGTTAACAATGCAGTTACTACCACTACTAAAAGAAACTCGTGACTCACGAGTGATCACCATGTGTTCTACTGAACATCACGGGGCTGAATTGGATCTTAGTGATCTTCAAATGGCGGAAGATTTTGAACAAAAGGGCAACACAATCGCTTACGCTCGTAGTAAATTTGCAGGGCTGGCACTGAGTCACGCGATGGGAAGACAATTTGCAAAAGACGGATTCAATATTAAGGTAATTGCGGCGCATCCAGGCGTTTCTATTACGGGTATTCAGCATAAGGGTAACCCTACATTTATGCAGCGTGTTGCCATTTGGGTATATGGTAAATTATTCGCAGCAACCCCAGCAGAGGCAGCAAAGCCACTTTATTTAGCCTCAACAATTGGAAGCATGGGAGAGTTTTACGGCCCCACAGGGTTTAAGGAAATGAAAGGTAAGGCAGGACTCGTTCATCCGGATCCAGAGGCTCTTGATGAACAAGTAGGGACGAGCCTCATACGTCAAATGGCTACACTCAGTGGCGCTAATAGTGAATGACTGTATGATCATCTTTACTAAGCGAAATAGACTCGTTCATGAAATAAAATCTGAATACTATTTCTAAATATACCGACCATTAAGATGGTATCGAACAACGACCTAACTACCGTCACTGTTCGTTGAGAGGTTAAACAATGTTATTTATTCAAGGGTTACTCATTGCGTTTTTCTTATTTGCAAGCTCAATCAAAATCTTTGGTTGGCTAAATAAAATCTATGAACCGAAATTAGCTTTTTTTCACCGTTACGGACTTAATCGTGCGGCGATGTTTGCGGTGGGAGTGGTTGAAGCAACAGGTGCGATAGTGATGTTAGCTGGTATGATTACTGAAGACTCATTGTTAAGCGCCGTTGGTGCAAGTTTCATTGCTTTTACTTCAGTAGGCGCAATATTCTTTCATTTCCGTTTTGACACTTGGAAAGATGCAATACCGTCGACAGTGACGCTTCTTCTTTCTGTTCTGATTTTGTCACCACAATTAGAGATGCTTTAACCAAACATTTAAAACAAAAAAGCGAGCCACTTGGGCTCGCTTTTCATTATCTGATTTTCTTAGAATCTATTACAGAAGCTCTACCGACTGTTGAGCAATCACGAACTCTTCGTTGGTTGGGATAACCATAGCTACTGCGTCTAGCATTTCAGACTTAGCGATGATGCCTTCAGCACCAAAGCGAGCCGCTTCGTTGCCAGCTACATCTTCAACAAAACCAAGAATCTTAAGGTTGTTTAGGATCTCACGACGAATTGGTAGAGAGTTCTCACCGATACCGCCAGTGAAGATGATTCCGTCTAAAGAATCTAACGTTGCAAGGTAAGAAGCAATGTATTTTGATACGCGGTAAGTAAACACCTCAAATGCTAACTTAGCACCTTCATGGCCCTCTTCCATTGCTTCTAAAATGCCACGAGCATCGCTCGTAAGACCAGACACGCCTAGGAAGCCAGACTCCTTGTTAAGAGAGTTGAAGACTTGCTCTTGTGACCAACCTTTCTTAAGTAGGTACTCGATGATGCCCGGGTCTAAGTCGCCACAACGTGTGCCCATCATAAGGCCAGAAAGCGGTGTGAAGCCCATTGATGTATCAACACTGTTACCGTCTTTGATAGCACATACAGACGCACCGTTACCTAGGTGAACAGAGATGAAACTCGCTTCTTCAACTGGCTTGTTTACCATTTTCGCAGCTTCACGGCTAACGAAGTAGTGGCTCGTACCGTGGAAACCGTAACGACGAACACCAAAGTCTGTGTATAGTTCTTTTGCGATTGCACCAGTGAATGCACGCTGTGGCATTGTTTGGTGGAAAGCCGTATCAAATACAGCAAATTGAGGTAGAGAAGGGAAAGCTTCAATCGCAGCACGGATGCCGATAGCACCTGCAGGGTTATGAAGTGGAGCTAGGTCAGATAGACTTTCAATTTCGTTCGTTACTTCTTCAGTAATACGAACGGTTTGAGTGAACTTCTCACCGCCGTGAACGATACGGTGACCGATAGCAACGATATCAGCAGTGAAGCCTAGATCTTCCATCAGGCCAACTAGTTTGCCAATGGCAATTTTGTGGTGGTTACCCTCACCTTGAATGGCAATTTCAGTTTTCTCGCCTTGATATTTCCAGCTCATGCGAGCATCTTCAAGACCAAAACACTCCCCTAGGCCACTCAATACTGCTTCACCAGAAACAGAATCAATGACAGCAAATTTTAGGGATGAACTACCCGAGTTAATAACCAGAACAAACGAATTAGACATTGGATATGGATCCTGTTTCAGTACGAATTGGATGAAGTATTTACTTCAATTTTAGTTAAGCCCATTATTCAATAATTTTTGAATCTTTCAACTTTTGTTTTGAAAAAACCACTAAATGAACACAATTAAGTTGATCTTAGTCATTAAACCATTTATTTCGAGAGCGAAATTAAAAAATAGTTGAATAAGAAAGTTAGCGAACAGGTGACGCAAACGAATGCTCACGTTATTTTTAACTTGATTGAGTTAATTAGAGCGACTCGAACAGATGCAGTCAATCCGCCTAGAAAACAACCGCCCTTCCCTTTCGTCTGCTTATCATTACCGATAACTTTTTACTCGATTTCTCAATGCTTACATCAAAAATATCACAGGTGTGTTGAGAATAATGAACGACAGAGCCGATCTTCTTTTGATTGCCTTCGAGCACAACCCTTCGAATAGATGCACTGTAACGTCGCTGAGATAGCCTTCACTCTTTGTTTTAGTATCTTGTAGCACGTTCTCGCTGTATAGACTTAGAACGCGATACAGCTAAGTTTAGGCGTGAATCTTAGTTGAAGTAAGCTGACTACATATATCGAGCCAACCAAAGCTTAAGTTCAAATAACAGGCACAAAAAAGCCGAGCATTACGCTCGGCTTTTAAATTCAGTGTCTAGACTAAGCGTCTAAGCGAAAGGTTGATTAACCTTCGTTGCGCTCTGGACGACGACCACGGTTACCACCGCCATTGCCGTTACCATGGCCACGTTCGCCACGGAAGTTACCACGGTGATCGCCACCACGGTTACGGTCGAAACGACGCTCGCCATCACGGCCGCCTTCACGGTTACCATCGCGTGCACCATCACGGTTGCCACGGTATCCACCACGACCGCCTTCACGGTTGCCACCTTCGCGGTTACCATCACGGTTACCACGGTAGCCGCCACCATCACGACCGCCACGACCGCCGCCACGGTTGCCATCACGACCGCCGCCGCCACGACGAGGCTCACGGAAGTCGTTGAAATCAACAACAACAGCGCCAGCTTCTTTTTGACGAATACGTAGTTTGCTTAGCTTACCCGCAGTTTCAGAGTTCATTGCTTTTGGCAGTTGAACGTAAGTAGAACCTTGGTCTAGCTTGATAGCACCGATAGAGCCTTTAGTTAGGCCAAGTTCGTTTGCTAGTGCGCCAACGATGTCTTTAACCTGAACGCCTTGCTCACGGCCAACTTGTAGTTGGTAAGTATCCCAATCTTGCGTATTGAAGTTGCGATCGCCACGACCATTTTCACGGTCTTCACGACGCTCTTTGCGACGGTTTTTGTCACGCTCAATAGCAGCGATCATTGGGTCTTCGCCAACGTAGAATAGTGGGCTCTTACCTTGCTGACGCTTAAGAAGCATTGCAGCTAGAGTAGCAGCATCAACTTCTAGAGACTCTTGAAGTGTAGAGATAAGACCTGCAAAGTTTTCTAGAGCTTTGCTTTCTTTCTCTGTTTCAAGTTCAGCGCCAAGCTTAGCAACACGTGCAGCAGCAACTTGGTCACGTAGAGGAAGTTGAATTTCTTCCATAGATGACTTAGTTACGCGCTCGATTGTACGAAGCATGCGAATTTGGTTAGTGCGAACTAGTAGGATCGCTTTACCTTTACGTCCAGCACGGCCAGTACGACCAATACGGTGGATGTAAGATTCAACATCGAATGGGATGTCGTAGTTAAATACGTGAGTGATACGTGGAACATCAAGACCACGTGCTACAACGTCAGTTGCAACTAGAATGTCGATAACACCTTGTTTGATGTGATCAACAGTGCGCTCACGTAGAGACTGAGGAATATCACCGTGCAGTGCAGCAGCTTTGAAGCCACGTGCAGATAGCCAATCAGCTAGACGCTCAGTGTCTTGACGCGTACGTACGAATACGATTGACGCGTCAGTTTCTTCAGTTTCTAGAAGACGAGACATTGCTTCGTCTTTTTCTACGCCTTTAACAACCCAGAAGTTCTGCGCTACTTTATCAACTGTGTGGTTAGTACCAGCAACGTCAACTTTAGCCGGGTTACGTAGGTAACGGTCAACAATAGTCTTAACCATTGGAGGCATAGTTGCAGAGAAAAGTACACGTTGTGCAGATTCTGGAGCTTGCTCTAGGATCCAAGTAACGTCATCTACGAAGCCCATTTTTAGCATTTCATCTGCTTCATCAAGAACAAATGTGTGTGCTTCATCTAGGTGTAGACGGTCACGAGTTAGTAAGTCTTTAACACGACCTGGAGTACCAACAACAATGTGAGCACCGCGGCTTAGAGCACGCATTTGGTCAACAATTGAAGCACCACCGTAGATTTCAATAACCTTAAGACCTTTGATATCACGGCCAAGGTTTTTGATTTCCGCAGCAACTTGGATCGCTAGCTCACGAGTAGGAGCCATGATGATTGCTTGTGGTTTGTGTTGGTTTAGGTTGATTTTGTTAAGTAAAGGCAGAGAGAATGCTGCTGTTTTACCAGTACCAGTCTGTGCTTTACCTAGTGCGTCACGGCCTTCAAGAAGAAGAGGAATAGCTGCTGCTTGGATTGGAGTCGGAGAAACGAAACCCATGCTATCAAGAGCTGAAAGAATGTTATCGTTTAGGGCTAATTCATTAAATTGAATTACAGATTCGGACATTGGGATCCCACTATATATAAGTAAACAAAAGGTCCCGGGAGCTCTATCAATTCCAATACTGATCCAATCAGATACTGATTCCATTCAGAGTTACGAAGCAGTAATAAAACACTTCAAGCCATTAGGGACGTCTAAGGGAGGCGGATTATTCCCTAAATGCATAAAAAAAGCCAGAAAAAATTGAAATACATCACATATTTTTCGGTTTTCTATCAATACTGGCTATCATATCGTCAAAACTTGATGGATATCTCGTCAAGGCAATAGAGTTCGACCAAATTGGTAGAGTTAAATAAGAGGGCAATTAATTTACGCTCACTTCGGCTTTAAGTAGTAATCGGGCCTCGCAATGATTATAGTGTGCTCAATTGTTCTCGTTAGATAAAAGTAAGATGTTTCAAGATAATCCTCTACTCGCTCAGCTCAAGCAGCAAATCCAAGAAACCCTCCCTAAAAAGGAAGGTACTATCAAAGCCACTGAAAAAGGTTTTGGTTTTCTCGAAGTTGATAGCAAAACAAGCTTCTTTATCCCGCCTCCGTACATGAAAAAATGTGTTCACGGTGACAAGGTGATTGCCATCATTCGCACCGAGAAAGAGCGCGAAGTAGCAGAGCCTGAGGAATTGGTTGAACAAGGTCTTACTCGCTTTATTGCGCGAGTTAAGCTTTTCAAAGGCCGATTGAACGTTGTTCCTGATCACCCGCAACTGAAAAAACTGCAACTTAAAGCGAAAGCAAAGAAGGGCCTAAACCCTGAAACGCTTAAAGAAGGTGACTGGGTTGTTGCTCATATCGTTCAACACCCATTAAAAGGTGACAATGGCTTCTTGGCTCAGATCTCTGAGAAAATCACAGACGCTGACGACAAGATTGCACCTTGGTGGGTAACGCTGGCACAAAACGACCTACCAAACAGTGAGCCTGAAGGTATCGACAACTGGCTAATCAACGATGACGCCGATCTTGAACGTGTAGACATGACGCACGTCCCTTTTGTGACTATCGATGGTGAAAGCACAAAAGATATGGACGATGCGCTTTACGCGAAGAAGAAAGAGAACGGTGATTTTGAACTGACTATCGCAATTGCTGATCCAACGGCTTACATCTCTCCAGATGATGCGATGGATAAAGTAGCACGCGAGCGCGGTTTCACTATCTACCTTCCTGGTCGTAACATCCCGATGTTGCCTCGTGATCTTGCTGACAACCTATGTTCACTGATCGAGAATGAAGTTCGTCCGGCACTTTGCTGCACAGTAACGGTATCTAAAGATGGCGTTATTGGTGATGACATTAACTTCTTCGCTGCGAACATCAAATCTCATGCTCGTCTTGCTTACGATAACGTATCAGACTGGCTAGAAACAGGTGCATCAGAGAAATGGCAACCATCAGAAGAGATTGCTGCGATTGTTTCTGACCTTCACCAATTCGCTCAAGCACGTTCAGCATGGCGCTCAGCAAACGCTGTTGTATTCCCAGATCGCCCTGACTACCGCTTTGAACTTAGCGAAGATAACGATGTTGTCGCTATCCACGCTGACATGCGTCGTAGCGCAAACAAACTGGTTGAAGAATCAATGATCAGCGCGAACATCTGTGCGGGCCGAGTACTCAAAGAAAGCTTCAACCAAGGTGTGTTTAACTGCCACTCTGGTTTCAAGGCTGAGAAAGTATCTGACGTTCTTGAACTGGTAAACCCGCAAGCGGAAATACCGTTCACTGAAGAGCAAATCGTTTCTCTAGAAGGTTTTGCTACTCTGCGTCGTTGGTTGGGCTCTTTAGACAACAGCTACTACGACAACCGTATTCGTAAATTCCAAGCGTACAGCGAGATCAGCAATGAGCCAGCACCACACTACGCGATGGGTTTAGATATTTACGCAACTTGGACTTCTCCAATTCGTAAATACGGCGACATGATTAACCACCGTATGCTAAAAGCGCACATCCTAGGTAAAGCGCCAATTCAAACACCAGATGAAACCATTGGTGATGAACTTGCCCTACACCGCCGTCACCACGGTATGGCTGAGCGTAATGTTGGCGATTGGTTGTATGCTCGTACTCTAGCGAATGCTCCAGCGGAAGAAACTCGCTTCCAAGCAGAGATCTTCGATATTAACCGTGCAGGTATGCGTGTACGTTTACTTGAAAATGGTGCTGCTGCATTTATCCCTGGTTCTCTCATTCTTGATAATAAAGAAAGAATAGAGTGCAACGGAGATATGGGTACTGTATCTATCGATAAAGAAATGGTATACAAACTGGGAGACGTTTTAGAAGTAGTTCTCTCCGAAGTTAATCAGGAAAACCGCAACTTAGTAGCAAAACCTACTCAAGTATTTGCGGACTTGCCTAGCGAGCCTGAAACGACAAACGAAACTGAAGCTTAAAACCTTGAAAGGTTAGGCTTGTAAGGTTAGAGCTTTCAAGGTTAAAAGCTTCAAAGGTTCACTTCTAAAGGCGCTAATTATTAGCGCCTTTTTTGTAAATGTCTCATGCTTAAACAATACTTAAAAAAACAATCAATAAGCAATCAATTTACAACGTCAAAGAAGCGCACTATGTCATCAATTACAGTTACTCAATTCAGAAACTTCATTCCCAGGAGACGAGAACGTTATCCTGCCTCTAAAAACGGTATCTTCATGGTATCGAAGGGCAGCATTTCGTTCGTGCTACCCAATGGCACTGAAGCCTCGTTACAAGCGGGCGATTTCACACTTTACAATTCTGGTCAGATTAAAGACATCACAGTTAACACTGAAAATGGCGAATTTAGCGCAACCTGCTTAGATTTCGATTTGGCTATTTTTCAGAAGTTTATCAACCAATTCAGCGATCTAGAATCCACAAGAATTCCAGACAAGTACATAAAGTTCAATCAAACCGACACCGAGATCTGCCAGTTGAAAGAGCTCATCATGTCGCTTGTTAGTTCTTCGCCCCAGAATGACTACGCACTCACTCAACTTGGCTTAGGATTGTTGTCGCTAATGGTAGAACAACATCCAGCTCTATTAGTCATTATTGCTCGAGCTTCTAGATTAACCGTGACACAAAAGGTCATTCATTACATCGAACAAAACATCGAAAATAATATCTCTTTAGATACACTAGCCAGTTATATGGGAATGTCACCCGCAACGCTTAAACGCCGCTTATCTGCTGAAGACTTATCGTTCTCAAACCTTCTGAAAATAAAGCGTATTGCTCATGCGGCTACACAGCTAAGAACCTCGAGCAAGTCGATCACTCAAATAGCCTATGAATCCGGTTTTAAAAGTGCTGCTCACTTTAGTACTGCCTTCAAAACTTATCATGGTAAGACACCAAAGGACTTCCGTTCGTTAATTGCACAAGCTCAACAACAAATCATAAAACCGGAAGTTTGAAGTAAATAGATTGATGTGATGTGTGAACTGGTAGCTGATGCAAGCTATTTGGCTTTGAGGCTAAGCTGTTTAGCTTTGGGAGCACGCCACCAGCAACGTAAAAACTGAGTGACTATGACCAGAAATACGATTTAGGGTCTTTTTCTATCTCAGCCAAGATAGCATCAAGATCCTTTGATTTAGGCAGGTAGGGATACGGCCCCCAATTTACAGAGTCGGTTTCAACATCACCTTCAAGTGGCACCATCACTAACCAACAAGATAACGACTCATCAAAAGTCACGCAGGCAATCTCGTTTGTATAATCGCTATGAGATGAGTCGAGCAGATAATGCGCCTGAGAAAACAGCACACCACCCTCACACTCTTCATATAGGGATTTGCCTAGCTCGACAGGTAAACTGCGATTTCGAGATGTACAGAGCCTCTCAGCCCCAATTAAAAGACGATTCAGTTCGATATGAATGACGGACATAACACCCCTTGTAACTTCATAGAAACTTCTAAGTAGTGAATTCCTCTACTTAGCTTAGGACTCAACAAACATTTTAGCGAACAAGCGCAAACAAAATACCCGCCCAGCTCCCAGAAACGAATCCTGCTTTCGTAAACCCAGAAAACTCTCACTCATCAAGCTAACAGCTATAAATCAAGCGTATAGAATTTCACAAAAGTGTCATATAACCGACCTATCATATGCGGCAAATGTTATTAACTAGGAGTTGTTTATGTTACGAGTCGCGCTTGCCTCTCTTTTATCCTTAGCCCTGTCTTCTCATGCTGCTTTTGCACAAGAAACCACTATTTCGGGCTCCACTTCAGTATCACGAGTGATGGATGTATTAGCTGAGGAGTACAACAAGACTCACCCTGATAACTACATTGCCGTTCAGGGCATTGGTTCTACCGCGGGTATTACCATGGTTAATAAAGGTGTCTCTGATATCGGTATGAGCTCACGTTATTTGACCGACCGCGAACAGAACGACAAGCTGAAAGTGTTCCCGATTGCTTTTGATGGCCTAGCTGTTGTAACTAACCGCTCAAACGCTGTAAGCAACGTTACACGCGAACAGCTATTCGACATCTACAAAGGTAAAATCACTAACTGGAAAACTGTGGGCGGCGCAGATCAGCCTATTGCAGTGGTGACTCGCGAAGCGTCTTCAGGTTCACGCTACAGCTTCGAAAGCTTGCTTGGTTTAACAAAGATCATTAACGACCGTTTAGTGTCTGACATCAACCCAAATAACTTGGTTGTAAACAGCAATAGTATGGTTAAAACGATAGTTAACCATAACCCGCACGCGATTGGTTTTATCTCTGTTGGTTCGATCGACCGTTCTATCAAGGCCATCACTTTTGAAGGTGTAGAGCCGACATCTAAGAACATCGCAAACCACAGCTATGAACTGGCTCGCCCATTCTTATTGCTGCATAAGACAGACTCTGTTTCTGACGAGAGCAAAGACTTCATCAAGTTCGTGAAATCCAAACAAGGCCAAGACCTTATTGAGGAATACGGCTACACTCGCATTAAGTAAGTGAGATAGTTTTATCTAATGTAAACAAAAAGAGAGAGCACTATGCTCTCTCTTTTTTTGAATCTTTATAAATCGCTTCTTTACAAACCACTTAGAAGTGAAGTTGAATCACCGAAACGATAACAGCACCAGGACGGCGAATACCTTCGATTTCTACGCGGATTTCGCGCTCTATCTCTAGGCCTTTCTTGATTGGCGTTACTTTTGTTAGCGTACTTTTAGCACGAACGTTACTGCCCGATTTTACAGGATATGGAAAGCGTACTTGGTTAAGACCAATGTTTACAACCATCTTCGCTGTTGGGAATTGAGACTTGTCAGGATCAACGCTGTCAGTCAATCGAGGAAGCAGAGATAAAGTCAAAAAACCATGTGCGATGGTTGTTTTGAACGGAGAGTCTATTTCCGCTTTTTCAGGCTCGGTGTGGATCCACTGCATATCTTCAGTCACAAGGCCGAACTGGTTGATACGGTCTTGACTTACATTGATCCAGTCGCCAGTATGGATGACTTCACCGATCTGCTGATTAAGCTCATCAAACACAAGTTGTGCTTCTGGCTTAAGTACGATCGGTTGCTCCACCGGCATCTCTGGTGCATCTTCATTGACAGCAGGTTTGTGGTGATCACGAACCCACGCAAAGAAATGGCTATTTTGCGTGCGATTAAGAAAGTCGCCCCAGTAATCTCTAAGAGCTGGAGACATCCATTGCATAAACTCTGAGTGTTGCGAAGACACGCTATCGCCTCGGTGTTTAAATAAATCAATGACTTTCATAAGAACCTCAATGCACAAAAAATTTCAATATAACTTCGTAATTTTGAAACACTTCACACTATTGTGCAAATGTTTTCGAGCATACACCCGTTAGCTGAACCTTTCTATTTTTAGAATAAACAGACACTTACCAATAAAACATCATTTTATTACAAAACCCAAATTAGAGTGTTAGCTCCATCACATAATAAATATTTGCTTATATAAAAAGCGTTTTTATTCATAAGTGGAATAAAAAAGGCTTAGCGCAATGCTAAGCCTCAGTTTTTATAAGGAATTAATTTTCCGAAGGTTGGTCTTGTAAGGGATTAACCCTACAGGACGATCAGTTCCCTACTCATCATCAAGCGGGAC
This sequence comes from Vibrio sp. 10N.286.51.C3, assembly GCF_003050065.1. NCBI lineage: Bacteria > Pseudomonadati > Pseudomonadota > Gammaproteobacteria > Vibrionales > Vibrionaceae > Vibrio > Vibrio sp. 10N.286.51.C3. The sequence continues at coordinate 286,479 of NZ_PIGC01000001.1, read as the reverse complement.
CAACTTGGTATTACCGCCGTGTGCTTTCTCACGTTTACGCTGAACGAATGCGTAGAAGCCAGGGATTAAGAACGTACCCGCCAGTAACACACATAACAGGCCGCCAATCAGTGAAATACCCAGAGAGTTCTGACTCACATGACCTGCGCCCGCAGCGAAGATAAGCGGGAAAATACCCAAGATGAACGACCAAGACGTCATGTTCACAGCACGGAAACGTAGCGTACCGCCCTTCACTGCCGCATCTTCTATTGGTGCGTCTTTCTCTTCACGCTCAACTTTCGCGAATTCTACAATCAAGATTGCGTTCTTCGCGGCCAAGGCTATCAAGAGAACTAAACCAATCTGTGCATATAGGTTCAGCGGTGTGCCTGTTAGGTTCAACGCCAAGAAGGAACCTAAGGTTGCGACCGGTACTACTAAGATAATCGCAATCGGTATGGTCCAACTCTCGTATTGAGCCACCATGAACAAGTAGATGAAGATCAGTGCCAATGCGAACGCGAAGATCGCTTGGTTACCTGCGAGTACTTCTTGGTAAGCCATGCCGGTCCATTCGTACTGGTAGCCCTGAGGCAGCACGTCAGCCGCGACACGTTCCATTGCCGCAATCGCATCACCACTTGAGTAACCCGGCGCAGGTTGGCCTTGGATCACTGCACTGCGGTACATGTTGTAACGCCATGCTACATCTGGTTCGAAGATCTGATCGTAAGTCACTAATGTACTTAACGGGATCATCTCACCATTAGACGAACGCACGTGGAATCGTTGGAGATCATCCATGCTGCTACGGTGTTCACTGTCTGCTTGCATGGTTACGCGGAAGTTCTTACCAAACATGGTGAAATCATTCACGTACAACGAACCAAGGTTGCCTTGTAGTGTTTGGAAGATTTCCGACAACGGAATTCCAAGTTGTTGCGCTTTCTCACGATCAATGTCGACATAGTAGTGCGGCACATTTGCACGGAAGGTACTGAATGTGTGTGAAATCTCAGGCTGCTTGGTCGCCTCTGCAATCACGTCATTCATAACCATCGCTAGGTCAGTACGGCTACGGCCTAATGTATCTTCGAGAACAAACTCAAAACCAGACGCTGCACCCATACCCGGAACTGCTGGAGGTCCCATTGCAAATACAATCGCTTGAGGCAGTTCTGTTGCTGCTCGACCATTAATACGCTGAGAAATAGCTTGCGCCGAATGCTGACCGTCCAGTGCGTTACGCATATCCCAATCGTGGAGTTTGATGAACATCGACGCACCATTCGATGCAGAAGCGCCAGTCATGAATGCGTAGCCGTTGACCAGCGTCACGCCATCAACACCCGGCTCTTGCTCAACCATCTCTAATAATTGCTTAGTCACATCCTCGGTACGAGACAGTGATGCCGCATCAGGAAGCTGCACATTGACCAGCAAGATGCCCTTATCTTCTTGAGGTACAAACGCCGTAGAGGTGGTTTTCGCGAAGTAAGTTACCGCTGCTAGTGCCACAACAAAGAAGGTAAATAGTAGAACGCCCTTTTTCACAAGGAAGCCTGCAATTTGACCGTATTTGTTGGTTACTGATTCAAGACCACGGTTAAACGCTTGGTACCAACGTGCTGTGTTACCACCGCCCTGTTTAAGAACCAGTGAACACAATGCTGGTGACAACGTTAGTGCGTTAATCGAAGAGATAACAACTGCGATACAAATAGTCAGGGCGAACTGACGATACATGATGCCGGTAATACCTGGCAGCATCGCTACTGGGATGAATACCGCAAGTAGAACCAAGGTAGACGTAACGATCGGACCGGTTACTTCTTTCATCGCGATAAGCGTGGCTTTACGCGGTGAAATCGTTGGATCTTTGGCCATCGTGGTATCAACGTTCTCGATAACCAAGATCGCATCATCTACTACAATACCAATCGCCAATATCAAACCGAACAAGGTTACCGTATTGATGGTAAAACCCGTCATCTGCATGATGGCAAACGTACCGATCAAAGATACTGGAATCGCGACTACAGGAATCAAGGTTGCACGTGCACTACCCAAGAACAAGTAGGTAACTGCGATAACCAGCAAAATAGCTTCGATTAGCGTTTTTACTACGCCTTTGATCGACTCTGCAACGAAGAGTGTGGTGTCATAACTCGCTTCATAAGCAACGCCTTCAGGGAAGTTCTTGCTTAGGTTGTCGAGCATCGCCATGACCGCTTTACCACTTTCCAGCGCGTTAGCGTCTGACTGAAGTGACAGCGTTACGATTGAAGCGTCTTGACCACGGTATTTGCCATTACCATCGTAGAACTTTTTACCAAGCTCAACACGTGCAATGTCTTTTAGGTAAACCGTTGAACCGTCTTGATTTGCACGAAGCACAACATTTTCAAACTCATCAGCCGTTTCTAGTCGACCTTTTGTTACCAAGTTGAACTGTACCTCTTGTGCGTCGTTATAAGGTGCTGCTCCAATACGACCTGCAGCAACTTGAACGTTCTGCTCCGCCAACGCGCGATTCACGTCAGAGGTGGTTATATTCAGGTTAGCCATTTTCTCGGGATCTAACCAAACACGCATCGCGTATTCACCACCACCCAAAACGTTAACTTCACTAATGCCCTTTACACGAGCCAATTGGTCTTTAATGTTTAAGTTCACGTAGTTGATCAGGAATTGATCGTCGTACTCACCGTTTGGCGAATAGAAGTTCAATACCATCAAAAGGTCAGGTGAGCGCTTTTTAACGGTGACGCCCACCATTCTAACTTCCTGAGGAAGCTTTGATTCGATTTGAGCAACTCGGTTCTGAACGTTGACCTGAGCCATATCTGGATCAGTTCCAACATCAAAGGTCACATTAAGGTTGTAGGAACCATCATTAGCACTCTTAGAAGACATGTAAATCATATCTTCAACGCCGTTAACCGACGTTTCTATGGGGTCGGCTATCGCCTGCTCTACTACTTCAGCACTTGCACCAGTATAGAACGCGGTAACACTAACAGAAGGCGGACTAATTTTTGGATATTCCGCCACTGGCAAGATAGCGAGAGAGATAGCCCCCGCCAGCGTTAAAATTATGGATATTACAAGGGCAAACTTAGGCCTTTGAATAAAGAAACGACTCAACATAAATAAGCCCCTTACTCAGCTTGTTCAGCAGTAGGTTGAATGCGAACAGACATACCATTACGCACACGCTGTAAGCCTTGAGTGATAACTGCGTCATCCTTCTCTAGTCCAGAGTGAACAATCACACCACCTTCAACTTGTCTACCCATCTCGATGTTTCTACGCTCAGCGACAGGCGCACTCTCGCCTTCAATCAAAACCATCACAAAGTCACCTTCAAGGTCAGTTTGAACCGCGCGGCGCGGGATAGTCACAACATCAATAGATTGCTTCTCTCTTAGGTCCACACGAACGTGCTGGCCCGGAAGTAGTTGCTGATCTGGATTATCGGCAATCGCACGCATTGCGATTGTGCCTGTATTAAGATTGATTCGGTTACCTAAGAAATCCAGTTGGCCTAGGTGTTCGAATGCTTCACCATTCTCAAGCATGATCTGAACTTCAACACGATCAGAATCACTGCTGCCGTCACCTTCAATGCGGTCCATACCTAACTCAATACGCTCACGCTCACTGATACTAAACGACGCATGGATTGGGTCTAGGCTAACCAAAGTTGTCAACACACCTGAAGACGGTGAAACTAGGTCACCTTTACTTACTTTCGTGTCACTGATTCTTCCAGAGAAAGGCGCGATGATTTTGGTATGAGAAAGCTGAACATTCGCGGCATTTAGCTGTGCTTGGCTTGCTTCAAGCTGTGCTTGCGAACCTAATAAGTTTGCCGTCAATGCATCAAACTCCGACTGCGAAATACTGCCCTTTGGAAGCAGGTTCTTACCGCGGTTAAAATCAAGTTCGGCTTTTTTAAGGTTGGCATTCGCTTGAGCAACAGCCGCTTTCGCGCTTGCTACTTCTGCTTCAAATGAAGATGGTTCAATGGAGTAAAGTAACTGGCCCTTTTCGACCATTTGACCTTCATTGAAATGACGGCTTTGTAAATAGCCTGAAACTTGCGCTGTGATAGCCGTGTCTTCAACGGCTTCAATACGACCGATGTACGACTTACTTTGTTGGTGAGAAACAACGCTAACATCCTGTACAGCTACGAGAGGTAAAGGCGCTTGCTTAGTATTTTGAGCATCTTGCCCACATCCAGCAAGAATAAGAGAGCTTGCAAGAGCCGTAAGGATTAACTTTTTACGCATGGTTATACCGTCACTTATGAGAAATTGAACAGCATAAAAGTTACGTAACACAATTGCTTCAAATGTCCGAGGAATATCAATTATAACTCGCAAAAGTGTATCAATATGTTAATTGAAACCAAGTGCTTATAAAGTCATTACAAACACGCTACAATTCCTAAGTAAATCAATCTCTCAGCTTTTGTTCTCTATGGATATTGTCTAACATAATGTATTGTCAGACAGATAAGCATTCACATTTAATTGTTAAGGAATTCTCATGATTTCAAAATGGGCTAAACGTTTCTATCAAATGGCGGAATTGGTCGGTTCTTGGAGTAAAGATCCTTCAACTCAAGTCGGCGCCGTAATCACTAAGCACAACCGTATTGTTTCCGTTGGTTTTAATGGCTACCCACATGGCGTGTCTGATAGTGCGGATACTGATGACAGAGAAATGAAGTACCTCAAGACGCTTCACGCTGAAGAAAATGCAATTTTATTCGCCAAGCGTGATTTGGACAGTTGTGAAATCTGGGTAACTCACTTCCCTTGTCCAAACTGCGCAGCGAAAATCATCCAAACCGGTATTTCTGCGGTTCACTGCCCAGAGCAAAGTGAAGACTTCCTTTCTCGCTGGGGCGACAAAATTAAAGTTAGCCAAGATATGTTTGAGCAAGCGGGTGTACAAGTGGATTGGTTACCACTCGCTGATCTAGACTAATCTCAGAAATAGATAACAAGAACAAAAAAGCCGAGAGTCGATATTATCGCTCTCGGCTTTCTTTTGTTTAGGACTCAACGGACTGCAGAATTAAGTGCTGGCAGGAAACGCTTCAGCGTATGCTTCCATAAAGTCTTTGCGAATGTCTTGCTCTAAATGAATCGCTTTTTCGGTCGGGCAAAAAATCATAAAATGTACTTCTTGCTCACCCGTCGAACTGCTCGTGATATGGATGTGAGGCTCAGAACCCGGTAAGTCAACGCCAGCGTGCTTTTCGATCACGCCGTTGTAACGGCGGGCAACATCGATAAACTCTTCGCAATGCTCTTCAATTTTTACAATAAGACTCGGAACCATAGGGTATAGGTTTACAAAGTCTTTCACCGTCACAAAAAAGTTATGATAAACATAGCGCTTCATGAAGTTTAGGTTCTTTACCGGATAAGTGAAGAACATGCTGTTGGGCAGCGTGGCAGTCTTGCCAGTGAAGTGATACTGCCCATGATACAAATCGATTTCTTGTATCACAGTCGCCATCAAATTGTGCTCAATCACCTCACCGCTGATTTTACCCACCTCAATCCAGTCACCAATTCTAAATGAGCGAGAACTCGCACGTTGAATAGAACCAGTGAAACACAAAATGATCTCTTTAGACGCAACGACGATAGCAACAGCAATAGCCGTAACTGACAGTGCAAATTCGCTGATTTCGGATTTCCACAACACAAATAACGTCACAACAATAATCGCAAACGTGCCGTTTTTGGTTCGTGACATCCAGTTACGTTGGTCTTCGCTAAGGAAAGCAACATCACCTCTTATTTGAGACAAGGTGATTCGGCGAATGATTAAGATAATAGTGATAATCAACGCACTAAAAATAAACTTATGAGCGAGTAGAAAATCAATTACTTGCCACAACTTTTCCATTACTTATTCCTTAGCATTACAACAGTTAGCTTTACAACGGTTAGCTTTACAAGAAAGCCGCTAATATCAGTGCTATGAAAAAGCGCTCAACTCCTGAGCGCTCGTGTTCATTCTGATATTAACCTAGCTAAGGCTATCATTTTATCTTGGCAGAAGTAATAAATTGACCAAAAGTTTCACACCAAATCACAACGGTATTAAATCGATTAAGATCAGTGCCTTCGGGAAGAGCAACCATAAAACGGTCGAATGTTTTCACATCTCCGACTCTCAGTAACTCGTTCTTGCTGTCATTGAAAGCTTGCTCGGTTTCAATAAACTTAGGCGAGAGGTAAACCTTGTAATCAGGTCCCGGCGCCAACTCACCTTCAAAAGCTATCGCACTTTCAGACACAGAAACGATGCCCTCGCCCCAATGTAAGAAATCACTGTCTTGGCGATCTTTACTGAATTCGCCGGTATAAATAGCCTGTTGTGAGATGGCTTCAACTGAACTCGACGATGGAGCATCAGGCTCAATCAAAATAGGCAGAGCATAAACACCAAGCCCAAAACCAACAGCACCCACGGCTAGGTGGGTGCAAAGTAAAACTAACTTTTTCATCGCGTACTCCCTTATGCTTAAAGAGAGTATTATTGAATACTCTCAAAAATACAAAGAGATATAACGCTCTGATGTTCTATTTTTGGTAATGCGTCGCTGTACGTTGAGACAATTCGACAATCACTTTTACCGCTTGCTCCATGCCTTGAATGGTAATGAACTCATGAATACCGTGGAAGTTGTAGCCACCAGTAAAGATATTCGGACATGGTAGCCCCATGAACGATAGGCGAGCACCATCTGTACCACCTCGGATCGGTTTGATCATCGGCTCCACATCGCACTCGATCATCGCTTGCTTAGCCAACTCAATAATGTGCTGATGAGGTTCAACCATCTCTTTCATGTTGAAATAGCTATCGGTTAGCACCAACTCAACACGGCCTTTCTCAAGACGCTCATTTAGCTCATCCACTTTTTGTTGCATGAATGCCTTACGCGCTTCTACGCCTTCGCGCTCAAAGTCGCGAATGATGTAGCCAAGCTCAGAGCGAGCGACACCCATTTCCGCTGACTTCAAGTGGTAGAAACCTTCATAGCCTTCAGTGCATTCCGGCGTTTCTTGTGATGGCATCATCAATTGGAACTGCGCAGCAACGTTCATCGAGTTCACCATCTTACCTTTTGCGGTACCTGGGTGAACGTTCACGCCGTGACAGATAACATCAGCACTCGTGGCATTGAAGTTCTCAAACTCCAGCTCACCAACAGGTCCACCATCAATGGTGTACGCCCATTCGGCGCCAAACTTTTCTACATTAAATAAATCCGCACCACGGCCGATCTCTTCGTCTGGCGTGAAACCAATGCAAATATCACCGTGTTTAATTTCAGGATTTGCTTTTAGGTAAGCAATAGCACTGATGATTTCAGCAATGCCCGCTTTGTTGTCGGCACCAAGTAGAGTAGTACCATCGGTTGTAATAAGGTCATGACCATGAAGAGCATCAAGATCTGGGTATTGGCTTGGGTTTAAGCTCTCACCACTTGTGCCTAATTCTATCGTTCCGCCTTGGTAATCTCTAATCACCTGTGGTTTCACGTTCGCACCTGATGCGTCAGGAGCGGTATCCATGTGCGCGACAAACCCAATCGCAGGTACTGAATAATCGACGTTCGACGGCAGTTTCGCCATCAAATAGCCATTTTGATCTAAAGAGACATCAACTAGCTCTAATGCGATCAATTCTGATTTTAAGACTTCTGCAAAGGTGATTTGACCCGGTGAACTTGGGCACTGTGGGTTAGAAGGGTCGGATTTAGTATCGAAAGTAACGTAATTCAGAAAACGTTCTACAAGCTTTTCCATAATTCATCTCACCATGGATTAAGTAATTGATTTACTGACTTAATAGTTAGGGCGCATTGATAAGTAATTTGTTATTAGAAAAATACGTACGCAGAGTCAGTAGCGAGGTTTTTCATCTTACGCCCCTGACCATCTATGTATTTGCTCTAAATCATTGTTGTGTGAAATTAGATAGGCTTCCTATACTTGAAAACAGAGGGTTTCGTCAGTTCCAATATTGCATACGGATGATAAGCGGTCGCTTTGTACGCATTCTACGCCCTTCGCTCTCAGCCTAAAAAAAGTACAAAGTGGATGATGATCACAGTTTATCCTTGATGCAGAATCTGTCATACGTTACACGGAGATATAGTTATGACGATTAATAAATATTTCATTTTCTATCCTCAAGCCTCTGAGGAAACACTTCAGCCAGTATTAACTGAGAAAGAAGTTCAAAGGCAGGAAGCTCTAAAGCAGGCGCAGACCCAAGGTGGGTTCGATACAAACGCAGCCTAGTAACTGAATGGATCTCTAGTACCATTAAGACCCCTATAAAAACGCTCTACTCACTATCCGGTAGAGCTTTTTTATTTCTAATGCAGTACTCATTATTCGGCGTTCGAATGCGCTAAAACTGTCGTTACATTACCTTTTCCACTAATCCCTTCTTGCATACCATTTTCACAACTAATGCTTGCTGATCACAGCGCTGAGAAATGACTCATTAAAGTACCTCAAGCCATACCTTGTCTTACCATTTTGTGCTAATAATTCATATTCGTTTTCATTCCTCACTCGCCCTCTTTTCAAAACTATAATGCGAGTACCAGAGAACCCAACAACAGGAATCCTGAATTCAATGGAATATTCAAAGTTAGGAAGTAGTCAAATTCCCGTTTCCCGAATCTGTCTTGGTAGTATGACTTGGGGGCTGCAAAATACTCAACAACAAGCCGACCAACAGATCGAATACGCATTAAGCCAAGGTATTAACTTTATTGATACGGCAGAAATGTACGCAGTGCCGCCTTCTCCTGATACCTATGGCAAAACCGAAGCGATTATCGGTAACTGGTTGTCACGCAATCCACAGCGTCGCCAAGAGTTGATCATTGCCAGTAAGATTGCTGGTCCTGGATTGCCTTGGGTTCGTAACGGTGGCCCTATCACAGGTGAAGCGGTGATCGCCGCTGTTGATGCATCACTAAAGCGCTTGCAAACGGATTACATCGATCTGTACCAACTTCACTGGCCAAATCGCACAACACCTCACTTCGGTAAACATTTCCCTAATCAGATTCGTTTTAGCGACATCGACCGACAACAGCATGAAGCTGAAATGTTGGAGATCTTACAAGCGCTGGCAAGCTGTATTAAAGCCGGCAAAATCCGCCACGTTGGTCTATCCGATGACAGCACTTGGGGCATTAACACTTACCTCAAGTTAGCCGAGAAGCATGACTTGCCGCGTATGGTCTCTATCCAAAATGAATTCAGCCTGCTACACACGAAAGACTGGCCATATTTGATTGAAAACTGCGTGCATGAAGACGTCGCTTACTTACCGTGGTCACCTTTGGCGGCCGGTATGCTTAGTGGCAAATACATTGATGGCGCAAGGCCGGAAGGCAGCCGTTGGACTTACATGCAGCGCAAAGGCATTTTCCGTGATACTGAATTGGCTAATGAAGCAGTTAAAGGCTACGTAGAAGTGGCAAACGCTCATGGATTCACGCCGAGTCAGCTCGCCTTAGCATGGTGTAACCAAGTGGATGGCGTTACCTCAACCATTATTGGTGCAACCACCATGGAACAGCTCAAAGAGAACATAGCAGCGTTCAGCAAGCCGCTTTCTGAAGAGATTCTGACTGATATCAACACCGTCTTTAAGCGCTATCCTGTACCGTATTAAGCAGTAGGCTAAGCTTATCAGGTTCTGTTGAGCTTAAGTTGATCCTATAAGAGCGCACTATTTAGTGCGCTTTTGTTTTTTAAGTGGGTCGCTTTTGCTTTTATATGGATCGCATTAGCTTATCGCACTTTTGGTTATCTAACCTTTGCTCTATAATGCGCGGGCTTATATCTAGGATAAAAACATGATTTCAAAAAACCAATTAAAACTCCTTCGTGCTTTGGGCCAAAAGAAACAACGTAAAGCCCACGGCCTCTTTCTAGTTCAAGGTGAAAAGAACGTTCTTGAGCTATTCAATAGTGACTTAGTCGTGAAGAACGTCTTTGCTACTGCTGATTTCTTATCTGAAAATCACGCATCACTGATTGAGTTTGATTGTGTTGAAGCCTCGCTAGACGATCTAACCAAAGCGAGTACTTTGGTCAGTAACAATGCGGCAATTGCCGTGGTTGAGATTCCAAAGGTTGAATTACCGGAAGCGACAGGTTTGATGATCGCGCTTGATGGCGTATCTGACCCGGGCAACCTAGGTACGATCATTCGCGTAGCAGACTGGTATGGTATCAAGCATATTGTCGCGAGCAGCGATTGCGCAGACCCATACAACCCTAAAACGATCAGCGCGACTATGGGTAGCTTTGGCCGAGTACACGTAAGCCAAACGGACTTACCTGCTTACTTAGAGCAAGCGAACCTGCCGGTTTACGGCGCGTTTTTAGAAGGTGAAAGTGTTCATAAGACTGATTTCACTGCCAACGGCATTTTGCTGATGGGTAGCGAGTCTCACGGTATCCGTGAACATGCGGCTAAATTCGTGACAGACAAGATTACGATTCCAGCATTCGGTGGCGCAGAATCTTTAAACGTGGCGATGGCGACAGGTATCATCCTCGATAACATGCGTCGTCAGCATAGCTAGATCTCATAAGCTAGCAATCCAGTCGACAGCGTTCAAATATTAAAAAAGGCGTATTGATTAAATCAGTACGCCTTTTTATTTGAGTTCTTTTTAGCAATTACTTTTCTAGCATTGCCAACTTGTCAGCAACACCATTCCACTTTTCAGCGTCATCCATTGGTGCTTTTACTTCCGTTTGCACAGGCCAAATCTCAGCGAGCTCTGCGTTCACTTCAATGAAGATCTTTTGGTCTTCTGGTAACTCATCTTCTTGGAAGATCGCTTGAGCATCACATTCAGGTACACACAAGCCACAATCAATACATTCGATTGGGTTGATTACCATGAAATTTGGGCCTTCATGGAACGCATCTGCGGGGCACACGGCCACACAGTCTGTGTATTTACATTGAATACAATTATCGCCTACGACAAATGCCATGATGCTCTGCTCTATAAGTTAGTCAAAATTGAAGAATGGGGATAATACTCATCCCAAAGCAAAATTCAACATCATACGGCTCTAATATCGTGTCTATTTGCTCCATGTTTCCAAATTAGTATGACAGATAAATCAATTTCTCGTAAAATGCGCGCCATTGTGAGCTTATCGTTTCTTTGAGCATCAGCGTTTTCATCAAACTCTGTACTAATAAACGATCTAGCTAAGACACCTATAAAAAACGAGACATCGAAATGATACGTTTAACCGAAATTAAACTCCCACTAGACCATGAAGAGTCTGCTATTCAAGACGCTATTGAAGCGAAACTTAGTATTAACTCTGATCAGGTACTCTCTTTTAATATCTTTAAACGTGGCTACGATGCTCGTAAGAAATCAAAGATCTTACTTATCTACACGCTTGATGTTCTCGTTGAAAACGAAGCTGAGTTGTTAGAACAATTCATCAGCGACCCGCACGTAAAAGTGACTCCTGATATGGAGTACAAGTTTGTTGCTAAAGCGGTTGAGAACCAAACTGAGCGCCCTGTGGTTATCGGTTTTGGCCCTTGTGGTCTGTTCGCTGGCCTAGTACTTGCTCAAATGGGCTTCAACCCAATCATTGTTGAGCGTGGTAAAGAAGTTCGTGAACGTACGAAAGATACCTTTGGTTTCTGGCGTAAGCGCACTCTAAACACTGAATCAAACGTGCAGTTTGGTGAAGGCGGCGCAGGTACCTTCTCTGACGGTAAGCTATACAGCCAAGTGAAAGATCCAAAACACTACGGCCGTAAAGTAATCGAAGAGTTCGTTGCAGCTGGCGCACCAGAAGAAATTCTATACGTAAGCAAGCCGCACATCGGTACCTTCAAACTGGTTACCATGATCGAAAAGATGCGTGCTTCTATCATTGAACTAGGTGGCGAAATCCGCTTCAGCACTCGTGTAGACGACGTTCACATGGAAGACGGTCAAATCACTGGCCTAACGCTTTCTAACGGTGAAGAGATCAAATCTCGTCACGTGGTATTGGCTGTTGGCCACAGTGCTCGTGACACGTTTGAAATGCTGTACGATCGTGGCGTTTACATGGAAGCGAAGCCTTTCTCTGTTGGTTTCCGTATCGAACACAAGCAATCGATGATCGATGAAGCTCGTTTCGGTAAGAACGCAGGCAACCCAATCCTAGGTGCTGCGGACTACAAACTCGTTCACCACTGTAAGAATGGCCGCACTGTGTACAGCTTCTGTATGTGCCCAGGTGGCACTGTAGTAGCTGCAACATCTGAAGAAGGTCGCGTAGTAACTAACGGCATGAGCCAATACTCTCGTGCAGAACGTAACGCAAACAGCGCAATCGTTGTAGGTATCGACCCAGAACGTGATTACCCAGGTGATGCACTGGCTGGTATCCGTTTACAGCGAGAACTAGAAAGCGGTGCTTATGTTCTTGGTGGCGAAAACTACGATGCACCAGCACAGAAAATCGGTGACTTCCTGAAAGGTCGCGATCCAAGTGCAATCGGTGAAGTACAACCGTCTTTCACGCCGGGTATCCACCTAACAGACATTTCAAAAGCGCTGCCTGATTTTGCTATCGAAGCGATTCGTGAAGCAATCCCAGCGTTCGAGAAGAAGATCAAAGGTTTCTCTACGCCAGACGGCCTACTAACCGGTGTTGAGACTCGTACCTCTTCTCCTGTATGCATCAAACGTGGCAAAGACTTCCAAAGCATCAACTTAAAGGGCTTCTTCCCTGCAGGTGAAGGTGCGGGCTACGCAGGCGGTATCCTTTCTGCTGGTATTGATGGGATTAAGGCTGCAGAAGCGCTAGCACTATCAATGGTAGAGCTGAACCAAGCTGAGAAGATTGAGATCGCTTAAGCATTTTCAATAAAGCAAAGCTAGATCGCAATCAACCAAAACTAAAATCCAGTGTCTTGTCGACACTGGATTTTTTATTGCATGTGACTAGCAGTACACAAGCAACATGGTAGAATGCCGCCATTAATCTTATCCTTGTATAAGATTGTTAAACCTTTCCATCGCTATTTAGCCAAATCATACCGAGAAACTTATGCCATTTTCCAAGCTTGGATTAAGCTCACCTATTGTTAAAGCCGTTGCAAAACAAGGCTATGAAAAGCCAACCTCTATTCAAGAAAAAGCAATTCCGATTGTACTTTCTGGTAAGAACCTTATTGCGGCAGCACAAACGGGTACAGGTAAAACTGCGAGCTTTGTTCTCCCTATCTTAGAAATGCTAAGCAAAGGTGAAACGCAGCGTAAAAAACGTATTCGCGCCGTGATTCTTACACCGACTCGTGAGCTGGCTGTTCAGGTTGAACAGAACATCACTAAGTACGCTAAGTTCCTAAACCTAACTTCATTAGCGATGTACGGTGGCGTGTCTTACCAACATCAAAAAGATCGTCTGATTGAAGGTGTTGATATTCTGGTTGCAACTCCAGGTCGTTTGATCGACATGTACGGACAACGTGCCGTTCACTTTGATGAAGTTGAAGTATTGGTTCTTGATGAAGCAGACCGCATGCTAGACATGGGTTTCATTGAAGACATCAACAAGATCATTGCGCGTTTACCACAAGACATCCAAAACCTACTGTTCTCGGCAACGCTTTCAACGCCAGTTCGTGCGCTAGCGAAAAGTGCTATCAGTGAAGCGGAAGAGATTTCAATTGCGAAAACTGACGCGTCTAAAGCGAACATTGAGCAATGGTTGGTAACGGTAGATAAAGACCGTAAGTCAGCACTATTGAGCCACATGATTACCGAAGGTAATTGGGATCAAGCGCTTATCTTTATCGAAACTAAACATGGCGCGGCTAAGTTAGTGGCTCAACTTGAAAAGCGTGGCATTCAGGCAGAAGCTTTCCACAGTGGACGCAGCCAAGCGATCCGTGAAAAGATCTTGGCTGACTTCAAGAAAGGTCGTCTAAAGTACTTGGTAGCGACTGGCGTTGCTGCTCGTGGTATCGATATCGACAACCTAAGCCGCGTGGTAAACTACGACATGCCTTTCCCTGCTGATGACTATGTTCACCGTATTGGTCGTACAGGCCGTGCTGATGCGTCTGGCGAAGCGATCTCTTTCCTATCGAAAGATAACTTCAAGAACCTGTGCATTATTGAAAAGCGTCTCGGTCACTTGATTGAACGTCGCGTTGTTGAAGGTTTCGAACCACGCAAAGAAGTACCAATTTCAGTATTGAACTTCGTTCCTAAGAAGAAAAGAGAACAGCAAGAGAAAGAAGGCAAGTAACTATCAAAGCTTAACTAGCAGCGATAACGTGTTAGCCGGCGTATTACTTAAACGAAGCCCTCTGTGGCTTCGTTTTGTTCTTTGATACACAGATAAAACAGAGGTATTGAGATGATTACTCCTATCGCAACGAGATTAACCCGAGGCCAAGACCTAAAGCTTGAGATCCAGAGGCTAGTGACAGCACACAATATCTCCGCGGGCTCTATTGCGTCTTGTGTAGGATGTGTTTCTCAACTCAATATTCGCTTAGCTAATGCCAACAACACCAAGCTAGTTCAAGCTCCGTTCGAAATCGTATCTGTGATGGCAACGTTAACGCCTAACCATCAGCACGTTCATATATCCGTTGCTGATGAGAATGGCGATGTGATTGGCGGGCATCTGCTGGAGGGAACGATTATCGCCACCACCGCTGAATTGATTGTTCACCGTTACGATACTTTGACCTTCCACAGAGAGCATGATGATTCGACGGGTTACACTGAGCTCACTATCAGCAGCAATAATCAATAACTTATTAATAGCAGCACCAAACGCCTCATATAAAACGATACCACCCAATAGCAATTAGGAAACACGATGGCTACACACTCCGCAGACTCCGTTATCGTTCTCGATTTCGAAACCACAGGCTTATCACCAAATATGGGTGACCGAGCGATTGAAATCGGTGCGGTGAAACTCGTTAATGGCGAAGTCGTCGACACCTTCCAACAACTCATGAACCCAGGGTTTCGTGTCAGTGGATTCATTGAAGGCTATACCGGAATCAGTAACCGCATGTTAAGCACAGCGGCCAGTTGCAGTGAAGTGATGGATGAATTTGCAGACTTCATTCAAGACAGCCAACTTGTCGCTCACAATGCCTCATTTGATAAACGCTTTCTTGATGCAGAGTTAGATAACATTGGTCGTGATTACAATGGACAATTTGCCTGCTCAATGCTGATTGCTCGCCGCCTAATCCAAGACGCACCGACTCATAAGCTAGGCGACCTTGTGCGTTTCAAGAATATCGACAACGACGGCACCTTCCACAGAGCGTTAGCCGATTCAGAAATGACAGCTAGACTGTGGTTATTGATGATTGATGAGCTGCAAAGCGACCACGGTATTCAGCAACCAAGCTTTCAACTGATGCAAAAAATATCGAAGACAGCGAAAGGCTCTATTCCAAAGTTGCTGATGAGTAATCGAGGTTAAAATCCTTACCATACGATAATATTTGAAAGGCTGATTGGTTTAACACAATCAGCCTTTTTAGTTATTAACGAAGCTTACTCGTGCCCTACTCCTGCAGTGTCACTAGCGTTGACTTGAGACTGTCTAATTCATTCAGGAAATAAGACCATTGCTTATCACTACTGATTGCGGCGATATCCACCAAAAATTTGGCTGATGTCTGCATATTCTTATTAAGCTCAGATTCCAATTCGTCTGGATAATAAGCTTCGTTATTCATAAGCAAGTTCATAATAATTGGCTGAGCGATATGTAGATCACTCTTCTTTTCCATCAGTGTTGTGAGATCTTGGTAGGTATTATTTTGATATTGGCGCCAGTTATCGTTGGTATTTACCCACTCTTGAGACCAAGTATAAATAATCTGCTTTTGTTGTTTCGACACCGATCCTAGCCATCGCTCTAGTCTCTCTTCTATGCGATTTCGATATCGCTCTCTGGAGTCTTCGTCATTCAACGACAATCTTTCTTCGTAATAGTGTTGCTGTTTTTCTCTAAAGTTTTTTAAGAACTCGCTATCTTGCTTAGGGCTAAGTTGCATACTTAACGCGTAAACATCGGGTGCAAACTTATTAACGATCGCACGAATATGATTCTTAATTTGCTCACTTTGGTCGACGATAAACGCAGAATTCATATCGGCACGAGCAATACTTTGAATCGCTTCTAATTGAGAAATATACTGAGGAAGTTGAGTTTCTTTATGCCAAGCTTGCAATGAGTCTAAACGGGCTTCTAACTCGGACTCTTGGTTATTGGATAACGAAACAAAGTCCTCGATATAGCTGACCGCAAACCAACTGATATTGTTATAGGCGAATTTCGTCCCACACCCAGCAAATAGAAAGCACACCAATGTCACTAACCAACGGCATTTTCTCATTTCACCCTCTCACAACCCTTTACTGATCAGCGAACCTGTAAACAGATTTATCAGATTCACCCTTGATCTTATAACATTAGCTATAAAAGCAGCTGATCGTAAAAACTTTCAGATAAATTGAGACTTCACCTTGCTAAACCGTCTATTTAGGCAAATGATTAAACTAAAAATAATTAACGGCAGTGATATAACTTGATTTTTATTACTCATTTGACCTAATACGAACTCTATAAAAGAAACGGGGTAGCGTGTTTTCAAATGATTGATATTTGGGAGGCAAGCTATGGCCGCTATTCCTGAGCACCCAAGCGATTTAGAATATGAGCTTTGTTATTTTGACGATGGTTCAATAACCACAATTACGATATTCGTTCACAATCGACAGGAAGCGATGAATTGGTATATTAACGAAGGAAAACATATCAACGATCTTTATTCGATAAGACCCGATGAATAATGCTTTGATATAGAGGACTAGGTCGATAAACCTAAACAAAGAAACTTGAGTGGCATTTTGTGGAACACCCTTTACTGCAATGTCATTAGTTAGCAATATCATTAATTAGACATATCGCAGCAAAGGGGTTCAATCTCGAATTACTTCAAGATTCGGGCGCGGAATTGACGACCCTTCATTTTACCTGATTCGATCTTGTTCAGTGCTTTCTTAGCTACAGAGCGTTCTACAGCAACGTAAGCGCGCATTGCGAACAAGTTGATCTTACCTACTGATTTACCATCAATACCACCTTGACCAGTCAATGCACCAAGAATATCACCTGCACGAAGCTTAGCTTTCTTACCGCCATCAATCTGAATGGTTACCATGTTTGAGTAGTACGGCTTAGCAATGGGTTTTGCTGGAAGCTCAGATGGCTCAATCGGCATATCCATGTACTCATCAATTTGAGCAACACGGTACATCTCTTTCTCACTAAAGAAGCTGATAGCAACGCCCTTGCTTCCTGCACGGCCAGTACGACCAATGCGGTGTACGTGAACTTCAGGGTCACGAGACAATTCAAAGTTGAATACAGCATCTAGGTTATCAACATCAAGACCACGAGCCGCAACGTCTGTCGCCACTAGAATCGAGATGGTTTTATTTGAGAACTGAACCAAAGCTTGGTCACGTTCACGCTGTTCCATGTCGCCATGAAGTTCGATAACACTGAAACCACGGTGGCTTAGCTCATCGTTTACGTTCTGCACTTCTTTCTTAGTGTTACAGAACACAACCGCAGATTCCGGTTGGTGATGAAGTAGCAGCAACTCTAGAGCATCATCACGAGCTTCAGAACCTTCTAGCTTGTAGAAGTGTTGCTGGATGCTTGAGTGGTCATGCGTTGACTCAACCTTCACCATTTCTGGGTTGCGCATAATGCGGTCTGCAACAGATTTGATCTGTTTAGGGAAAGTTGCACTGAATAGCAGAGTTTGGCGTTCTTTTGGCGCCGCTTCAATCACTGCGTCCAAAGCGTCTTGAAAACCCATCTCTAGCATGCGATCCGCTTCATCTAACACAAGTGTGTTCAGCTCAGACAGGTCAATACGGCCTTTCTCTAGGTGGTCAAGAATACGACCAGGAGTGCCCACAAGAATGTGTGCGCCATGCTCTAATGAACCAATCTGTGGGCCCATTGGCATACCGCCACATAGTGTCAGCACTTTAATATTGTGAATACCACGAGCAAGAGTACGGATCTCTTTTGCTACTTGGTCTGCAAGCTCACGAGTCGGACATAACACTAAAGACTGAACACGGAAACGCTTAACGCGTAGGTTCTGCAGCACGCCTAAACCAAAAGCAGCTGTTTTACCTGAACCCGTTTTACCCTGACCGATAACGTCCTTGCCATTTAGGATAGTAGGAAGACTTAACGCTTGGATCGGCGTCATTTCAGTATAACCAAGAGAATCTAACGTATTTAGAAGCTCTGGTTTAAGGGCGATTGAAGAGAATTTTGAAGTGCTCAATGGAAATATCCAACTGGTGAAAAACAGAGTGCATTATGAGTGTTTTTGAAAATTATTCCACCTTAATCACAGTTTTGCAGAAATAGGTTAGGCGAACACAAAAAAGCCAGCTTTCTTAGCTGGCTTTCGCTTCTATATGAATTGCTTTCTATGGCACACCGTGACCTTTAGATGCAACCCATACGCGGTACCACTGCTCGCGAGTCAGTTCAATTTTCAGTGCATCAACAGCTGTCTCAACGCGCTCAATCTTACCAGAGCCAATAATGGCAATTGGGTTAGACGGTAAACGGCGTACCCATGCGTAGATCACTTGATCAATGCTGTCGGCACCCACTTCTTTGCGAATCGCTTCTAGCTCATCACGAACACGAATCGCTTGCGCTGAATCGCCACTGAAGATGCTACCGCCACCAAGACAAGACCACGCCATTGGGCGAATGCGGTTCATCTGCAGTTGATCTAGCGTGCCGTCATGGGCAACTTCGAAGTTCAGTGGATTGATTTCAACTTGGTTGGTGACGAGTGGCTTGCCTAATCGAGATTGCAGCAAGTCGAATTGACGTGGTGAGAAGTTAGAGACGCCGAAGTGCTTAACTTTACCGACTTTGTGTAATTCTGCGAACGCTTCTGCCACTTCATCCGCATCCATCAGTACATCTGGACGGTGAATAAGCAATACATCCAGTTCGGCTACACCTAAACGCTCTAGTGAGTTATTTACTGATTGGTAAATGTGGTGTGCACTGGTGTCATAGTGATTGATCTTACGATCAGGAGTGTGGTCACCACACAAGTTGATATCGCACTTGGTGACGATTTGAATATCATCACGAAGGCTTGGCTCGAGTGCTAATGCTTCACCAAACAACTTTTCACATTGGTAGTTACCGTAAATATCCGCGTGATCAACAGTTGTGATGCCAAGATCAATGTGCTGCTTAAGGAAAGTCAGGCGTTGTTGCGGGGTCATGCCCCATTCAGCTGTACGCCAGTATCCTTGCACCAACTCAGAAAGTTCTGGGCCTTGTGGCGCTGTCGTTACTCTTGCAACCATGGGTTGTCTCCTTTATCAATACTGAACGTATCCTAAGCTCGTTTTACCTAAGGCTCAACGTATAACAAATGGCAAAAGTAAACGCTTGCCAAAAATGTGAGAGCCACAGAAAAACGAACACTTAAATGAATAATAACTTGCTGTCTGCCCGTGAACCGTTATTCCAAAAGGCTTGTTTACTCTAATGAATTACGAAAGCATCTATAAATTTGAGCAATTAAAAGCGATTTAGTTCAACCGTTAAGTTATCACCATCACTCTGTAACTGAACCCAAGGAGAAGACGAACTAGCAGATGATGAGTTAGGAACGTTCCATAAACTCACTTGATCAGATGAATGGTGTGGTGCATTAATAAATTCTACGAGCTGCTTATCTACCTCATCAAAACCAACGCCCTCACGTTTTGCGTGTTCGAGTTGAGCGACGACATCGAACTCATCTTCCCCAATACGCATTGAACTCAGAGCAAAGCCATCTTGACGAAGGTAAGCCTGAAGCTTGGTATAACTTAAGTTCGAATATGGCAAGGTTAAGCGAACCACTTCAATGCTTGATTCACCTAGCTCCAATTCAACATAAACATCCAGATCGTAATATTTGGTTTGGTCACTGCACAGCAGAGTACCTTCTACATCACCACAATCCATAAGATCGACATCGTTGATATAGTTTTGAGAACTTGGTTGATCTGAACTTGTGTTGAATACCGTTCGCAGCCACCAGCTTTCGGTTGCTTGCGTAGAAAATGCAATGGCATTCAAAACCAATAAAAAAGGTAGGATTAAGACAGGAAGAGTTCTCATTAATTGTGCTTATCTCGTGCGGCATGAAGCGTTCATTATACGTGACCAATCAACAAACAAACGCCTGACCGACAAATTTTAGGCGAAAAAAAACGGGCATACATGCCCGCTAGATAAATTCTATCGCCGAATAACGTAATCCGTCACGTTGAGAACCATTACGGGACTAACAGTACTATCCCGACGATTTACATACAACACATTATACTAATTATTTATAGCCACCTTCTATTACAGGCTCTTCAAGCGATAGTCTTACTTTATTACGTTGAATGGCTTCTGGCGGCAAACTGATGAAGCCGTATTGGTTCAACACGCTTTGATGCTCTTCCGACAAAGTTAGTCCAACAAAGAACTTCTCTTGCTCAGTAAACCCTTTACGATGCGCTGGAATATTCAGGTACATGTAATAAACCGTCGCTAATGGGTAACGACCAGAGAGGATCGTCTCTTTGTTTAAGTCGTAGTTCACCCCAAGATTATCAACCACACTCAGCCATTTCACATCCGAGATTTGATCTGAGTAGACGGTGTAACCAATCGCGGCATCTTCGTCTTCAATCTTGTTAATCAGATCAGGTAAATCCGCTAAGAACTGAGTATGGGCATATTCTCCCTCCGTTCCACACTCGACCCAACTTGAAAAGGTGGTATGCCCCTTCAGGTTATGGTCGATAGCGAAAGGCAACATGTGGGTATCTAGGCTTTCACCATTACGGATATCACTGCTTGGTGACCATTTGGGATGTTTAGGGTCGTTAGAGCAACCAAACACATCGATAAGTTCAGCGACACTGATGGATGTTGCTGGGTTATTCTCATTCGCTAGAATCGCAATCACGTCGGCGGTAAACATCAGTTCTGTCGGTCTATAGCCGTAGCGCATGTCGAACCTAGCCATCTCTTTGTCAGTCCACTTTTTGGACGTAATACCAACACGTGAGCGTTGCATGATCATCTGCTCTGGTACGCTGTCACTCAACAAGATCTCTAGGTCAATCTCTTGGCTCTTGAGTAAGTCTTCAACAAGACCCTGCATATTCGGCTCAATCGTGACCAAACCAATTTCACTGGCATCATTCGCAAACGTCGATGCCGAGAACAACATAGGTACAGCAGCAAGCAGTAAGCCCGGTTTATTAGATAGACGTTTCATTACTGGCCTCCTACTGGATCAATCGATGTCTTGGATTCAACATCGCTGTTACTGTCGAGCTGCATCTCTGAGGTGAAGATATTCCAAGATGGATTCACTTCCATGCTTTCTGTTTTTAACACTGCAATGGTCCTGCGCTTACGCTTATGAAGATGCTGAGTTAAGCTGGTTATCTGAGTAAATTCTTGTTCGAAAATTCGCTCACCATCGATGCCTCTGTCGATCAGTGCATCTCGAATCACGCCAGTCCTTTTCTTCGCCAGTACCTTGTTATAAGTGTTTGTACCTTCTGAACTGGTATCGCCAACTAAAGTCACCGATGCATCTGGCTGTTCACCCAGTAAACGAACAAGTTCATTGAGTACCGCAGTATGTTCAGGTTTAAGTTCATACTTATCGAAATCAAATGCCACGCTTAACACTTCAACATCTTCGACGATTTTCCAATTGGCACAGCCTTTAATGTCTACCGTCACGCCTTCTGGAGTATCAGCACAAAGATCGCGTTGGTTAATCACCCCATCACGGTCATCATCCGCTAGATCATCAATTTGATGGCGAGTCATTGTCGTATCGGGCGTTTCAGCACAACCCATTAGCAAGATAGAACTAAGTAGCGCTAGTTTAAAATATCTCATTACTTGTTCTCCCCTTGCCACTCTTCTGGGTGTTCAACCCTTAATGCGTAGGTCAACATGCCCATCGCGTTCAGTACGCGGTATGCTGCTAACGTTTGATCATATTCTGTGCTGATGAAGTTTCGTCGAGCCAAGAACACTTCCACTTTTGCGTCCAGCACATCCAATAGGCTTCGTCTGCCTACATTAAATTGTTGGATGTAACCCAGTTCTGCAATTTTGGCCGCGTCCACATTCTGTTGAAGTAGAGACTTTTGTTGTTCAAGCATCTTGTAGGCATTCCAAGCAAGCTGGGTGCCCTCTTTTACTTCACGCTCGGTTCTAACACGAATTGCTCTTGCCTCTTCGACACGCCACGCTGACGATTCAACACGAGAGTCGGTAGAGAAACCGTTAAACAGATCGTAATCCATCGTCAGCATGATTCTGGCGTCTTCATCAACACCACCCGGTGGGTTAGACACGTTGTCATTTTTGTTGGCATGAAGTTCCAGTTTTACCTCTGGATAGTAATCGCCTTTTTCTCTACGCATCTCTTTACGAGCGGCGTCGATATCAAGCAAGGAGGCTTTGATTTCTGGATGATTCTCGACAGCTTGTTCAAGTGCGACCTGTGCTGAGCTTGGTAATAGTGCGTAATCAAAACGGGGATAAACCAAGTTCACCGCAGGCTTGCCCACTAAACGTAGGTACTGAGTTTGCAAATCAAACAGGTTGTTCTGAGCTGCTATCAATGAAGATTGCGCCGTCGCAACACGAGCAGATATTTGAGCCAGATCCGAGTTACTACTCAGGCCTTTGCTCTTTTTGTCTTGGATGTCTTGATAGATTTCTTGGTGCTCTTTTACATTACGCTTGGACAGCTCAAGCAGCGTCTCTGCTTTTAGAATATCGAGGTAGTTTCTCACCACATCTAAAGAAACATTTTCAGCACGTGAAATCAGGGTTAAACGTTCAGCCTCGGCTTCGAACGTGAGTCGGTCAACATTCGCCGTTGTTTTAAAACCATCGAATAGTAACTGGGAAACTTTAACGCCGATTTCCGTTCGCGTTAGACCACGGTCATCGGTGTCGAGTTTGCTACCACTGTTATAACGCGTCTCTTCATAACCTGCCGCTGCGTACAAATTGACTTGCGGCATATACAAACCGCCTGCAGCATCACCGTCTCTTATCACCGATTGGTATCGGGAGTACTGCGCCAAGATCTCTGGGCTATAGTCTATGGCAAAGGCCACGGACTCTTCCAATGAGGCTGCTTGAGACAGCCCGCTCATCAGTAAGCAAGAAGAGAGTAAGAATTTTGAATGCATTACACTTCCTTTTATATTTATGCTTTAACCCACTTCATCGCTCGCGAAGTGAGTTTTCCTTAGCTCGTAAAATAGGTTTTAACCAATAACTCAATACTGTTTTTTCGCCGGTCAAGATATCAACCGCGACTTGCATCCCTGGGATAATGCTAAAGGCAGAGTTTTGTTGCTGGTCTTCGTTTAACTGAATATGGGCTCGGTAATAGGCGTTGCCATCTTCTGTTTGCAAGGCATCGGCACTGACATAAGTGACCTCGCCTTTAAGCCCGCCATAAATGACAAAATCATAAGCAGTGAATTTAATCGTGGCGCCCAAACCTTTATGCACAAAGGCAATATCCTGTGGCGAGATTCTGGCTTCAACAATCAACTGGCTGTTCGACGGAATCAGCTCAATAATCGGCTCACCTGGTCTCACCACACCGCCAATGGTGCGAACAAATATCTCTTTCACCGTGCCATCAACAGGCGCTAAGATTTCCGTGCGTTTCAGCTGGTCGGCAATCGCTTGTTGGCTTTCATTCAATTGCGCGATTTTACTGGCCACCTCATTTAATTGACCTTGTACCTTGGCACGAAAATCGAGTGCGATGCTGCGATGGTCAGCTATCGATTCTGAGTAAGCGGCTATCTGTTTTTGAGCCGCTACTTTTGAGCTGGCTATATCACCCTTTAGCTTCACCACATCGCGGTTCAATTTCAGCAGTTCAACCTCAGCAACCGCACCGCTCGCGACCACGTCTTTGAGCATGTTGCGCTCACGAATAACGATATCGAGACTACTTTCTAAGGTCTGGATATTATTTAGCGTATCGACACGCGCTTGGTCTTGTTGCTCGATGCGAAGTGCTGCCTCTTCGAGTTCCGATTTCAACTGTCCTAAACGCTCTCGATAGTTCGCTTTTGCATTCATTAACGCCGGATGACTTGATACATCAACAGCAATATCTTGTGGCACCAAGACCACTCGCTCATACCACTCTTTCGCGTCGTTATTTAAAACAACAGTCGACAGTTCAGCCTTCAATCTTAATTGTTGAGCCAGTAAGGTATCCGCTTGTTGAGCCGACTCTAAAAAAGCCGCTTTAAAACGCGTGTCTTCCAGCTTTGCCAGAGGCTGACCTTTCACGACAGATTGACCTTGTCGCACCATGATCTCTTGAACTAAACCGCCCTCTAGGCTCTGAATGGTTTGAACAGAAAGACTAGGTACAACTTTGCCTTCACCGATCACGACCTCTTCTAATGTTGCCCATGTCGCCCAACCGATAATCGAGACAATGAGTAGAGCACTTAGCCAAATCAGCTTACGAGAACGGAATGCCAAGTGATTGTTGGTCCACTGAATATCATTACTCATGACGACCTCCCTTCACCACTGAAACCGTCTTAAAACGACTGGTCCCTTTGGGTGCACTTTTCTTCTGTAGAGAGAGGATATCTTTTGGCTCACCCTCAGCCACGATCTGACCTTTGTCCAAAACAATCACTCGATCACACATCATCAAGAACGAAGATTTGTGCGAACTGATTAACATCGAAGTTTCTCTCGGCATGCTTTGCAATGCATTGAAGAACTGTATTTCAGCTTGGTTATCTAACGCGCTGGTTGGTTCGTCCATGATCAAAAGTTTTGGACAACGATAAAGCGCCCTTGCGATAGCCACAGCTTGGCGTTGGCCTCCTGAAAGCAATCGGCCACCTTCACCAACTGGCGTTTCTAAGCCATTGCTTAAGCGCCCCATATAGCCATTCAAACCCGACTGTTGTAGCGCTTGTCTTAGCTTCTCTTCATCAACGTTAGTCGCACCAAGCGTGACGTTGTCGTAAACACTGCCAAAGATAAGATTAGTGGTTTGCCCTACCCAGCCCATGCCACTGCGCAAGACACTGGTTGGCCATAATTGCCCATCGATTTCTTGATAGAAAGCTTGACCTGTTGTGGGTAAATACTGACGAGCAACAATCGATAGTAGGGTTGTTTTGCCCGCACCTGCTGCACCAACAAGGCCAACTCGTTCACCTAGTTTTATCTCAAGAGAGATTTCCTTTAACGCTGGGCTTTGAGTTTCTGGATAGGTAAATGTGACTTCATCCAACCTAACCCCGCCATCAAAGTCGCCCTTATCGATCACTTGGTGCTTAGACTCTTCCTGAGGTAGCTCCATGATCTGATTTAGGCCTTCAACAGCCGATCGTGTTTGTTGGAATCTCAGCATTAAAAGAGAAAGTTGATTCACCGAGCTTGCAGCGCGTCCACTCAACATCACGACAGCAATTAACCCACCCATACTTAGCAAGCCCTCTGAGATTTGATACACACCGAAGATGATCAGAGTAATGGTGACAATCTGCTGACTGGATTGAATAGAGTGCGTCACGATATTTGAGTAATGACGAGATTGAGTCTGCCATTGAGAAAGCGATGAAATAGTCTGCTCCCAACGCTTTTGAGTAATACCTTCCGCGTTGTTTTGTTTGATGTCCGGAAGGGTCGTTAAACAATCAAACAGCTGCGCTTGTCTTTGTGTTGATAAACGCGCGGTTTCATCGAATGTTTTCTCGACTTTGCCTTTCATCGCTATGCTCAACACAATCAGCACCAACATGATGGCAACTGGGATGAACATCATCGCCCCACCGAGCCAACCGATAAGGAACAGGAACAACAAGGTGAACGGTAAGTCGACTAACGTGACCAAAGAGATGGAAGTGAAGAAGTCTTTCACGCTGTCGAAGTCTTGAAGCTGTCTGGCAAATGCACCTACCGATTGAGGTCGATTTTCCAACTTCATACCGAGTACTTTAGAGAACAGTTGAGAAGACAACTTGTTGTCTATATAGCGCCCCGCCATATCAGTCACAGAGCTTCGTGAGCTTCTCAATACCCAATCAAAAACAACAACAATACCCACACCGGCGGCCAGTACCCAAAGAGTGTTGAACGCTTGGTTTGGTACCACACGGTCGTATACGTTCATGGTAAAGAGCGGAACGACTAGCGCCAATACGTTAATCAAGAACGAAGCGATAAACAGGTCTCGGTACCAAGGTTTCACTTCTTTGACGACACGCCATAACCAACGAGTGTTGGATTTACTGTCACTGCGTTCATGGGATTGTACACGAGCATCATCAAGCGCTTGAGCACCCACTTGCCACACATACGGTTCCACTTGAGTAACCAAATCTTTTAAGAGGGTTTGTTGGCTTGAATTGGTTCCGCAATCCAATACATGAAAGTCAACACCGGAACTTTGGGTGACGACAAGAGGCATCCCTGTCGCAGAATTAACGGCAACAACCGGAAACTGACATTGAGTCAGCAACTCTTTTTTTACATGACTCAGAGTCAAGCCTGATTTCTCAATCGCTCTTGGGAAAAGGGACTCATTGAGCCTTCCTTCGACTAAAGGTAGGCCAGACACTATTTTGGAAGGATGGCTTCGAACATTAAAATGCTCACATAACCACTCTACACAACCTAGCCAGCTGTCTTTTTGTTCTACCAATCTAAACTTCCTTTTATAGACCGTACATCTAACTTACAGCGTTAAGTTGTTGTCATCTATCATTTTTTGTAAAATTTGTGCTTCTAAAACACTGCTGCTATCACCTTGATACAAATCGTCGTACGTGACATCAGCCAACAAGATGTTTTGTTGAACATCTTCGTCACCATTAGGCTTGATAGAAATGGTTACGCCTTCGCCCGACTCCTCAAGGTCTAAGTAATTGCGAGCTTGTACTCCAGTACTAAGATCCAAGCTACCTAGAATACTCGTCAGGTCAATCGCATCAGTGTCTGGCGACGCATCAAAATCTTGAATCACATCGTAACTTGGTGCCCCAGCACTGCCCAAACCTGATGATTCAAACACAAAATTGTCAGAGCCGGTACCGCCAATCAACAAGTCGTTATCGTCTGTCGCGGTAATCGTAGAGTCACCTTCCGCCACAAATTCAACCGATACGGTTTGCGGGAGCCCTACTGCTTGGTTATTGCCGATTTCGGCTGATGGCTCAATCGTTAGATCAAACTGATCACCACTGTTGTAGCCCCCGGTAATCGCTAAATTAGGCACATCCGCTAATTCCACGACATACTGACCATCGACCATAGAACCATGCGAGAAAGTTAAACCTGCTGGGATGTCATAGATGGTAATAAAACCCTCTTCGGAATCAGCAGGATTAACGAGAGAAAGGTCTAAACCAAGAGGAATCGAGCCGCTCGCTTCAGCGACAATTGATGGGTATTCAAGGCTTAGCAAAGGAGCATCGGGCTCAGGTGTAATTACCAAAGTCATATCTTGTGAACTTGGTTCGCCAGTATCTGTGACCAAATTACCAAGCACCGTATTTTGGTCAACCGTTTGACCAGTGATCGTAATATCGAGGTTACCCCAAGCGTCTCCGGCAAAGAACTCAAGCTCATCAACAGAACTTGCTTTAACGAGGATCGTAGCCTGTATGATGCCGCCAACATTAGTGAAAGAGCTTGTTTCAGAGCCAATACGAATTCTATCAAGCCCAATTAAACCCGAAGGATCAGAAGTCCCATTCACTGTGACTGTAATTAATAAGAACTCATCACTGTTGGTCTCGAAGCTATTAGCATCAAGTGGAATAACAATGCCTTCATCTTCACTGCCAGTCATCTGTTCAGGTAAGTCGAAGAATTCCACCTTATCACCAATTGGGTTCACACCAACGGTAAAGTCAGATTCGGTATAGCGGATTTCAGTGGTGCCGATTTCTTGAGTGATTGCCTCAAGCACCAGGTTCATGTCTCCACTGAAATCTCTCGGTGGCATAATGACCAAGTTCGCAAGTTGGCTTGGATCTAATTGCCACTCATAAGTAGGGTTTCCATTGAACGTGCCGCCATCTGCGCCGTTGTTTGGAACCAACTCATAAGAGTCTCCCACTTTTATCGCAACCACGGCGCCTTCAGGTACACCTTTTAATGCCAAAGACATATTTTCAGAGCCATCTTGGTCAATCAGCTCTGCGCTAAGTGATGATAATGAAATATAGTTGTCTTCATCGCCGACAATATCTTGCGTTACTAAGTTTGCCGCATCAGCAACAGGTTCAACCGTGATCGTCACTACGGTCGTTTTATCTTGTATATCCGTTTCAGCCACGCAATCCGCTTCATCGGTAATATTGGCTGTTACCGTTAAGGTAATTTCGCCGCTGTAATGTTCAGGTGGTGTCACCAACACATCACTCAAACGGCTAGGATCGGTTAGCGTCCAAGTACCATTGCCGTTATCAACCAACAAGCCAGTATCGGCAGGACTCTCCGACAATGTCACACCATTTGATACTGTGATAGTCAGAGAGTTAACGGTTTCTTTACCAGTAGCGCTGTTGCCTTCACCCGTGATTAACTGGCCGTCTTCAACGCTATCTCCAAGAACAAGCTCAAGATTAAGATCCGTAGTGATGTCTTCTTGGATTGTTGTCGAATCCGTTGCAACCGTAATGTCATCGACAACAGGTAGCACTTGAATGCTGATCGTTTGATTTGTCGTGACTGTTTCACCATTACACGGCGAGGTTTCGACCGTTTCTATAGTAAAGTCAATGCACCCTGCAAAGTCTTCATCTAACCCAGTTAGCGATAACTTCGATAGGCCATCAGCAGTAATCGAATAACCGACGACTTCGCCAGCCGCGTCATATTCAGCAATAACACCATCACCTGAAATCTCAACGCCTTCAGGAAGAGAATCGGCCGGAATATAGAAAGAGATAGTGTTGTCTGGGTCACTGGCAACATCAGTATTTAATAGACCCGTGAGATCGATATCTTCACCTTCTGGCGTTTTAATATCACCATCTGGTTGGATTGGACTTGGAGGCCCAACAGGGTCACAAGAACCGCCCCCGCCGTCATGGCCTGTAATCTGAATTTGGAATGAGGTATCAATATATTTCGAATCTTCGCCATCAATAACACGAGCACGCACCACAATATCTAACACAGGGGTGTCGCTTGGGCTGGAGATCGTCATGCCACTTAAGATTTCTTGAGCCAGTTCTTGGATAGAATCACTCGTCAGGCCGTTTGCAGAGATAATCCAGTTTCCTGAAATATCTTGAGCGGCTCCGTTCGGGTGGTCGATAATCAGCGAATAGCCATCAGGCACATCGATCAAGATATAATCCAAGTACTCTGAGCCATCCATATCTGCGTCAACAAAAGTAACCGCATCCGACACGTTGACTGGAGAACCGTCATCACTAATGTATAGCTGACCAGAACTCTCCAAACGAGTATCTGACTCGACCCTTGCATCTACGGTGACACTGATTGATCCTGAAATATCCTTTACATCAGTCGCGCCTGTCGGCGAAGTATCGGTAACTTCATAGGTAATTGGGATCGAAAATGTACCGCTCAAATCTTCAGTAGCGGTGACTGACAGTCTTCCGCTACTTAAAAGCTCGGACAGTGTTGGCGTCGTAGAGTCTAATAAGCTTTCTAAATCTAACCCTGAAACCGGCACATCAATTACACTGCCATCAAAATAAAGAGTCAGATCAGCAGGAAGGCTGTCAATCACATAACCCGTTAAAGACTCACTTCCATCAACATCTTGATTCACTGATGGCTCTAGATTCAATCCAATTTGGCTGTCTTCAATACCTTGAGTACTAACTGTTTGACCATCTTCTTGATCAACAACAGGCGCTAACTCTACTTTTAACGTCATCGGGAACTCACCCGAATCACCATCAGGCTCAGTTGAAATAGCGATAACGGTAAGTTCCAGTTCCCCACTGAAATCAGCAACTGGCTTAAGATACAAATCATTCAATTGTGCGTTAGAGACTTGGAATACCGGCCCAGTGACATCATCCACATACGCAATCGTTAGCGATACGGGCTGACCCAACGCATCCACCAGCAAAGTTCCCTCAGGGATGTTGGTTAGCAGTACGTTAATCTCTTCTGAAACATCGTCGTCCGAAGTTTGGACCACAAAATCCAGTCGAATCAAACCATCTTCGTTAAGCACCGATTGATTACTGATAACTTTAGTATCGCTATTGTACTCCCAGTGCGCGTTGCCTCCGTCCACAACGATAGGCTCATCCACTGCACCTTTTAAGAAAATATCAATGGTTTTAGTATCGCTTGATGCCTGCCCGTTAATTGGGATAAGTGAATCGATAGTCGATTCTGTTGCAACCGCTGTTACATTTATAGATAAGTCTTCAGTAAAGGAACTGATGTCCTCTTTGGGCTGAATATAAGCAACACCATTTTCGATTGCGCTCGCAGGAACGAAGTAAGTATTTGCTCCAATTACAGCAGTACCTTCTCCTAGAATTGACCAACCTTCCGGCACTTCAATAATGTAGCTCAGAGTTTCAGAACCATCAGTGTCTGTCAGGGTCCCCTCAATAACATCTTTTAAATAAATAGGTTCATCTTCCAGACCTTTGTAATCCTTAACAGATAAAATTGGTTTATCCGCATCAGGAGAGATCTCTACGATGACAGTATGAACATTATCAGCCGTTTTATCGGCAGGATCATCGAAGGAGTTTCCGGATTCAGTGGCAATCGCAGTAATTTCAAATTCAAATCGACCCGCCAAGTTTTCATCAGCTCTGATTTCCATTTTGTCGATTTGATTCTGAGTGTACTCCTTACCCTCTTGAACGGCATTTCCGTTCAAGGTGATATTCAGACCATCGGGAATACCACTTATCGTATAAGTTAGTGTTTCCGACGAATCTTGGTCAACGAGTTGAGCGGTAATATCAAGCTTGATAGGGTCAGCGTCATCTTCCACAGATTGATAAGTGAATACTGAATCAGACCAATCGGGAGCGTCTGCAACAGGTAAAACAGAAACCGCAATATCGGCTGTGAGTTCTTTTGGAACCGTATCCGTGCTAATGATGGCGTTAATCGCCAAAATAACCGTCGACGTCGTATTGGATTCATGGAGGGCCGGACGATAGGTTAACTGTCCATTCGGACCAGTAAACTGACTATCAATCGCTGTCAGCTGACTTCCTGATAAGGTGACCTTGCCGTCAACAACTTGAAGTAGCACCCCATCAAGGTACAAGCTACCACCGTTTAGCGATGCTTCAGAGAATTCGATAGCCGTAACCGTTTCGCTTTGGTCAATATCACCGGTTGAGACACTGACGACAATAATCGCATCGTTATCTTCTGTGGTTTCAGAATCTTCATAACGAATAAAACCTTCGTTATCATCCAATATAAGCTCTGCGTTACTAACGACTTCATCGCCATCCGCATCTCGCACCAAGTAATCAATGTCATCGACAATCTTAGGATCGGCAGGATTAGTCGTTACATTCTGGTTCGTAGTTAACTGGTAGCTACCATCTGGTGAGAGCGTAAACTGGCCGTAAGTGGAACCGCCATCATAATCATTAATTAGATTGATCGTGATCGGTG
This sequence comes from Vibrio sp. 10N.286.51.C3, assembly GCF_003050065.1. NCBI lineage: Bacteria > Pseudomonadati > Pseudomonadota > Gammaproteobacteria > Vibrionales > Vibrionaceae > Vibrio > Vibrio sp. 10N.286.51.C3. Next base: position 254,599 of record NZ_PIGC01000001.1, on the reverse strand, counting down.
TACCGACGTTATCAAAGGTATACGTGGCATTTCGATAAGTGAAGCTAATAATTTCTGCGCCGTCTGCGCCTGCAAATTCTTCGGTTAGGAACTGTCCATTGAGGTTATCACCCTCAACCATTTCAATAGAACCATCTCGAGCAGTCGGAACATCATCTGTTACGTTGACAGAATAAATAGCAGGATCAGAACTGTCTCCATCCGCATCATTAACTGTCAGTTCAAAATTAAGAGCTAGATTGTTTTCACCATCGCCCGTGGCATGGTCTAGTGGTGCGTAGAGATCAAATTCAGTGGTTCCGTCAGTATTAAAGCGAATCCTAAATACGTTGTTGCCGTCAGTATCTTGCCCATAATACCAACCATCAGAATCAGCAGCTTTAAGGGAGATCGCTTTCCCAGCACTGGTGTAGCCAAGTGAATCAAAAGCAGCGGTGTTGACCGTGACAGAAACAACATCATCAGAGCCTTCAATAATACCTAAAGAAGGACTGCTATCTTCGACTCCAACTTGCTGACCATCTCCTAGCAAACCATCTTCATCAACTGAGATGCCTCCAGTCACCGAAATTTCAGGATCTTTACCGTCATAGATTTTTATATCAGACGCTTGCGAGTCTCTAGAACCATCGGAATCAATGGTGACGATAGAAGCTGGAATCGTCAGCTCGGTGTCTTTAGAACCTGAGCCATGATCAATGGACTGATACAGCTCAATAACGACATCAACGCTTGTTGAGCCATTGGCTTCAAGGCTGAAGCTATCTGGTAATTTGACTCTGAAAACAGCATCACCATTACCAAGAACCGCATCAAAGGTACCATTACCGTTATCACGCCAAGTCAGCGCTTCACCATTGCTGGTTACCGCTATACCATCGCTATCAAGAACAGCTTGGCCCGTAGTCACATCCAAACCTAAGAAAACCAGTGGATCATTCCCTGCGGTAACGGCTAAGCTCACGTTTGCTGTTGACCCAACTCCCGATGGAGTACTATCAGCCACGGGAATTTCACTCAGTTCAACCGTTCCTGAACCAATCGTTGGTTCACCGCCATCAGTCACTGATACATTCAAGGTTAATTTGGTTACATCATTGTCATCATCTTTGGCGGTAACAACGAATGGAAGTTGGTCTGTAATGTTATCTTGGTCAAGCCCCTTAAAGAGTTCAAAAGTATAAGTAACATCAGTATCCGCCTCACCTGAAGGAGAGATAAAGCTCAAGGTGAATGCTTTATTGTCAGCACTTTCAGAACCAACATAGCCAGTAAGTTCACTTCCATCCGCAGAGACCACATAAATGATCTGTACACCGCCACTAAATAACTGCGGCTGATCTGCAGCACCGAAAAATACGGACTCGACAAAGTCACTCCCGACGTTGAGATTAAACATACCAGTATCAGAAACACTGCCATTAATAAGATCAGATTCGTCCACAGCAGCATTGCTAGTTGAAGTTAGTACCGGATCGACCCCATCCTGGATAATCCAATCAAACTGCCCTTGTTCTAAAGCAGTACCATCTAAGTCTTCTCCATCAATGATAAGTGGCAGGGTAATAGAATCGTTGCTGATCAGGTGGTTTATAGGCTGCTCTAGAACTAATGTGACATCTGCGAGGACATCAATACCACTAGCAACCACACTCAACGTTAGTGTGAATATCGTTTCACCATTTGCTTGTGCGGTAATCGTTTTACCATCATTGGCTAACGTGTAAGTTAGTGGGAACTCCTCATCTCCAGTCGTTAAGCCCAAGGCGTCTAGCTGCACTAAGGTATTGGTATTAAAGACAATCGAGGCGGGATCTGGATTATCTGAGCCTGCGGAAACAGTAAACTGACCGACGACAGTTTGGACTCCATCAGATACGTCACCTTCAGAGCTGGTCGTTGTCCCATCGACAACTAACCCCGCATCACCATCAAAAATATCGATGACTGCCGTACCAGTTCCGAAATCATTACTGCTATCGCCTGCGACATAGTTGAAAGTGATGTTTTGAGCTACGGTGTGATCTAAGTTTCTGTTGGCGACAAACGTCCAGTGACCATTTGCAAAGACGGTTAAAACACCTTCATCAAGAGTAAATGATACAGGGGCACTGCCTGATATTGTTTGTGTCAACCCATCAACTTCAACGCTTTTTATGGTTAGCTGTGTATCAAGATCGATGTCGTTATTGAGTACATTGCCAGATACCACTTCACCTTCAATAACTTCATAAGATTCATCAAAAATGAGTGGGTCAGAATCTTTAATAACAATAGGTAAATGGCCAATAACGAGCTCTGTGGTACCATCCGCATCCGTTTGTAAACCCTCAATGACCAGAGCGGTCTGAATTGAGTCTAAACCAGCCTCTTGATCGATCGCCTGATAGAAGTTGATGTTTACGTTACTGCCGGAAATCGCAGCATCAAATACAACTTGGCCATCGCTTCGTGTTCCAACCAAGCTTTGCTTGTCAGCCGATACCACGACAGTGATCGTTAAGCCTTGAGAAGTTAATGACTCAGCTAAACTTTGATCATCACCAAATGACAAATCTGCAAAATCGATACGGATATCGGATGTTTGTGTTTCATCGCCAAAAATACCGATGACGTTTTCCGAAAACACAACAGACTCAGGAAGAATAATCGTTGGCATGTCATCGATGGCTTCGTTGCCGACGGTATTGAAAACTTTTGCGTCAATCATCCATTCCGAAGATGAATCTAGGGCAGAAATATCAATATTCTCCACCAGCCAGTTACCCGCAGAATCAACAATACCTTCAAAGACTAGGGTCTGAGTCCCATCGCTTACTTCAATGTAAACTGGGAGCCCTTCTGCAACATTGGTTGTACCCTGCATGGTGGTAAGTTGGCCACTACGGAATGCCAAAATACTAAAGCCATCTAACGTATCAATATCAATAACTGGCGAAACAGTATCAATAACAATGCCCCCTGCACTATTTACTGCATTCGCTGGGTTACCTGCGATATCAATAGTGTCAGCCTCAATGGAAATACTACCATCTGCAAAGCTCGTTAAATCGACGCCTTCGACAGACCAAGCGCCATTGACTATGGTTGCCGTTAGAACGATAACGTTGGTGGTGCTATCTGAAATTCGGATGTTGACCGTTTGGCCATCCTCAACATTTTGTACAGTACCAAAGAATTTGGCAGATTGGATTTCGAAACTGTTGAGAACACCATCCCCGCCATCATCAACACTTGCTGTAATACTCGCCAGCGTGTCCTTAACGATGGTATCGGTCGCTGTTGTAGGGTTTCCTGCAATATCAACAGTACTAGCAACGACAGTGAGATCACCTTCTGCAAAGCTAGAATAATCTTGAGAAACTAGTGTCCATGTGCCGCCTGAAACGGTGGTTGTGTATTCTTGTGTGAGACCTTGGCTGTCGGTAATAGAAATGCTTATCGTCTGGCCATCTTCGACATTGGCAACAGTTCCGACTAGCACTCCGTTGGCAATTTCAAATTGGTTGTAAAACTCGTCACCAAAACCATCAAAGTCGACATCGATTGTGGCTAGGGTGTCTTTGATTGTAGAGTCGTTGGCCGCAATGCTGTTACCAAACTCATCAGCAATGACCGCATCGACCTTAAGATCCCCCTCAGCCAGTGAAGAGAGATCGACTCCGTTTACCACATAAGTTTCATCGCTTGTGATTGCCGTTGTGGTTACCGTATTACCATTAATGTCAGTGATCGTTAGAAGAACGGTACGTCCGTCTCGAACATCAACAGCGGTCCCCGTTATCGTGACTGAAGGTACTTCGAACTGGTTTTCGTACCCATCACCACCATCTAAAATATCAACGGTTAATGCAGCACTCGGTAAAAGTATGTCGAGGTTGCCTTCATTCGATGTTGCGTCGTCTTCAAAGTATTCTGTTGGTCGAGTATCAAAACCGGCTTCAGCCAGGGTTTCGTCTAGTGTAGAGCGGACATAGGCAATAAAAGAGGCACTAGCGCTAGGTTGGTCGTTTGAAGCGCTCGGCTGTTCAGGTGAGCTTTCAATGTTGTTTACAAGCTGAGTCACAACCTTTTCCAACTGTTGTTCTACAGCTTCTATTTGTGGTTCTGTCAGAGGTTGAGTCTGGTCCAAGTTTTGAGGTTCAATACTCACCACTTGAACACCATCGACCTTCGCTTGCGCAGCAGGTAATGGTTGCCAAGTACCGTCAGGAAATACCTGCCAAATTACCCCGCCAACTTCGATATATAAAATAGGATCCATCCTAAACCTCTTCCTTACAAAAACGCTGACCTTGAGAACATCAATTTACTCAGTAAAAGGCTGGAGAAATCAGCTAACTCTCTCTCATAAATACTAGCAAACAACAAATCATTAACAGTTAATTAATTACCATTGATACGCTGTAAAGTAAACCGATATGCTGTGAGTTGCATCCAGTTATATCTAACGTCACAAAATACATTCATTGAATGTGTCATAATGTTGAAATTACTGGTTAATTTTCAAGGAATGTCATGACGGCAACGAACTACCTCAACCAACTGAATCACAAGTATCTTGTAACTCACAAAACCAAAGAAGACTTCTTTTGGGATACCTACATGGGCATCAGTGACGACCACGATGGTTCAACCCTAGCGCAAACTCAGTGGACCGAGTTTTTAAGTTCAGCTGAACAGATTGCGGCAATCGGAGCTCAATTAGATACCATCGACCAGATTCAAGATCCTCAAGAAAAAGAGAGCACGTTAACAGGGCTAAATGGCTGGTTAGCGACCTTTAAATCTCACGCTATCGAATCCCAACAATCTCAGGCGCTAAAAGCAGACCTCATCAAGTTCGAAGCAGAGCTGTTTGAGAAGAAACAAAATCACGTAATGACTTACGTAAATGAAACGGGTGAGGAAACAGAAGGATCACTGCCAGTTTTAGGTTCAGCAGTAAGAAGCAATAGCAACGAACAAGTCAGGCTTTCTGCACACCAAGCACTATTAGATTTAGAGCAATGGCTACTGGCTAACGGATTTATTGAGCTCATCAAAAAACGTAATCAATTTGCTCAATCACTGGGTTTTAAAACCTTCTTTGATTACTCGGTGGTTAAAACCGAACAGATGACGACAGAGCAACTGTTCACGATTCTGGACGACTTCGAAGCACGTACACGTGATAGCCATCAGCAAAGCCTAACCCATTTGGCAGAGCAGAAAGGCGAGAATGCGCTCCAAGCCCATAACTTTACCTACTCTTTTGCAGGTGACGTGATGAATGACTTGGACCCTTATGTTCCATTCTCAAAGTCACTTCGACGCTGGATTGAATCCTTTGGTCGCCTCAACATCGAATACTCTCAAGCGACATTGAAATTGGATCTGCTTGACCGCAAAGGTAAGTACCCTAATGGCTTCTGCCATGGTCCTATCCCATCTTTCTACGATCAAGACACATGGGTAGCTGCTCAAGTTAACTTCACGAGCAACGCAAAGCCCGATCAGGTAGGCAGTGGTTATGATGGGATCAACACGCTGTTTCACGAAGGTGGTCATGCGGCCCACTTCGCCAACGTGAAAATGAACGCCCCTTGCTTTTCTCAAGAGTTTGCACCAACCTCGATGGCTTATGCCGAAACGCAATCCATGTTCTGTGACAGCTTGTTGAATGACGCAGACTGGCTCAAACAATACGCGCTTAATGCTGATGGCCAAGCAGTACCTGACGAGTTAATCAAAGCAATCATCGATAACAAGCAACCCTTCAGAGCTTATCAAGAACGCAGCATTTTAGTGGTTCCCTATTTCGAGCGAGCACTTTACGAATTGGCAGATGAAGATCTGACGCCTGAAAAGATCACCGCTCTCGCTCGTAATAGTGAGAAAACGATTCTTGGATTGGCTTGTAGCCCTCGCCCATTAATGGCAATCCCGCACCTATTGTCGGATGAAGCGTCTTGCGCGTATCAAGGTTACCTGTTGGCTCATATGGCGGTGTATCAAACTCGTGCGTTTTTTACCGATAAGTTTGGCTACTTAACGGATAACCCAGAGATCGGCCCTTTGTTAGCTAAGCACTATTGGTACCAAGGCAATAGCGTGAATCATAATGGGACAATCGAAAGCCTTACTGGAGAAGGTTTTAATGCCAAATACCTCGCTGACGAGTGCAACTTATCGCCAGAGGAAGCATGGGCTATTGAAGAGCAAAAAATCAAACAACTGTCGACAAGAGAGCGTGCACCAGTTGCTGATTTGAATGCGAAGATATCGATCGTTGATGGGTCAACCGAGTTGGCGAATAATGATAAATCAAACCATCAGATGTGTGATGAGTTTGAGCACTTTATCGTTGGGCAATACGGTCGATAGATTGTGTTTGAGCCTCTGTAACAAAAATTGAGTTCAAAACTAAAATGAAAAAAGGACGATAAGTTATCGTCCTTTTTAGATTCAGCTTAGGATCTATATAGTGAAACATGCTGAGCGAATTTTTCTATTAAACTCAACATCAACAGAATCAACACTTCTTAGTGATTTTCGATGAATGCCGAATACCTGCCCCGTCAAAACAATATAAAACTTTTCAGTTTTCAGTAAATTCCATGCTTCATCTAAAGATTCTGCGTAGACTTTGTTTTGTGAGTCTTGTGGACGAGTACCAGCAGCTCTTCCATGTTTACGTGCCAATTCGAACAATCCATTTCGATTAGGTTTGCACGTAAACAGAGTCTCATTGCCATAAATGACCCCCTTGCCAGATATGCTCTCAACCATTTTGTTTCTCCAGATAATAATCCACTCGTACCGCTTGAGTGGCATACCACATGTCGAACAGTGGATGCTTAAGCTGCGCAAAGAAGAGAATATGGTGTAAAGACCGGGCAGCAATTACACCATTATGTTCAGTTTCGATATTTGAGTTTCAAAGGCTCAGGCTCTATGCGCACCTAAGCCTCGACACTACTCTTAGAAGTAGTAGTAAGCTGCTGCGAATACGTGTGTTTCTTCGTCGTATTGCGTGTTACCGATTGAGCGTGCACCTTCGATATCTTGCTTAATATCAATACCCATGTCTGCGTTATCAGCAATACGGTACATAGCTGCAACGTTGATGTATGAAGAATCTACATCTGATAGGTTATCTTCTTCGTTAGTATTGAAAGCGTAACCTGCAGCAATGGTTAGATCATCAGACAATGTGTAACCACCAGAGAAGTAGAAACCTGTATTCTTCATCTCATCGTTTTGATCGATCCAAGAGTTAAGACCTAGCTTCATTGAACCTAACTGCATGCTGCCAGTTACTGTGTATACTTCGTAATCTTTCTCATCGTCACGAGCTTCGTAACCAGCGTATACGCTAAATACTTCTTGCTCGATACCGATGTAACCGTTAACGCCTTTCTCTGCATCGTTATGGTCGTCATTAGTCTCAAAGTAAGAGATAGCGTAAGCGATACCGTTAGTTGCGCCTTGGAACTTAACCACGTTGAATGCATCAGAAGCGTCGCCAGCAGAAGCACCAAACTCGTAAGTGTTGTCGCCTGCGCCATCAACTTTATCTAGTGCCGTATCGTTTTCCCAACCGAATGAAGCGATACCGTAACCAGTGTCGAAACCTAACCACGCTTTATCAACGTCTGTCGCAGGACCTGTATCAATGCCATTCACCCAACCAGATGTTGCTGCGTCGTTCGCTGCAACGTTATTGTCTGTTGTGTAGTTCAGCATCATGTCTGTTTCAAAGTAACCAACAAAACGGTTGTTACGGTAACTTACCGCAAGTGTTAAACCTGTCGCCCAGTCATCATAAAATGCTTTAGAACCTGTGTCGTAGTAACCACCAACACCGAAAGAACCTGCTACAGAGAATTGATCTTTGTGCATAGAATCAAAAGCAAACATCTCTTCATTCTGGCTGTTTTGGCTGCTTGTGTTTACAGCGAATGCTGAAGTTGAAATGCTTGCAATCGCAAGTGCTACTAATGTTTTTTTCATGGTTACCACTACCTATAGATTGATTCGGCCTTGTTAGTCCGGCCTTTTGGAGTGGCGCTATTGTTCAAAAAATCACGTTATTGATATACCGTAAATTTACTGAAACTTTATAGCTTTGATGAATTAAATTACATAATGATATGTTGATATGGCTTTTATATTGAGAAGCGTAAACCCGATGTCGGTACTGTTGTCCATGTTACGGATGTTTTCGATCATTAGGGCCTCAATCGCAAGTTGATGTAGGCGATAACGGTAACCCACGACCACTTCGTGGGAAGGTTCAGAAAAATCTGGATCGTTGCTCGCCCAACCTTGATAGTTGAGAGATTCAATAAGCAAACTATGACGCTGATTCAGTCGATACTCATACCCTATCGCCCAACTCGCGCTTACGTTTTCAAAACTTAAGTCTTCTAGGCCAACAAAGGAGTTATCGCCATTTCGATGCACTAAACCGACGGTTGAAAAAATACTGTGTTTGGGTGTGATAAAGCTGTAGTTAAGTTGAACGACTTGCTCAAAACTTGTTCTCGCAAATTGTCCACTTCTTACGTTGTTGTAATACAAAGAACCACCAGCAGAGAGCGATATAGGCCCCCTGGAATACAACAACAATTCATTGTAAAAAGTCAGCGCATTGGTTAAGTCATCACCTTCAAAATCAGAGGCATGAACGCCAGCATTATGAAAGTCCATGATGAATTGATCTTCTGCTACCTCATCACGACCGTTTTGCCCAATGCTAAAAAGATCATGAAAGCCCATTACAAAGCTGTCTAAACCATTATCTTTTGCCGTGACTACACGATAATCCAGCTCTGTTTTCCAGATGGGAGACGCTTGCCACTCAACCGCAATATTGAATTGGTTTTGGTAGTAGTCTAGAGAGTAGGCTTCCGTATGAGCCCATATACTGGCCTGCGTGTAAGAGGATTTAAACAATCACAATGAGCTTGTTCAGTTCGCTTTACGTAATGGGTTAGGTATTGCTGAAGATGAAAACACCATTCGATAGCCCTGTTCATCCTTATGATTCAGCACGTAACCTACTCGTTACCTTCACTTAAAGCGAACTTTATCTCATCTGAAGAAAAGCCTTTGCGACTCAACATGGCGTAAGCCTTAGAGCGTTCCTTGTGATCGTTCAGGTCATAAGATTTTTTCTGAAGCTGTTCTAAACAAGAAGCGTAAAAGTCCAATTGCTCTTCATTGATCAATCGGTCAATCAACGATGAAAGCTCAGTGGTATCGATTTGTCGCTGTTTTAGTTCTTGTTGGATAGCGGTTAAGCCTTTCCCTTTACGAGCGTACTTGAGCACTTCCTTCTCCAAATCAGCTTTCTCGGCCTTGATCTGAATATTACTCTTAAGCTCATGAGCTTGCGGATGCTGATCGATCGCGATTTTGACTTGTTGATAGCTGAAGCCACGTTTTTGCAGTGTCGCGACAAGCTTTTCACGGCTCATAGTAAAGCCTGAATAGTAATGATTGATTCGATCGATCAGTATCATTTGTTCGTCGATGTTTTTATCAGCAGATACCTTATGAATCGCATCGGAAATGACCGAGTCGGTTAGCCCTTTCTTCTTCAACTTTTCAATGATGTATCGCGAGCCAAATTCGCCAAAGAAGGCTTGTGCTGCGAATTGCTCAGCAAAATCTTGGTCGGATTTGAGATAGCCGTAACCTTTCAAGTTGCTCAAGGTTTCATTGATCCAATCTTGATTGTCCGTTTTCACTTTCAACTTTGCAATCAACTCGCTTTCCGTCATGTCCCTCTGGGTTAAATGCCACATCGCAGAGTTCATGACACTTTCGATTCGCGTCGCTTTTCTTACCGTTGTATTTCTCGTTTTTGGGTTTTGCTGTGAATCATCCATTCGATTTCAACTATCCAGACTGAGCCTGCCCCATGATAACGTAATTCCGACTAGCGTGAAGTGACATAAAAGAACGAGATTCAGATAAACTGACCTCCAACAAAAATGGACACCGATTCGGCGTCCATTTGATTGTCACATGAAGAAATCGACTCTTAGACGAATTAACTCTCTTCGTGATTGTAAATATGCACATCTCGTTGCGGGAATGGAATCGTGATGCCTTCTTCATCGAAGCGTTTCTTCACGGTTTCCGTCACATCCCAATACACATCCCAGTAATCGTCTGTCTTAACCCAAGGTCTTACGACAAAATCTACAGAAGACGTATTCAAGGTATGAAGCTTGATCATGTGCTCTGGTTTTTTCAGTACTAGAGGGTGCGCGACAATGATGTCATTCAATACCGCTTTCGCTTTATCGATATCATCTGAGTAACCAATACCGAAAACCATATCAACACGTCTTACACGTTCTGCCGTGATATTGTTGATCACGTCACCCCAGATCTTGTTGTTTGGGATCACTAAACGTTGGTTATCGATAGTTTGTACCGTGGTCGACACTAAGCTCATGTCTTTTACCGTGCCTTGCACGCCCGCCACTTTAACCATATCACCAACATCATAAGGACGGTAAATCAAGATCATCAAGCCCGAGGCGAAGTTAGACAGCGTATCCTGCAATGCAAAACCAATGATGACACCCGCGACACCGAAACCAGTTAATAGCGGTGCTAGTTCTATCCCGATTTGCGACAGCGCAATAAGCAAACCAATAAACACGACCGCTTTCGATGCGATTGATACAAAGAAATCCTGCATCAAGACACTGAAGTCCATTTTAGAGTGCGAAACACTCTTGCGAACGGTCTTACGAGCCACGTTAGCTATAAGGCGAGTGACATACAAAATACCGAGAAACAGAGCGAGTTTAACGATAAAAGAAGGGGTATTTTCAAAAGCCCATGAACTGAACGAACGGAGCCAACCATCCAGCAGTTCCAGTGCCACATCAACATCTAACACATCAGCGTTAATGTCTCCCGTCGTCGCCAGCAACACTCGCTTGTAAGAAGTCACGTCGACGCCAAACGGTTCCATTAGTGTGATGGTTTCTTCTAAGCTCGCCACCATTACACTAGTACGCTCGCTGAAACGCTCAAGCTCCTTTTTAATGGTCGCTTTCTCTTCTTCATTCACGAAAGACAAACGCGCTTCTAGATCTTGTCGCTGTGTGTCTGTGTAAAGAATGGCATTAGTCAAGTATTTAGAGCGAGACACCAAGTCTACTTTTAGAGCTGTTTCAGGTACAGCGACATCGACCCCACGATCTTTCGACCAAGTGAGTGTCTTTGCTAGTTGTTGATAATAAACATCCATCATTCCGATTCGTTTTTGAATGCGTAATTCAAGACGTTTCTTAGCGTCACCCTCAGCTGAACGGTTTTCTTTACTCATTGAAACGATTTTGCCTTCATTCAATGTCAGCAATTTTTGTAAAAGTTCAACCTGCTGAGCCAGAATGGCATCTAGCCCTTCCTTCTTGTCTGAAGAGAGTTGTGTAAAAATCTCCTCACGTAGCCCTTGATTCTTACGCCTTAATATATCTTCAAGAAAGGGTTTCTCAGCATCATGCGCCGTTTCTAATGTTGTTAGATCGATCATTAACTGATCTTGTACTTCTGCGATTTTCTCAACGCTCTGCGCATAACTTCCAAATGCGACAAACGCCAACATTAACAATAGACAACGCCAAACCTTCATCATATTAATTCCTATTACTGTCTAAATTGACCCTATAAATAGTAGTAAAAAGAACATGGATAACAAGCATTTAAACGTATGTTATGTTAAAAATTCGCAAATTATCAGCCTGCTTCTAATATTTGAGAGTTCCAATCCCCTCTTATGACCTGTAGAGTACGCATCCAACAAAGAATAACGGCCAATATCTTAATTTTAGGGTAAGCACTAAAGCGCCTTAAGTACGATGTTGGTTCACTGCAAGAGAGCATAAAAATGAACAACGAACTTGACATCATTGAGTCTCTAGAAGAACTAGAGCAATTCCTAATTTCAGTGGAAGCTGGCGGTTTAGGCCTTGAAGGCGTTGAAGGTGTAGGCATGGCAACCAATAATTCAGATGGTCGTCACTTCGTTGCTGTATTCAACAGCAGCCACAAAGTTCTACTTGCTCGCTGGATCACCAAAGAAGTGTTTGATAACGGTAAAGACTTGGTACGTAACGGCCCTCGCCGCACTCACTAAGCCTTTTCAATAGCGCCAATGGTTAAAGCCCAATACGTTCATCGACGAGCTATTGGGCTTTTTTGTATAGCCTGATAATGAATAAACTACTCGATACAGAATAAATTAGTGGCAACTTCCAGTTATTGTGAACTTTAGTGACAGAGCAATGTCGTATTCGCGAGAATTAGTGTTTATGCGTCGTTTATCGTATACCTACGGTTTCCCTCGTTTATACCTAGTTTCACTTTAACAATTTTATGACTTGTGGCGCGAAGAGAACTTATCTAAGCTAGCCACAATTCAACGAGCTCGTTTTAACGACTAACTGATTTAATTACGGACTAATTTTCTGAACACACCGCTACTTTTCTTATCTACACAGAATCGTCGACAAAAGCATTCGCTTTGGGCGCTCTTCCTGACCGGACTGGTTATCGTAACTTGTCTGGCGAGTACTCTGGCCGTAAAGAAAGTATCGTTATCTGCATCCGCTAATGGTCAATCAGTCCTAGTTGGCGCGCAAACTCATACAGAAAACAGTAATCCTCAAACTGACATCGCTTCTTCAGAAAAAATGGCCACTCTATACGCCAGTGTTTTCGGCTTAGAAGCCTCAAAAATGTTAACGTCACCCAATTCAAGTTCATGCAGTCTGAGTTCAAAAATGCTGACCTTTGCCGCCCCAAAAACCGGCTGGATGATCCCATTCGTACTTATTATTGCGGTTGCATTTAACTTACCTCCCCACATATCGAGATTATCTAGAGACAACCATCGCTCTACTCGACCAACAAAACACCGCTTACACCTAAAGCACTGTATATTTAGAGAGTAAATAACCGGGCTATTCCACCCTTTTATTTATTTTTTGGAGATACATTTGTGTACAACACACTACTAACTAAGTTTGTCGATTCTTTGGCATTCTGCATGCGTACATGCGCGAAAACTCTAGTCACAGCCCTTTTGGTCATGACATCATTTACTGCCTTAGCACAGACTACAGGTTGGCTCAGCGTGCCTGAACACCCGCCAGTCAAAATGCGAATGATGTCGACAGGTGAACAGTCAGATGACGGTTCTAAGATTCAAACCGTGCTCGATGTCGTGCTCGACGGCGACTGGAAAACCTATTGGCGCAGCCCTGGTGAAGGTGGCATACCACCAAGCTGGGACTGGTCTGGTTCAACAAACATTGAGTCAGTAGATTGGCATTGGCCGATACCTAAGTACTACGAGCAGCTTGACGTCATGACGTTAGGTTACAAAAAGCACGTCAGCTTTCCTGTCACGTTAACCCTGAAAGACAACACAAAGCCTGCAATATTCAGGGCCTCGTTTACCTTTCCGTCGTGTACCAATATCTGTGTGTTAACCGATTACGATATCGAACTGCCGATTGACCCAAAAACTTTAGCGCTTGATGAAGAAGCGATGTTCTTGTTCAACCAAGGCATGAGCCAGTCGCCACGAGAAGCTAACCGCACTTCGGTGAACGGTTTGTTTTGGGATAAGAGCAAGCAGCAATTGGTTACTCAGCTGACAAGCAAAGATGGTTGGGATAAGCCAATGGTGTTGATTGACGGGCAAGAAGTGATTGATGACTTCTTCTCTCAACCAAGCGTCCACATAACAGACAATACAATGACTGCTGTATTCGATGTCAGTAACTGGCTTGGCGAGGTCGATCTAACCGATCGCACGGTGAGTGTTACAGTATCGGACACGAACTTTGCCGAAGAGATGACAGCTCAAGTGGGCTCAGACCCGATCGCTTATCAAGAGAGTAGTAACGGCTTTATTGCGATGTTCGGTTTTGCCTTAATTGGTGGCTTGATCCTCAATATCATGCCATGTGTGTTGCCAGTATTAGGAATGAAGTTAAACAGCATCATTCAAAACCAAGGAGCATCTAATCGTCATATCCGACTCTCATTCTTAGCGTCTGCTTCTGGTGTCATTACGTCATTTGCTCTGTTAGCCCTTGGTATGACCATTCTAAAAATGGGTGGTAATGCGATTGGTTGGGGAATCCAGTTCCAAAATGTTTGGTTCATCGGATTAATGCTGATCATCACTTTGCTGTTCTCGATTAACCTGCTTGGGCTATTCGAATTCAGACTGCCTTCAGGTTTAAACACTTGGATGGCAACTAAAGGGGATGATTCACATTCAGGCCACTTTGTTCAAGGTATGTTTGCGACGCTATTGGCAACGCCGTGTAGCGCACCATTCCTAGGAACCGCCGTCGCTTATGCACTTGGTGCTAGCTATCAAGAGTTATGGGCTATCTTCATCGCACTCGGCATAGGTATGAGTGCACCTTGGCTGGTTTTTGCTGCCTTCCCACGCCTAACCAAGCTAATGCCTAAGCCAGGCCCTTGGATGTTCACTGTTAAGTTGATTTTCGGCTTGATGATGTTCGCTACCAGCTTATGGTTAACGAGTCTGCTGAGCCCATTCATTGGAAAGTTCCCAACGATCGTGCTTTCTGTTTTGATCCTAGCAACAGTATTGATTTGGATTGGCAAGAAGCTCGGCACTAAGGTACTAGCGCCTATCCTGGCTACCACCACAATAGTATTTGGTGCAGCGCTTATCGTAGGGAGCGTCACTGCGGACAATTGGGCAACTCCGATTGTGGATGATTTACCTTGGCAACCGCTTGACGCGAAACAGATACCTCAACTGGTTGCTCAAGGGAAAACGGTGTTTGTTGATGTGACCGCAGAATGGTGTATTACATGTAAGGCGAACAAAATCGGCGTCATTCTTCAAGACCCTGTTTATAGCCATCTGCAACAAGAGAATATCGTTCTAATGAAAGGCGATTGGACCACTCCAAGCGAAAGTGTCACTCAATACTTACAAAGTAATGGGCGATTTGGTGTGCCATTTAATATCGTCTACGGTCAGAGCTATAAAAGTGGTATTCCACTGCCTGTCATTCTCAACAGTGACACTGTCGTTCAAGCCATCGATGCTGCGAGATAACTAATGAAGACTCCCAACAATGAAGAGAAGCCCAACACGACCAAAGACCACTCTATAAAGGGTGAGGCTAAAAAGCCAAGTCGCCTTAAAAAGTGGGGAAAGGAACTGGTCTCAATGATACTGATCGTTGGCGTGGTTTCCTTTGCTATGGATTTTTATCACAGCAGAAGTATGCCTCAAGGAGGTGCAATTCCAATCGTAGGTCAATCACTCCAAGGTGAGAATATTGATGTTATCGAGCTCAGTAAAAACGGTAAGCCTGTCATTGTCTATTTTTGGGCAACTTGGTGTGGTGCGTGCAAATTCGTGAGCTCAACCGTCAATAGCTTCAATGACTCTCACCAAGTCGTTACGGTCGCCCTTTCATCAGGACCAAATGAGCGAGTGCAACGCTACTTGGACGCCAAAGAGTATGACTTCCCGGTGATCAATGATCTTTCAGGGCATATCAGTAGAGACTGGGGAATCAATGTCACACCCAGCATTGTCATCATTAAAGATGGAGAGATAAGCAGTATCGCGACAGGCGTTACTTCTCCCATAGGGCTGTGGTTGAGAACTTACTTTGCCTAGCCTATTGGCAAACAGGGCAAGTAAGTCGTTTCAAATCAACTAAACAAAGAACACTAGTGCGAGCGCCACCAAATTATCGCTCACCATTACTAAGAATTCGAGATAAATAACATGAAAAAGCTTCTGATAAGCACACTAATTTTAGGCTCACTAATGAGCACCAACGCCTTCGCAGAACTAAGCAAAGAACAAACCCAACAACTTGAGGAAATTAACCAGTTTCTGAAAGAGAATCCTTCAACTATTTCAGGCCTACACACCAGCTTAGAGCAATATGTAGCGGGCCAAGCTCAAGCAAAGAAAGCCCAAGCAGAAAGCCATGATTGGTTATACAACAATGACGCTCATCCAATAACAGGAAACCCGGATGGCAAGTCGGTAATCATCAATTTCACCGACTATAACTGTCCTTACTGTAAGCGCTTAGAGAAAGGTTTGGCTCAATTAGTCTCTGAAAATAGCGACATTAAAGTGATCAATGTGTACTTATCATTTAAACAGCAGCAAGTCGACGACCTCAACACCAATGCCGCTTTATATGCGATGAAAGTATGGCAAGACAAGCCAGAAGCGTTCCCTGAGGTTAATAGATTATTGATGGCAAAAAGCGGTAGCCACACAAAATCTTCACTACAAGCTGTGGCGAAGAAAACGGGAACAGAAGCCCAGTTGGACACTACAGATGAACAAAAGAACACGCTAATGACCAACCATCAAACCTTTAGCGCTCTGGGTTTAACAGGAACGCCAACGATGATGATGAACGATCAGGTTCTACCGGGCTATGTGCCTTACGAACGACTAAAAGATATTGTGGATGATGCTTTTTAATCAAGTTTAGATAGAGATAAAGATTCGAACGAAAAGAGAATAAAAAGCCGACTAGCGTAACTCGCAGTCGGCTTTTTCATGAGCTTAAGATAATGTTTTCAATATTATTTTTGAAACAGAAAAGCAGTCGAAGTGTCACTATCTTGCAATAGATTCTTAATCTAGCCTCGCTACTCTAAAAGCAGTTTTCTCGATGAGTCCAAGACGTGCTTACTCTAGACAACTGTCCTTTGACCGAGCCCTGCTCGGTCTTTTTTTGCGTGTTTTAGATGGTGACACGCTGTATTAATACGGAAACGTCCAACCGACTGCCCCCCTAACTTAGCAAGCGACAAACAAGTGCACCCGGTTCCCTTAACGCATCCACGTTATAGCTAAGGACACGTCCAGCAGACGGTGCGTGATAACGGCGGCATTCATTACCAAAAGCATCATATTGGATGGCTAACAAATCACCTTGCTCCACGCTTTGCAAAAGCTCGACCTGAGGCAGAACAAAACCACCAATATCAGCACGAATAGACACGACGTTGTTGCCTTCAATCCAATCCATGCTTGGCAGTTGCTTTACTTCTAACGGATCTTGTCCATCGACCTCAAGCATTTCATAATAGGAAAGCATGTTCAAAACACCGTCTACCGCTCTTTGAATCATGTCAGGTTGAGTAAACTTACCCATCCCTACTTCGACAGTGATGCTCGGTATACCACTGCGATTCCAAACCGTTTCAAGAATCCCAGGATCGCCAGGATCATTAAGCACACAATCGGGTTGCATCAGCCTCGCCATATCCAAACATTGCTCTATGCGATAATCAGCAAATACATAAAGTGGGTAGACTGCGCCACGAGTTTGAGTGTGGAGGTCAACGGCGAAGGTGGCATTATGCTTAAGCAAACGCTCCCACAAAGACGAAACAAAGCGTTCCGCCGCTAAACCATTCTCATCACCCGGAAAGAGTCGATTGAGATTGGCAGGACAAGAACCCGGATCCGAAGAAATAAAGTCACGGCTATGGTTTAGCAAACCAGACAGATTCACTGTGGGCACAATGGTTACTGTGCCTTTGAGAGTTTTACCGACTAAGTCTCTGATAATTTGCTGAGCAGCCAATACACCGTTCAGTTCATCGCCATGAATACCGGCCGTGATCATCAACTTAGGACCATCTTGGCTGCCTTTGAAAACAGAAACTGGCATGTTTTTAGGTTGTCCGAGTCCATCACTGGTCACTTGAAACCAAAACTGATGCTCTCCTACCTGTAAGTCTTCAACATTCAAGGAGCCAATAACCTGCCTACCTTGTAAAACATCGCCTAAGTACTCTGTTTTCATCCAACCACTCCATCTTGTTGAGCACAATCTATTCTCTTGTAAGTTTTTGCATCATAGAGGATATCTTAACCAGTACAAGCAGTTAATCGATTTAACAGCTGCAGTTCGGCCCATAGAACTCACTCATAACTTCCTCATCTCTTTCAAAGTAAAACTCGTACAGATAGCGGTTCTAAAACTTCCAATTTAGATAATCATTCAAAAACCTCTCAGCCAAATGAAATAGAAGTGCAATAAAATCAACGCCTAAATAAGTTCCCTATTCACGGAAATGTAATTTTATGGAAATGAAAGCTTAATTTATCTGCTCTAAATTAGCTTCATATCGAAACGGAGAGCGCATTGCTCACGGATTTTAAAATACAAGGTAAGTGATTATGAAAAAGGCAGTTCTAGCTTCTGCAGTGGTAGCAGCACTAGTTTCAGGTTCTTCTCTAGCAGCAACAGTTTACAGCTCTGATGGTACAGAACTTAAAATTGGTGGGCGTGCGGAATTCCGAGGTGATTTCATTGGTTCAGGCGGTGCTGAAGTTGAAGGTACAATGGAAGATAAAACTCGTTTCCGTTTAAACCTTGGTGGTAAAACAGAACTTACAGATACTGTAACAGCATTTGGTTTCTACGAAGCAGAGCAAAGCACTGGTGACAGTGAGTTCAAAAACCGTTACATGTACGCTGGTGTTGATTTCGATGGCCAAGCACTTTCTGTCGGCCGCCAAGACATGGCTTCAGTAATCGTATCTGACTTTACGGATATCACTGAGTTCTCTGGTGTTCAGCAAGTAATCGATGCAGCTTCCGACAAAGAAGATAGCGTAATTGCATACCGCGGTGGCTTTGACGCACTTCAATTAGAAGCGACTTACCAAGCAAATAGCGAAAAAGACTCTGACGGCTACGGCATTTCTGGTGTTTACTCCCTACCATTTGGTCTAGATCTTGGTTTAGCGTACTCTGGTGAAGACCTAGGTGCAGGTAACGGTAGTGCAGACCAAATCCTAGCAGGTCTAGCATATTCTCTAGATAACCTTTACCTTGCAGCAACATACTCAGCAGGCGATCTGAACGATAAAGCTGTTCTAATTCAGGATGAGTCGTTTACCGCAATGGAATTCGCTGCGCAGTACAAATTTACTAGTCAGATCTCTGCTGCCGTGGTTTACACATATCAGGAAAATGAAGCGGCAAACGGTTCTACAGCAGATTCTGTTGACGGTATTGAACTAGCAGGTTACTACAAGCTGAACAGCAACTTCCGTACATACCTTGCATACTACATCAACGGATTAGATGAAGTGAAAGACGTAACTACAGGCCTAACGACTCAAGGTGAAGACACACTTCGCCTAGGTGTACGCTACGACTTCTAATCTAAATTTACTTTAGATGAAGACTAAAAAGGTTGGGCAATCGCTCAACCTTTTTTCATATTCAAATATTCTGACTAACTTCATCAATGCTTTTTCTGGTTAAGTGGTGTTAAATCCGTATCATAGGTGAACCACATCAAATAATTAGAAGCATCATGTCACAACACCATCCGATCCAAGGCGCTAGCTGGATGCTAACCGCTGGTTTAGCCTTTGCTTTGATCAACAGCCTAACTCAAATCGCTAGCATTCATTTCGGACTGACTTCTACTACCGTTGCCGTCATTCAGTATTCAATTGCATTGTTCGCTATTCTTCCTTATCTAAAAACATTGGGAATTCGACGAGCACTAAAAACTGATAATCTCAAGCTACACGTATTCCGTGTCTTCCTATCGGTTATTGGTATCCAACTTTGGATTTGGGCGCTGGCTTACCCTGTGCCTATTTGGCAAGGCATAGCCCTTCTTATGACTTCGCCACTGTTTGCAACCATAGGTTCTGGTCTTTTCCTAAAAGAGAAAGTGGGCGCAGCTCGTTGGGGTGCAACCTTAGCAGGCTTCGCAGGTGCTATGGTGATTCTAGAGCCATGGGCTGAAGACTTTAGCTGGGCGACGTTGTTACCCGTTGGTGCGGCTTTCTTTTGGGCATGCTACTCACTGATGGTGAAAAAGCTTTCTTCACAAGACAGCCCTTCCACCATGGTGGTTTACCTTCTGCTATTGATTACGCCATTTAACATCTTGCTGGCCGTTCCTGATTGGCAAATGCCAAGTGGCGGAACTATTTGGGCTATCTTAATCGTTATCGGTATTATGACAGCACTGGCTCAGTGGGCTATTGTAAAAGCATACTCGGTGGCAGATGCCTCTTTCGTTCAACCGTTTGATCACGCGAAATTACCTCTAAATGTCTTGGCTGGTTGGCTGGTATTCAGTTGGGTTCCACCAGGTCGTTTATGGCTAGGGGCTGCGATTATCATTGCGTCAGTTGCGTTCATTACCCATTGGGAAACAAAAAAACCGGCGAAAGTTTAGAAAGTTTAGAAAGTTTAGAAAGTTTAGAGTCGATGAAATAAATAGTTCTACTGTCCGTTCTATATTGATAAGAGAATTTTAAGCGAGGTCGTAACCATGAAGAAACCAGTCAAGATTACACTATACCGTTGGGCAGGCAGCTGGGGTCCATTTAAAGTAAATATCCCATGTGGAGAATGTACCCTTACCAAAGACATTCTTAAGGACACTTTTGAGAATGAATTGGCTGACGTTGATGTCGAACTAGAAGTGAAAGATTGGTTATCTCACTGGTGGGAACCGCTAAAACTTGGTTCTTGGCATGCGCCTATTCTTGTTGTTGAAGGCAAAGTTGTTAGCCAAGGTGAAGCTCTAAATCGCGGTGTTCTGATTCAATCGGTCATTAAAGAGTGGACCAAAAGAGACAGCCTAAAAGGCAATATTGTTTATGGTAAAGCAACCTGCCCATTCTGCGTTAAGGCGAAGAAAATGCTTGATGAAGCGGGTGTCGAATACCAATACCACGATGTCGTAAAAGACAGCGCAGCTTTGTATCGCATGATTCCAGAGGTAAAAGCGCACATCGGTGAGAAAACACCGGTCACCGTTCCTCAAATCTGGCTTGATGGTAAGTACATCGGCGGGGCTGATAACTTGGAAGCATGGATGAAAGAGAATGGCTTAGATAGCATTCCTAATAATGTGGTCGACCTGTCCAATCAATCTGCAGGCTGAATTAATTAATAGCCATTAGTCAGAAGCGTAATTTGTGTTTTTTGTGTCCATCCACAACAAAACAAAGCGATACCTTTCACCAGTCGCTAAAACGAAAAAGGCCTTAAACTTCATCGAGTTTAAGGCCTTTTAAAATTCCGTTTCTGAAAATGCTTATTTAGCCATTTTCTTCATCATTCGCTTGATAAATGATGCTTTTTTAGGCTTTGACTTGCCGTACATTGCTTCGTGCATCATGTTTTTTGCTGCCATTTGACCCAAGTATGCGTGGCCTAGTTCGTAATTCATGCTTATCTCCGCACTTAATCAACTTTCTTTAGCGCGGATTTTACACTTAAAACGCTCAAAAACAAGATCCAAATCACACTTTATTGCAAAATAATCAATGCAGTTGCAGTAAGCCTGTTTTTGTCTTTGCGCAGACCGGGATTATATCAGTATATCAATGAGTTAACGTGAAGCCCGGTTTGGCCTTAATGCTCTATCCCTATGAACAATCCAAAACATTGGTCTAGACAGTCATAAAAAAAGCAGCTCAAGAGAGCTGCTTTCTAAAATACTTTACTGAGAAACCTAGCTGCGCTTTGGCTGTCTGTAAGTTTTACCGGCAATTTGGTATGTGTCTTTTTGCTTCAATTCAAACATCGTTTCAAAGAACCAAGCTGCAAATTTGATTAAGTCATCGCCTTCATTCATGACATGTTCGATGTACTCTTGCTCTTCGCCTTGTTCATTTTCTTGAAGCGTCACGTGGTAAATACGCTTTTCGCCTTCCACTTCAGCTAGTGCAAATTGACCAGTCAGTGATGCAGCAGCCTCTGCGACTTCTGTATCCTCATTGGATTTCAATAGCTCAAGCGCTTGAGGCAGGCCATCTAGCGCGCAGATAGCTTTTACCAGTACTTCAAATTCATTTTGCTGCATTTTGTTTTTACCTATTCAATGGACCGAAGCATTGTAGAAAACCATCAGCACAAATACAACGTATTAACGATGGTGCGTTAGACGATAGTGAATTTGGCATTTAGCTATATTCCATTTCAACAGTATCGCCTTTTTTGTTCATTTTGGTTGAAGACCAAAGCACTCCCCCCATAGCTGCACCAATAATGAGGTAGAACGCGCCTAACTGTAGATGAGTCGTCACCCAACTCTCTACTAAATACCCACCGAGTAAACCCGCCAAACACATCTGAATTGAGCCTGACAACGCAGAGACGGCGCCCGCTTGCTTCTTATGAGGCTCTAATAACATGCTGATCGATAGAGGGAACGAAATCCCTTGTGCTATCGCCAACCAAGTAAACGCCCAAACTAAGTTAAAAATGGATAATTCATGAGTAAGAAGCCAAGTTCCCGACGCCAAGATAATCAAAATAGCTAGGCTCATCAGTTGGGACGTACTAAACCTACGATTGAGCATGTTTAAAGCGACGCTACCTATCAGTAAGCCCGCCGAAGGAACAATCATCAATGAGCCATATTCAGCGGCGGTCAGCCCCAATTGCTCTTGCATTAAGAATGGAAACAACGACAACGAAACCAAACTCGCCATATAGCTCATCCAGTTGTAACTGGCGCTGGTTAACACTTGGCGATTGGTCAACAAACGTCCGTAGTTCTTCACCACTTGGCAGGCATCAAAGCGACTCTTTCCGTATGGCAAAGTTTCATGAAGAACAAAGTAACCTAGCGTAAATATCGCCAATAAGTACATCAGAACAAACAGGAATACCGCTTGCCAACCGAGGTGAAATGAAATCCAACCACCAAATACAGGCGCAATGATTGGCATGATCGAAGCGGTGATCGAGATATAAGACAACGCTTTGGTTAGTTGAGGGCCATCATAACTGTCGCGGAGCACACTTCGTCCGAGAACCGAAGCACTACCCGCTCCTAAACCTTGCAACAAACGGCCAACCTCTAGTGCCAGCATGCTGTCAGAAAACACGACACAAACAACAGTACCAATCAAATAAACACCCTGACCTAACAAGAAAATAGGTCTTCTTCCCACTGCATCGGACATCGGTCCGTAAAATAGCTGAGATAAACCAAAGCCTACTAAAAATAGCGTTACAAGAAGCTGCACATCAACTTGAGTGACACTTAAGTCAGCAGCAATGAGCGGCAGTGATGGCAAGTAGATGCTTACACCCACTTGTCCCGTCGCAATGATCATCATCGCTAACAGTAATGGCGTTTTTTTAAAGGTCGATTGGTTCAAAAAATTCCCTATTCGTTTGATATTTGTTCATGATATAAGTCTATATTCAAAACCAGTAATTGATAATTAACCAAATTGGAATTTAATTAAGTCCTAACAGGAAATAATATGGATTGGATTCTCAACGTAAAAAGCTACGTTAGAGTTGTAGAAGAAGGCAGTTTCAATGGCGCTGCACGTAAACTCAATACCACCAGCTCAGCGATCAGCAAAAGAGTAAACTGGTTGGAAGAGCGCATTGGCACTCAACTTTTAAAGCGCACCACACGCTCAATTAGCCAAACCGAAGCCGGTGCGCTCTTTTACCTGAGAGCCAAAGATCAGCTCGACAATTGGCAGTCCATTATTGATGAGACTCGCTCGGTTAACCAAACCCCTGCAGGCTTATTAAAGATAGGTGCGACAATTGCGGTTGGCTCTAAGTTTCTCGTGCAATACATGGACGACTTCTTAGAAAAGTATCCAGACATTAAGGTGCAGCTGATCACGACCACTCCAGGACAATTACCAGAACTGGGCTTAGATCTGGTGATCAGTCGTGAACTGGAACAACTCAACTCGTTAAGCTTCAAGAAGACACCGCTGTTTGAACACAAGGCCAGTTTCTATGCTGCGCCGAGTTATCTGGCCAAACATGGTTACCCCACAAGCGAACAGGACTTAGAACAACACAACTCCTTGATCTGGGGAGAGCGTCCAACCCGTGAAGTCACACTAACTAAAGGACAACGCATCACTTTGAACGGTAACTTTGCGACCACCAACCCTGAGGCTTTGTTTCATGCCGCGAAGCGAGGAATGGGCGTACTGTTAACCATCAAAGCAATGATCAAAGAGGATCTTAAACAAGGGACACTGGTTCCAGTATTACCAAATATAACAGCCGACGAAGTGATGGTTTACGCGTACTACCCTAAGCTTGACTACTCACATACACGAACCAAGCTGTTTTTGGACCATTTGAAAGATAGATTGGACAAAGAGCGCAGCACTCAGGCTCTGTGAAATAAGTCACATTTTAATTTGAAAAGTTATACAACACGACCAATAATAAACTAGACGCATATTGATAGTAAAACTTAATACTGCGCAGTTACAAGATCGTACAAACAAGAGCATACACATACGGCTTATACACTGAATCTGGTTAACTAGGGATGGTGACTATGACTCAACATACGCACAACAGCATGATAGACACTGAGCGCATCGGACGTTTACTGAAGTTGGAAGGTATCGACCTTTTAGAGTCGGCTGTACTTACTTTGCACCAAGCCTTTGGTACTCAATACACCAGTATCATTGAGAAAAAATACTTTCCAGACCAAGTTGTTCCTCTGGTAATTGCTCATTCGGACCATGTACTGCACGACAAAATCAATGCTCGTCATGGGCATATCTACCAGCAAGCGGTTAATCAAAGACACCCAGATTGCTCTTTCGCTCAGTACGTCGTCCAGTCATTACCGACATCAGCATTTAGGCAGGAAGTAACCTCGCAGAACTCGATCGCTATTCCTACTCGTACCCAAAGTGGTGAAGTGATGGGCGTGTTGTTCTCTACGTTTAGCTCGCCTCTTAGTCCAGACCAACAACAAGCCGTGATAAAACACCACCAATTATTCGCCGATATCATCATCCACACCTTGCGTGAAATGTGGTTCAACGACCGTTCTGAGCAACTGGTGAATCAACTCAGTTACGAAGTGTCACACGACAGTTTAACGGGGTTACTAAACCGAAGCTGTTTATCGGATACCCTAGAGTCGATCACTCAACAGAGCGTCACTCCATTCTCACTCGCTCTGCTCGACATCAATAGCTTCAAGGCCATCAATGACATGCACGGCAACTATATTGGCGATAAGGTTCTCCAATATGTAGCAGAGACTTTGCGTCGAACCTTGCCTGAAAGCAACCTGACTTTCCGGACTGCTGGCAATGAGTTCGCTTTCATTACCTATCATTCAGACCCGATAGCCGTTTGCGAGCAAATACTGGACAAGATAAAGCAAGGTTATAGTAACGTTGATATCAAAATCGATTTCGACGTTAGTATCGGCATTGCCCGCTCAGATGGGGATAACAAGGACGTTGAGCAAATCATTTTCAACACCAGTTTGGCGCTTAAAGAGTGCAAACACAGCCAAGATACCCATATCCAATGTTATGACACTCACTTAAGAGTTCGCTACCAAAGAAAAACCGAGCTAGTCGCTGCGCTGCGAAGTGAACTGGAAAATCCGATTTCACAAAGCTATATCCCCGATAGCAATGGAATGTACGTAGTTGTGCAACCCATTGTGGGCCAAGGCGAGACGCAATGGGAATATTTCGAGGTACTGACTCGCTGGAAGACCGCCAGACACGGTGACATATCGCCAGTAGAGTTCATTCAAGTGGCTGAAGAGTCTGGGCTAATTGTCGAGCTTGGTGAGCGTATTATTGAATTAGTGTGCCGCGCGAAAACCGCATTAGAACAAGGCTTAGGTTACAAGGTTAAGCTTGGGATAAACTGTTCTGCTCATGAGCTTACCGACTCTAAGCGCTATATTTCCTATCTGACTCGAACCATTGAACAACATCACTTTAAAGCTGATGAGTTTGTTATTGAGTTAACCGAAACGGTCCTGTTATCTCCAACCCAAGAGACAAAATCGGCACTTAACTTCCTTAGAGGACAAGGCTTCACCATTGCGCTCGATGATTTCGGTACGGGTTACTCCAGTTTGAATTACATTCACAGCTACCCTATAGATTGCATTAAAATTGATGCCACCTTTATCCGTAATTTGTTAACCAACTCAACCTCAGAGAGCGTTGTTTGGCTGATTATCCAGCTTGCTCATAGGCTCGATGTGTCATTGGTTGCGGAAGGCGTAGAGAAGCGTGAGCAATTAGAAAAGCTGCACGCAATGGGATGTGACAAGATCCAAGGATACCTCTACTCGCCACCAATGCGACCTGAAGCTATCGTCAGTTATGTTACTCATTCGGAGGCTTTGACTTAAAGCGCTCCCCTTTAATTGAACTAGGATCAAAAAACCGCGAGAACATGACTCTACTCCGAGTGATGCTCTCGCGGTTTTAATTAGCTGCTTGATAAATAACAGCCTTATTCAGGGTTATCTCAAAGAGCTTAACTAGCTGTTATTAGGTTGGGCTTCTAAAGCGACCTTTAACAGCTTGTCAGCTTCATCTCTTGCAGCTACAAACGTCGCTTTTTCCTTTTTAGGCACAGAATCTGCCATCGGGATATTTGCTGTCATTGCATTGACAGGACGACCACGTTCAATCAGCTCATAGTGCAAATGCGCGCCTGTCACTCGGCCAGTTTTACCAGACAAACCAATACGCTGCCCACGAGATACCGTTTGCCCTTTACGTACGAGGATTTTACTCAAATGTAAGTAACGTGTTTTGTATGTGCTGCCATGCTGAATTACCACGTAGTTACCAGCATATGGGTGCTTACGCGTCATAATTACTTTACCGTCACCCGTTGCTTGAACCGGCGTACCAACTGGCGTCGCGAAATCTGTACCGTTGTGCGGTGAAATTCGGCCTGTCACAGGGTGTAATCGCTTAGGATTAAACTGAGAACTTTGACGCCAACCACTACTCACAGGGTAACGTTGGAAAGCACGTTGTAAGCTATCGCCATTGGCATCGTAATATTGCCCATCAGTATGTAAGTACGCAGAAACAACGCGGTTACGATTCATGATTTTAATCGCTTCAATTTCACGTTTGCCGGTTGCAACACCATCAACATATTGAGCTTTTTGAAGCACTTCAAACTGATCGCCAGCGCGCAGATCTCGGCTAAAGTTCAACTTGTCTTTAAGAAGCGTCACAATATGGTCAATCTCAAGACTGTTGAGACCAACCTTGTTCGCTGACATCGAAAAACTGCCTTGAATATCACCGACTAAAGGCTTTTGCTTCCATTCACCCGGAATAGAGATGTCTTCGAATTCGTAGCTGCCGTCATCAAGCAGTCGATAAACCACTTTGTCCGCGACGCTAAATTGAAGTTCCATTTTAGAAAGGTCGCTGGTCGCTTCATCACGCCAAAAGCGTAATGTATTACCCGGACGAAGCGTATCTAAAGCAAGGAAGTTCAAATCGGTTTCCATCACGCTCATCATCGATTTATAAGAAAATCCAAGTTGCGTGAAGATGCTACTCAAGTTATCACCAGATTGAATTTGATACTCAAATGTCGGCGGCTCAATAACGGTAACAGAAGAAGGTGACAGAATTGACTCAATAACGGTTGAGTCTGGTAGATCAAGCTCGATCGTTTTCGTCAAATTTGATTGTGAAGATTGCAGAGCAACTCCAATCGCTGCAATAAGCGGCAGTCCTAAAATTGCTACTTTTTTTACAGGTGAAAGCTCGGCAAACGGAGAGGAAAATATTTTTGAATACACGGTAAACAGGTCTTTCTACGATATAAAGGCATAGGATATGCTTTTCAAACGCATAAATCATCAATGCATTGTCATAATATGATGTGAATCTGCCCAATACAGCTTAAGTCATTGAGTTGCCGTAGATGTAGTACCATTTAACGAGAAATAAAATTAACCGCTAAATTTGAAAATAAAAAAGCAGAAACGGCTAATTTCTGCTTTCGATAGGTTGGCGTTATTCCGTTTCGACTAATTAATACACGAAGCGAATTAGTTGCTAATTATTATAAAGTGGTTAAGCGTTAACCGTCGACACTAGGCAGTTGTCTTCACCAAATTCATTTGGTATATAACGGTCGGCATTCGAATCGTTTACCCATTGTTGATCGTCAACTAGGTAGCGGAATTGAAACTCGCCATCTTTAGGTAGACGAGTTTTAAACTTGTAAACCTTCCCTTTCGCCAGTTTTTTCATTGGGGTAGCTTTCCAGTCAAGGAAGTCAGCAACAATCGATACAGAGTTCGCTTCTTGAGCTTCTAGCTCGAAGGTCACTTCCACTTCATCTTTCGTCTTAAAAAAACGTTTATTAATCATTCGCAAGCTCCATTTGTAAAAGTAAGCAGACACAAGCATAAAAAAGTGTCTAAATTTCATTCATCTTATTAAGATAATATGTAATTTGGCTCACATAAACAACAAATCCTTGCACAAACGAAAACGCTATTGCTTACCAATTGATTGCGTATCAAAAGAAAAGCTCATCAACACCTTTTCAGAAGGGGCTTCTGCAAAGGATTGTTCCTCAGAATGCTGAGTAAAGCCGATAAAACCTTCCCCTGTGAGTTTTTTCTGTGATTGCGAATGTGGCTGCTGAGTGACATCCAAAGTCTGAATTTGCACGCGATCGCCTAAGAAAAGCTGGTCAACTAACACGACACGGCTTCGTTGCTGATCATGTTTAAACAAACCAAGGTAATAGAATACACCACTGCCTTGGTTAGATATCCACATCGGCGCGACAAAGAAACTCGCTTTGCCCAGCGTGACAGCTGAAAGGTTATTGGTGTCTACCGTTATCACACCGCGCTCAACCCCTGAGTCATAGCGTCCAAACGCGATTGCTCTAGGTTCATCGACTTCATTGATAAAAGCGTAGGCGTTAGTTTCTGGAACTTTAATTGTCCATGGGTTGGTCGTCTTCAAATCAAAAACGTTTTCTACAACTGGGTCATAACTCACTTGAGAAGAAGGAAACTTCGCCAAGATCTCTTCATCACTTAAGCTAAAGCGATAAATACCCGCTACTATCACCACAAACAACATGACAATTGGAATCAGTAGAATCAGAGGAATAGGTAAGATTTTCTTTTTCATGAGCAATTATATTCTTTTGTTTTCATCCAGTTGTGCAGACCATAAAGGGCTTTAGTATAATTATCAATACAGGGTTAACCAGAAGTGGAGCATGGATGGATATCAATCATATTAAAGATAGAAATATCAGAAGTTGCGAATGCCGCTGTAGAGCAGTCAACCTAGTATGCCGAGGCGAACCTCAACGCACCTCTATGTGTCATTGCTATGAGTGTCAGAAACGCACCGGAAGTGTATTCGGTGTTCAGGCTCGGTTTCCAATGGAGCAAATCACACTCAGCGGTGAAGTGACCTCTTTCTCACGCATTAGCGATACAGGTAATGAAGTCACCTATCAGTTTTGCCCCAAGTGTGGCACCACCATGCTTTTGCAGTCGGTTGCCGCCGCCGATTTTTATATCGTCCCGCTCGGATTATTTAAAGAGCAAGACTTCCCAGTGCCAAGCTTTTCGGTTTATGAAGAACGCAAACATGGATGGGTTAAGTTCGACCACCAAATGAGCCATTACAACTAGTTCGCTATTGACCGTTATCTTTATATAGCAACAGTATTAGAGCAAACTGCAATACTGTTGCCTAAGATCAAATATCAACGCCCCACAACGCTAGCGTATCTTTTCGCTAGCGTTATAATCTGCTCCTCTTTCTAACCCAGGGTGAACCACATGATTTCTAAGCTACCTCGCTGGGTTGAATACGGCGCCTTACTGTTAGCAGGCCTTGCTGGTAGCGTAAATGCTATTGGGTTACTTGGTTTCCAGCATCAAGCCATTTCCCACATCTCGGGCACCATGTCTTTACTAGGCAGTAGCTTGCTCACACCGACTTCGGCTTCTATTCATCTCCTATTGGTGATCATGAGCTTTATGTTAGGTGCAGCTTTCAGTGGGTTCTTTATTGAAAACCAAGCCCTGAAGCTAGGCCGCCGTTACGGTGTTGCTTTATGTATAGAGGGTGGATTACTGTTCTTGGCGCTGTGGGCACTGTTGCAAGGCTACACTTCAGGCCAGTATTTCGCTTCAGCCGCGTGTGGTCTGCAGAACGCGATGATCACCACTTACAGCGGGGCGATCATTCGAACAACACACATGAGTGGGATCATTACCGATCTTGGGATCATGATTGGCGCTCGCTTAAAAGGAATGCCTTTTGACCGCCGTAAGGCCAAACTGCTGATGTTCATTGTCGTTGGCTTCCTATTTGGCGGCTTAAGTGGCGCTTGTCTGTTCCAACGCTTCGAAATTTTGGCACTGGCCTTCCCTGCCTCTTTCGCCTTCATTATCGCACTTAGCTACTGGTTCTACCTGACTTATCGAACTGAAACTCCAATCAATTTATAAATATCTGGCAATATATCCTCAAACTACGTAACATTCGCAACACTTTATTCTAAACTCTTAATGAGTTGCAGAATAACCAGTGTGAATAGTTAACGATATTTGATGAATAGTATTGCAAGCGCTATCAATACTGGGTAATCTTGCAGCCAGTGAGAAAATACGGATGTTTAGAGAATAAAAACGCCAAGGATGTGGCTTTTTTACATGTAGAAATACGAGAACAATTAACATGTCTAACAACACGAATACTGCTCAACCAGAGAAATCTAAAGGCAGTTTCTGGGTTTTCTTAATCCCATCTCTGATTGGTTTATTCCTTTTCATGGCACCAATCAGCTACCAAGGTGATCTAACGATCCCTGTCGCTATTCTAGCCAAATCAATTCAAGCGGTTTTCGGTGAGTCTCTAGTTGCTATTATCACTGCAATCGTTGCCTTCATGTCTTTAGCTTCCGTTTTAAGCACCATTTTCAAGCCTGCATTCATTACATCGAATTCATTCTTAAACGGTCTTTTCAACCCGTCTCCACTATGGTTGTTAGTTCGTTTAATTGGCGGTGCAGCCGCGTTCATGGCGTTCTTCCAAGTCGGCCCTGAATTTATTTGGGAAGAGAACACTGGTGGCTTAGTTTTAGAAGGGCTACTACCGACTCTATTTTCAGTATTTATTTTTGCTGGCTTACTACTGCCACTGCTGCTTAACTTCGGTTTGTTAGAGCTGTTTGGCACCCTATTAAGTAAAATCATGCGCCCTATCTTCAACCTACCAGGTCGTAGTGCTATCGACTGTATGGCTTCTTGGTTAGGTGATGGCAGCGTTGGGATCCTTCTTACCAGCAAACAGTACGAGAAGAAGTTCTACACTCAGCGTGAAGCTGCAGTTGTTGGTACGACTTTCTCGGCAGTATCGATTACATTTAGCCTTGTGGTAATTGCACAAGTAGAGTTAGAGCACTTGTTCCTACCTTTCTACGCAGCAATCTGTCTAGCGGGTATTGTGGCAGCGGTAATCATCCCTCGTCTTCCACCACTAAGCATGAAGAAAGACACCTTCATTGACGGTAGCAAGCCGCACAAAGACGCTGATGCAATCCCAGCGGGTCACTCAACATTCTCTTGGGGTCTTGAGCTAGCGGTAAACAAAGCATCACAAGTTAAGTCGGCTAAATCTGTATTTGGCGAAGGCGTTCGCAATGCTGTAGATATGGTCTTTGGTGTACTGCCTGTGGTTATGGGTCTAGGTACCATGGCGTTGGTGATTGCGGAATACACTTCTGTATTCTCGTTCCTAGGCCAGCCTTTCATTCCATTCCTAGAGTTACTTGGTGTACCTGAAGCCGTTGCTGCATCGGAGACTATTGTTGTTGGTTTTGCGGATATGTTTATCCCAGCTATCCTTGCAGCTTCTATTGACAACGAGATGACTCGCTTTGTTATTGCAGCAATGTCGGTAACTCAACTAATCTACATGTCCGAAGTAGGCGCTCTACTTCTAGGCAGTAAGATCCCAGTGAACATCTTGGAACTGTTTATTATCTTTATTCTGCGTACGTTAATTACGCTTCCAGTTATCGCTGGTGTAGCTCACCTAATATTCTAAATTAGATGCTACTTATATAAGTAAATAAGCAGAAAGAATTATAAGCCTCACTTTTGTGGGGCTTTTTTTTGTACGGAATACATTCACACGTCAACTCAAAACCTCAGAAATATATAAAGCTGGCATATCACTCGATTTCATATCAATTTTACCCCGGCCTCTTTTAAATCGAGAACTACATACATAAACACAAAATTAATACATTATTAATTTCTTCCACCTCCAGACAGATCAATTCTTCAACCCATTGAACCAAATACTAAAAGTAACCAATATGTGATTTAGTGAATTTTGTATTGTTTAGGTTGTTGTATTTTTGTAGTCTATTTTGTGAAATTACATTCAAGTAAAATTCAATCTAGTCGATATATATAATTACAAAAACACAATTAACTTTAGTCTTCGCAAAGCCTGTAAGAAGGGGAAAACTCAATGAAATTTAGCCATAAGGTGGTTGCTGCATCATCAGCCTTGCTGCTAGTGACAGTATCATTGCTTTCAATACAACAACTTTACACCGTAAGAAGCGCTGTAGAAAACCACGTCAATGCGAGCCTAAAAGAGATGGTCTCCGGCGTTAAAAACACCGTCGAATCAGAGATGAACGCCAAGAAAGCCTTGGCTCAATCGACGACTGAAGTCATCGAGATCAACCCTGAAGATCGCGCTTACGTTAAAGAAATCTTAGAAAAGCCAAAGCTTAAAAACAGCTTCCTAGCGGTTGGTTTTGGTTATGAAGCAAACGGTTTCGTTATTGAGAATGACGATGGTTGGGATGCAGGTCCAGATTACGACCCGCGAATCCGTCCTTGGTACATTGATGCTAAATCCAAAAACAGTTTAGTCGTGACCGCTCCTTACGTGGATGCATCAAGCAAAAAAGTCATCATCTCAGTAGGTACGCCAGTTAAAGACAACGGCCGCTTTACTGCAGGTATGTTCTACGACCTAGAACTGACCAACCTTGCGACCTTAGTCAACCAAGTAAACTTGTTTGACGCGGGTTACCTATTCCTAGTCACTGCTGACGGCACCACGATTGCTCACCCGAATGCGAAAAACAACGGTGAATCGCTTTCAAGCTACATGCCTCAAGCGACTATTCGTGAAGGCTCTCAGGAAATTGAAGTCGATGGTAAAATGTTCTTGGTTAATTTCACGCACATTCCGAGTGAAGATTGGTACATAGGTGCCATCCTTGACGAAGAGATCGCTTACCAAACCGTTGAAGACTTGAAAAACAGCTCAATGATCTATTCATTGATTGCCGTTATTCTTAGCATCATCGCCCTGACTGTTCTGATTCGTGTATTAATGCGTCCACTTGATGCGCTTAACCAAGCAATTCAAGATGTCGCGAGCGGACAAGGCGACCTAACTAAGCGCCTAGATACCAATACCGACCAAGAGTTCTCTGATCTGGCGAAAGGCTTCAACACCTTTACTGAAAACCTGCAAAATCAAATCATTCAATCGAAAGCGATTGGTGTTGAGATTAAGCGTGGCACTGAAATCACCGTTAAAGGTGCAGGCGAATCAGCAAACGCGATGAATACGCAACTACAAGAGCTTGAACAACTAGCAACCGCAATGAACGAGATGGCAGTTACGGCAACAGAAGTCGCCAACAATGCTCAAGGTGCGGCGGCGGCTGCTCGTGAAGCTGACGAAGCAACGCTAGACGGCACTTCTGTAGTTAGTGACACCACTCAAGCGATTGATAACCTATCTGAGCGCATCGACCAAGCAGTTGCTGAAGTACAAGTACTTGAATCAGCAACAGCAAACATCGAAACGATTCTCAAGGTAATCAATGATATTGCAGACCAAACCAACCTACTGGCATTGAACGCAGCGATAGAAGCGGCTCGTGCTGGTGAATCAGGCCGTGGTTTCGCAGTCGTAGCCGATGAAGTTCGTACACTGGCGCAGCGTACTCAAGAATCGACCACTGAAATCCGCAACATGATTGAGCAGCTCCAAGCGGGTGCAAGTTCGGTATCGAACGCGATGAACCAAAGTAAAGATACCGCAACTGACGCCGTTGAACGCGCTCAGCAAGCCAACTCTTCACTTGACCGCATCCGTGACGCGATTCAACGCATCTCAGATATGAACATTCAGATTGCTTCAGCAGCAGAAGAGCAGAGCTTGGTAGCGGAAGAGATCAATAACAACACAGTTAAGATCAAAGACCTTTCAACACAAGTGTCAAACGCGGCTCAAGAAGCGAACACAGCAATGCAGGTTCAAACGGACAATGTTCGCCAACAAGACGAGCTATTGAACAAGTTTACGGTTTAACCGTCTTACCGTTAAACTAGCACTCTGTTTAGTAACTAATAAACAGCTTCAAATAAAAAGCCCCGCTTACTGATTACCAGTAAGCGGGGCTTCTCTTTCTAGCCTATCCGAGTTAACTCATGACAGGCTTCAATTCGTTCGTCGTCAACATCATGCACTGGTTGGGTTCAACCTTAATAGTTAAGTCCTTACCAACACAGTCGAACACTTTTCCAGACAATAAATCGGTCACTGCACCAGTCCAATTTAATGAGGCTGTTTTGCTTCGTTTCGACTTGTTGATCACCACAATGCCTTTATCACCACGAACAAACACCAGCAAATCATCATTCGCTTCAACCACACGCATCGCTTCGCCATGAACATGGTTATGAAATTGAATCATGTTTTTCATGTAAGGTGCTTGCCAATCGTTAAGCCAACGAGGCTGACCATTCTCATCTAAAATACCGCTGGTGCTTAATTCACTGTAAACCAGTGGCACACCGCCATCTCGACCAAGAATGAAAGCATGAGCCAATCGCTCGTCCACTTCCTCCATCACATGCTCCAAAAACACCTCGTTGTTTGGAATATCATGAGTTACTGCAAACGTGATAGCTCGCATGTTCGACAGAGCTTGACCAAAACAGTAAGGGTTAATCAAAGACTTAAAGCTGCCCTGCTCTTCAAATGCTTTGAAGATGGTGTTGAACAACGGGAAATCGTACGCCCCTAAACGAGTGTGTTTAAGGTATGGCTCAAGGAAAAGCTCATACTCTTCTTCTGTCGCACCGCCATCGGTAATGATCTCACCGAAGATGTGCATTTCTTCGCAGATGTCATCAGTCCACACCTTACGTAGGTGTGCTAGTGTCATGTGCTTTGCCGCATCAATGCGAAATCCTTTCACACCAATCGCTTTCAAGGCTTTTAGATACGCTCGCTGTTGCGCAACCACATTATCGTTATCCAACAGCGTTGGCAGGCCAGGATCGCTAGCGCCACCGGTAATACGTCCGTTTTGCACTTCCCAAGTGTCTTTCCAGTTCTTGATACCAAACGCTTCCACGAAGTCGTTTTCATCAAATAAAGGCTTAGAAAGATCACCAAACAAGCGGATCGATTCGTAATAGTCAGCATCTTTTTGATAAGACGTCATGTCTTGCTGGTTGGGGTACGTTAAATCGCCGCGGATGCCCGATTCGTTGGCCATGTGGTTAAACACGACGTCTACATAGGTACGAAGCCCATGTTGCTTTAACGTGTCGACCATCGCTTTAAAATCTTGTGTGTCACCCAACTGATTATCAATCACACGATAGTCTTGCGGCTGATAGCGTTGCCACCATTGAGTACCAGAATCTCGATCGCAGCCTTTAGGACCACGTAATGACTTCATTGCTGGTGAAACTAAAACAGATTTATAACCCAACTCTTGGATCAGTGGGGCGTTCTTCATTACGTCAGCGTAGCACCAGTCAAAGGCATGCAATATGACATCTGTCGCTGGGTTGCTTAACATAGCTGAACTCTCCATGGTGTTCTCCTACCAAACTCGTTTACAGCTTTCTAGATAAATACAAAGGCTAAAAGGCAAAGCTGCATAAATTTCCTTAAGAATGGCATTTATTATATGAGTTACTCATTAAAAACCCTCCTCCTCCCAACGATTAGTCACGGCGGATAGTTAAGGGCGTAGCGCTAATTATCGCATAACGTCTGGGATGAACACTCAACCGTATTGCTTTAAAACGCGCAAAAAAGTCACAAAAAAGGAGCGTATATACGCTCCTTTTATTCAATCTATCACATATTTATTGCTAAGTTCTGTAAAGAACCTTAACCACATGCCAACCAAATTTTGTTTTCACAAGGTGTGGTACTAGCGTCTCGCCAGAGAAACAAACCTTATCAAACTGAGGCACCATTTGACCTTTTTTGAACTCGCCTAGGTCGCCGCCCTTTTTACCTGATGGACAGGTTGAATGTTTCTTCGCTAGCGTTTGAAATTTAGCGCCCTTTTTAAGCTGCGTCATGATGTCTTCTGCTAGTTCTTTATGCTTCACCAAAATATGAAGCGCTGCTGCTGTTCTTGCCATGATAATTCTCAGTTTGTTGCTGCCAGTTTACTTTCGACGGTTGCTTTGAACATCGCTAATGAACTGACTGTTGTAAATCTGTTTGCCGCTAACGGCTTATCGACATAAATCCATCGACAGCCAGCGTTTAGCGTGATTTTAACCCAAGAACCGCTATTCTTCACTCTATAAGCGAAAACAACTGCCTTAAAGGCCACTAAAAACCGCATCGCGACTTGCTGCGGCTTCCATTTCCCTTTAAATTAATCCTTATAAATTAAGCGCGTATTAAGTAGGAGCCACTTATGGCCAAACCGATCAGTAAAGCGAGTCAGTCACAGGGAATGTTGATGTTCAAGTTATCCCTCACTCAAAGTTTTGCGATTGGCACGCTTAAGGTCAGAGAGATCGTCCCTTTTCAGCCGATGACTCAGATCCCCTACTCTCATCATCACGTGATTGGTACAGTGACTATCCGCGACCTTACGGTTCCTGTGATTGATATGTCCGCTGCGATTGGCTTCCGTCCGATAACACCCGCTGAATACCAAGATTGCGTACTCATCGTCACCGACTGTTTAAGAACCGTTGTGGCGTTCTTGGTTCGTTCGATTGATAAGATCATTGAATGCGACTGGAAGAGTATTGAATCTCCACCCACCAGTGTGGGTCGCAATGTTTTTGTAACGGGTATTACGCGTTTTGAAGACCGTATTGTACAAATGCTCGACGTGGAACTGCTGCTTTCTAAGATCTACCCAGATTATGAAAATGCGCATATCCCGATGCTGACCGATGTAGAGAGAGAACGCCTCAAAGCATTGAACATCTTATTGGTGGATGACTCTTTGATTGCGCGTAAACAGTTATCTGATGCCTTAGACAGCATCAACATCCCTTACAGCATTTGTAACAACGGCTTAGACGCCATCGACCTAATGCGACGCCAAGCCAGCGCTGGCAATGCCATTGACCTTCTGGTGAGTGATATCGAGATGCCAGGTTTAGATGGTTATGAGCTTGCGTTTGAAGTGCAGAACGACAGCGCATTGAGTCATGCTTACTGTATTTTGCACACATCATTGTCCAGTGAAATCTGTGTTGACCGTGCCAATCAGGTGGGGGCACATGAAGCGCTTGAGAAGTTTAACGCGGGCGAATTAATCGAAGCCATGTTACGCGGCGCAAAAGTATTAAACGACGCCTCTACGGCTGCTTAGGCTCTGTTTTAGAAGCTAAACCAAGTATCAACTCGTTGTTTAGCTTCTTTGTCTGTTATTTATTCCAACCTGAATGAGAATAGAGCCAACCGTTAGTCTTTGTTTTCTGGCATAGACTTCTTTGGCATAGAATAGCTCTTACTCACAAATTCCACTTCCTCGACTTCATTGACATGATTGGTAAAAGAGGCCAACGCATAGAGAGTGTTCGCGACTAGGTTTGCGTATTTAAAAAGAATCGGGTCTGGTGACTTTTTGCTTTCATGATGCTCAATACTGACTAGCGCTCGCACGACCTTTTTAGCCTGACAACGACACAAGTGAAGCTCGCTAGACACTCGGTGCCCACCGGGTAAAACAAAGCCTTTAAAACCACCTTCTAGCTGCTCACGGATACGGTGATAGTCTTGCTTGAGCTCGACCAATTCAAATTCGGTGATGGCAAGCTTACCGCGCACAGAGCCATTCAAGTGATAGATGTTTGGCTGCAAGCGTTGCAGGATCTCGCGAACCTGAGGCTCTAGCTCTAAAGACAACACCAGCCCAACTCGGCAACAAAGTTCATCCGACAAAATCTCAAAATCACAGATAGGACTGTCTTCATAGATAAATGGGTAACAGAACTCGTCCCAATCTCGACTTACTGGTTTCACGTACCGATCCTTACACATAAATAATCATCAAACGCCAATATACCAAACTCTTTGATTGAGTCTGAGTTTATTAGCTAAAAGACCCGCAGTTTCCCTGCTTGATAATGAGATAGCAAAAAGCCCTCACATTGGAGGGCTCCTGAAGAAGTAGGTTAAACGAGATTACTCGTTAGACACTTTTTTGTGGCCTTCTTGCAGGTGAACGAAATCCACCAAATCGTCGCCTGATACTTGATATGCTTGACCAAAACCTTTCACGAACAGTCCGTTATCTGCTTTAAGGTTGAACAGAGAGAAATCTTGAAGCTGGCTCAAACCATCGATGATCTCGCCGAAACGCTCTTGCATCTGGCCGATAACTTGAGTCCAAAGCTCCGTTTCACGTTCTACAACGCTCGCTTGCGCATCAAACGTTAGACGCTTACGTGCGTAAAGCTGCTTCGAGCTCTCTTCGTCTTCAATCATCATCAAAGACACTTGAGGGTTTGCTTTCAAGTTACGAGCATGACGAGCGATATCAGAAATTAGAACAAAGTAACCTTCTTGGTTCTGAACGAAAGGTGCGTAACTTACGTTTGGGCGGCCTTCTTCATCAACCGTTGCAAGTTGAAGGGTACGGCGATCTTGGCGAAACTCTTTAATTTCTGGACCTAGGCGACCTTGTAGACGTTCTTGTTTTACTTGCTGTTCCATGGGTAATTCCTTTATTCACTTTCTCTGATTTATTATTTTTGCCCGAGGTTGAGCGATCATTAGCGAACTAAACGATCCTCGAGCATTGATGTCTTGTTTAAGCCAGTTGGCAACCTTAGTTAAGCTTGCCGTTAACTGTGCTTAAGCTTGTTCTTTTAGCGCTTTGAAGCGTTCTACTTGGTCGGCAATCAGCTCACGCTTTTCGTTGCGGCCTAGGTAAATCTTAAAAATATTCTCGCCCGTTTCACTGAAGAAACCGAAGTAATGACTTTCACGACCCATGAACGCTTTGCTCACTAAACCGATCTGTTTGACATTGTCGAGTTTCAGGTGACCATGAAGCTCGCCTTCTTTGCCCATCAGATTGTAGTAACCACGCGCTACTTTACCTTTAGGGAACGGCGCTTTTACTTCAAAGATTGAGCCGAATGAATGCACGATTGTGGTCACAGGGCCCCAACCCACTAATCCTTCTAGAATTTCTTGAGCACGGCTGCCATCTAGCATCACTGCCATGTCGTTTGGAAAAGCAGCTACCACTTCAACTTCTGAAACACCTAGCTTCTCAGCAATCGCAGTAGGAAGCAGTTTTGGTTCTTCTTCTAGAATGCGAGCGACACGTTGTTCTAGAGTTTCTGTCATTTCTAATGTTGTATCTGTCATTGAATATATTTCCGTATAAACGAGTAATTTACGTAAGTTTTAAATTTAAAATTCGATATTAAGCGTGCTTCAAGCTTGCATGCGGGTGAACGCCCGAACCTGACGCTTTCGGCGCTGGGTGCATCGCTTGATATTCAGCGTTAAGCACTTGAATCACACTCTGAGCGAGGCTTACTGCCCAGAAGCTGCCAGCAACAGTCAGGCTCAGATAATCTTCCGAAAGCTCAACCAAGCCATTCTTTTCCCAATGTGAGAACAGAGGCTTCAAGTAATCGAACGTGTCTTGTCCCATAAAGGTCGGCAACGTACTTCTTCTAACAACACCAGAATCGAAACCTGCCTTTAATGTTGAGAAGATAGGCTCTAATGAGCTTTGTTTCGTCATCATGGCAATAGGTAATTGACCTTGCTTTATAGACTCCATGTAGCTGTCTAAAGTTCGATGCTGCATCACACCATGACCGCCGATGTTGCCACCAGCGCCACAACCAATGGGTAGAACCTCGGCATAAGTTTTCGCTAAGCTGTTGTAAATGCTGCGTTCGCGGTTATCACGAGTCCAGTGGTTTACGCTCAGTTGCTTGACCTTATTTTTTGCCATGAACTCCACACCCGCCAAGTACATACTCGCCTTATCTGGCGTATTCGCAGGCGGTGGGATTTTTCCTTTCTCAACAAGATTAAGCATAGGTGCATTGCCCGCAACAATCAGTTGGTAGAGGTCAATGCCGTGTGCGCCAGTAGACATGTAGTCTTCTAAATCTTGTTGGAACACTTCCATAGATTGGTGTGGTAATCCGTATAGCAAATCAAGAACGATTGGTGCTTGCTCAGTACGGCTTAGTGAACTGATACGTTCTAGCACAACCTCTCGGTCATCTAGGCGTTTAGCACTGCGTCGAACTTGAGTATTGAAACTTTGAATACCGAATGAGAAACGATTGAAGCCACCTTCAAGCGCACGATCAAACATCTCGTCGCCAAATCGATTGATGCGCCCTTCTAAGGTCATTTCCACATCATTGGCGAGTGGGAAGTGTTGGCGGATAGCCTTGCCTAATAACTCGACTTGTTTAGGCGATAAATCGGTTGGGGTTCCCCCGCCGATATAAACAGCATGAAATAATCCAGACTGAGCCCAAGGCGTTTTGGCTTTCTGCTTTAACTCAACCATCAGAGCATCGAAGTACTCATCCACTAATTTTCGGCTTGCAGCATTTTGGAAGAAGTTACAGAACGTACAGCGCACACGGCAGAAAGGAATGTGGATATACAGGCAACGTTTATCCTGTTTTTCCCCTTCGCTTAGCATCAGTTCATCAAAGAGTTCTAACTTCTTACTGGGGTCGACCGGAATTGAACTTCCTCCGGCGTGTGCAGAATGCTTTTTGGCAAACGCAAAACGAAGCGGATCAGGGCTAGAAACACCCAAGATTGATTCGTCAAATTTATAAATATCAAGACTCATATAATCTCTCTAAACACTTACATAGCAAAGCCTGGAAGACTATTCGCTAAAAACTGAGAGAAGCATAGATACACGCAAATGATAATGCAATTGATAATTGATCTTATTTAGATTCTAAGCAATAATCCGATACAGAATTTTGATTTGGTAAAGGATTGACTGTGAACGTTCCTAGATATGTTATTGCAGGCGGAGCATCGTTAGTGATTCATGCAGCGTTGTTGTTTGTCGCTCAAGAATCCAAAGTATTTGCGATGCCTGCAGGTAGCCAATCGAGCACCGTATCGATCAACTTCACTCCTAAGAGCATTCCTTCACAAGCTCAGCAAAAAACAATCACAGAACCTGTTGAACCAGAGCCAGTAAAAGAAACAGTCTCGCAAGCCGAACCTAAACCAGTCGAACCAAAAACGGTTGAGCCAAAGCAAGCTAAGCCAACCCCAAAGAAAAAAGCACTCACCAATAAGCCTCAGTCAAAGAAAGTTGAGAAAAAAGTAATTGAGAAGAAGGTCGTCGAGAAAAAGCTAGTTCAAAAGAAACCAGTGACTGAGAAAAAGGTAGTTAAAAGAGAACACCCAGAGCTGAAACCAGCCACTCAAGCAGAGAAGTTGGCCGACAAGAAAGTCGATAAGAATATGGACGAGTCTGCCAACCAACCTCAGGAAGTAAACCAAGGCGTATCAAACCAAGAGCCAGTGCTAATCACTAAGCCTTCTTTTTCTGCACGCCCTACACCGCCGAATTATCCTCGCCAAGCCAGACGTCGTGGCGTTGAAGGTGTTGCAACTTATGAGATCTGGTTAGACGCAGAAGGCAAACAAATTAAACAAGCATTAGTAAATTCATCAGGCGCACTAATGCTCGATAACGCCGCTTTAGACGCCATTAAACAATGGAAATTCTCACCTCATACTGTCAATGGTCGAGCGATTGCTCACCGAGTACAAATACCTGTTCGTTTTAGGTTGGATTAATCATGCAACAAATCAGTTACTTACAAGATCAGCTGGGCTTAATGGCTTGGCCTCTTCTTATCTGTTCAGCACTAACAGCAATGATCATCGCAGAGCGTGTATTCCAAGTCATGCTCAGCATTGGTGTGGGCAAACGAGCCATTCGTCGTGAGCTAAACCAAATCTCACCAACCAACAGTAAAGAGATTGAAGCGCTTGCTCAGTCGATTTCAGATAAACGCCCGCTACTGTACAAGGGCGTGTCAATGTTGCTTGCTCACCACTCTTTCTCAAAAGGGTTGCGTGAAGATGCTGCTGGCATTTGGCTACAAGAAAAACGCCACCAGCTTCATGCAGGTTTAAGACTGCTTGGTTTGATCGGCGTGATCAGCCCACTCATCGGCTTGCTTGGCACGGTACTTGGCCTTATTGAAATGTTCAAAGGTGTTGCCGCGACAACAGGCAGCATCACGCCCAATGATTTGGCAGACGGTCTTGGATTAGCAATGAGAACGACTGCCGCAGGCTTGATGATTGCACTTCCTGCTATTTCAGGTGCACAACTATTAGGCCTTTGGGCTGACCGAGTGCTTGCTCAGTTAGAACATACTCTGAACTATGTGAATGTGTGGCTAGAAGGCATGTCGATTCAAACGAATCAATCCGATGATACTCAAGGTAAGCCTGACAACAAAACCTCTATCGGTGATGTGAGCCAAGCATGATTAAAACGCCCCACTCATCGAACACACAGAGCCTGGCTCCTGACTTAACGCCGTTACTCGACATCATTTTTATCGTGATGGTTTTCCTATTGCTTACTGCATCGGTAAAGCTGGAATCGCTAGAAGTTGAGCTGCCAAGCTCGGATGTCAAAAACGTTTCTGAAGTCCACAAAGATTCGATTAGTGTCAATATTTTAGACCACGAACCCTACTGGGCGATTAACGGCCAAGAGTACATCGACTGGGAAAATTTCAAGATAGCCTTGTTAGAAGAGACAGGTTCTGCGGATAAAAAGCCGATCATCATTGGCGCAGATAAAGCTGCCAACGTGGAGAACCTAGTGAAGTTGCTTTCATTCCTTCAAGAGAACGGAATACCAGCGACTCAATTGCTCACTGACGATGGCTAGAACAACTCTCTATTTTCATGAGGTTAGGCTCTAGTTACTAAGACCAAATAGCCAGAGCTAAACCTCTCTATAGATTCGAACTCACAATGCGAACGGACTTCTCACTGAGTATCTTCGCAATTACTCTCCATCACAAGAAAGTATAAAGATAAATATTATGAACAACTTAAACGTGCTCAATAAATTAAAGATCAAGACACACCTTCTTTCAGTGGCCGCAATGAGCTTAGCACTTAGCGCACCAACCGCAATGGCCAACGACACTGAACAACCTCGAATCATCAGTGCAGGCAGTGCCGTTACTGAGTTGGTTTTGGCATTGGGTGCTGAAGAGCAGTTAGTCGCGATAGATGTAACCAGCCACTTTCCTCAGTCTGAAAACCTACCAAAGATTGGCTACCACAGAAACCTGTCTGCGGAAGGTTTACTTGCCCTAGAGCCAACCACACTGATTGGTTCTGATGAAATGGGACCAGACAACGCGATCTCTCAATTAAAATCGGCAGGCGTTGATGTCGAGATTGTGAATACTGAAGCAAACGTTGAAGGGCTGTTAAAGCGTATCGACCAAATCGCCAAGATTACCCATACCGAAGAACAGTCACAGCAAGTTAAAGCTGAAGTAAATCAGAAGATTGCTGCACTGAAAGCGAACCAAGTATCAAGCAACGAAACGAAGAAGGTGCTTTTCCTGTTGTTGCATGAAGGTCGCCCTGCGAACGTTGCCGGTGGTGAGACTTCGCCAAACGCAATCATCGAGTTAGCTGGTGGTATCAACCCTGCCGCTCAGAGCCTAACGTCTTACAAGCCACTTTCAATGGAATCACTGGTAGAAATGCAGCCAGATGTGATCTTAGTCAG
Source organism: Vibrio sp. 10N.286.51.C3 (assembly GCF_003050065.1). Taxonomy (NCBI): domain Bacteria; kingdom Pseudomonadati; phylum Pseudomonadota; class Gammaproteobacteria; order Vibrionales; family Vibrionaceae; genus Vibrio; species Vibrio sp. 10N.286.51.C3. The sequence goes on along the minus strand of NZ_PIGC01000001.1, from coordinate 210,641 downwards.
TGGTCGTAGCTACCAAAAAATGGGCGGCGCGGATGCCATCCTTAAATCATTACCTATGTTAGCGGCGACTCCAGCAGGCATGAACAAGCAAATCATTACCGTAAATGGCAGTGCTTTGGTTGGCGGACTTGGTCTGGAAAGCCTCTCAGAAGCTAAGCGATTAAACGCACTTATCTATCCGCTATAACTCGACTACCCTATTTCTGCTATCGCTATTCCACTTCCCTTTATCCACAGACTCACGTTGTTGGTAGAAGGAATTAAAGTTAGCGATAGATATTGAGGCCCTTTATGTTGTTACGATCCGTCCCACTGAAAACATCGATGTTAGGCCTAGGTGCAACCCTAGCCTTTGTCGCGCTGTACTCAATCACTGTTGGGCCAATGAACATCAGCTTGGCGGACAGCGCTACAAGCTTAATTAACCGAAACAATGACTTAGCACCTCACATCAACTTAGTCATTCAAGAAATTCGATTGCCTAGAACCATATTGTGCATGTTGATTGGTGCGATTCTCGCGTTATGTGGCGCTGTCATGCAGGGCTTATTTCGAAACCCGCTTGCTGAACCTGGAATCATTGGTGTGTCTGCTGGTGCGGCGCTAGGTGCAGCACTGGCCATCGTGCTTTTCTCTGAGCTATCGCTTCAATACCCTGCTTTCATGAACTTTGCTGCGGTTCCTGTGTTCGCTTTTCTTGGCGGTGCTTTAACCACACTGCTCGTTTACAAGCTTGGTACTGGCAAATTCGGCACCTCTGTCACCATCATGTTGTTGGCGGGTGTAGCGATCAGTGCGCTCTCTGGCGCTGGTATTGGCTTCTTGAATTTCATTGCTGATGACCAAATGCTGCGTGATCTTTCATTGTGGTCGATGGGTTCACTGGCGGGCGCTAAGTGGTCAGGTATTTTACTGGCTGCTATCACACTCGTTGGGTTGTTTGTTGTTTTCTACCGCCAAGCAATGTCACTGAATGCTCTATTACTGGGTGAGTCAGAAGCGCAACACCTTGGCATCCCAGTACAGAAACTCAAGCGAAAGCTGATTCTACTGACTGCCGCAGGCGTTGGTATCACAGTTAGCCTATCTGGCATGATTGGTTTTATTGGCCTAGTGATACCTCATTTAAGTCGCATGTTGGCAGGCCCTGACCACCGAGTTCTATTGCCATTGTCAGCGGTGCTAGGCGCACTACTGCTAACCGCCGCAGACATGTTCTCACGCGTGGTATTGGCACCAGCAGAGCTGCCAGTGGGTATTGTCACTGCGATTATCGGTGCTCCATTCTTCTTGTACCTTCTATTTCAACAGAAAGGGAGAATCCTTTAATGTTTCCTTCAGCGTTAAAAGCGACCGATATCGAAGTGAAGTTCGGCAGTAAAGTGATATTAGATGGCGTTTCTATTGAGATTGAAGCAGGAAAGGTAACAACACTGCTTGGACCAAACGGCGCAGGAAAAAGCACACTGCTAAAAGCCTTATGTCAGGAGATATCGAGCAAGGGTGATATCCAGTATTTTGGGCACACCAAAGACAAGTGGCCTTCTCAGAAACTGGCGAAACACTTGGCGATGCTTCCTCAACACAGTACCTTGACCTTCCCATTTCTGGCGCACGAAGTTGTCGAACTTGGTGGTATTCCTCTGCAAGAATCCAACAAAAAGCTCACTAGTATCGCTAGACAAAAAATGGATGTTGCTGATGTCACTCACCTGAGTGAAAGGCTCTACCCCTCGCTATCTGGCGGTGAAAAACAGCGCGTTCACTTAGCTCGAGTGTTAACTCAGCTTCACCACTCTGGTGACCAATGCATCTTAATGCTCGATGAACCGACATCAGCACTGGATCTCGCCCACCAGCACAACACTTTAAAAATCGCGAGAGAGCTAGCCGACAACCACAATGCCTCCGTTATCGTGGTTTTGCACGACCTAAACCTAGCCGCTCAATATTCTGATCGACTCGTAGTATTAAAAGACGGTAGCTTGGTTTGCGATGGCAGCCCTTGGGAGGCTCTTCAACCTTCGATGATTGAGGATGTATACGGCTACAAGAGTATCGTAGAAAAGCACCCTACCATGAGCTTTCCTCAGGTTCACCCCGCCCAATAGACTCGATTTAGAACCTACTCATTTTGAGTATTCGTTCCTAATAACAATTAAGCCATTCTAAGCCTCGATTTTATCGAGGCTTTTTATTGGCTCATAGCCTCTCTCTCGCCTTAAACTTAATTTTATTAGCAACCATAGCAATGAACCCCACAACGTCTCACTCCGAGCGTTTGAGGCTCTAGAAATAAACAGTATCAGTTAGTGTTGCTTAGTTTTTTGCAACTAAGATTGAATATAAGAGGCAAACGTAAGCATTTAAAAAGAAAAGAAATAACTTCATTTGGAACTAAATACAGTTAGCGGCAACGGTGTGAGAGCAAGAGAAAAAGAGCGAGATAAATGAAATTGCAGGCACAAAAAAAGCCCCCTCAGGAGCTTCTTTCATTGTGTGTTGATTATTGGCTCATTCGAATCAATGATTTACCAATCAACCACTCAAGTTCTTTACCGCTAGAATCGCCAAACTGAGTTTCAGTCAGCTTGTATAGACGATCAATACCGTTTGCAGCGAACTCATGAGCGCTCTCAGCAGTAACGATATGATGGAAAAGTAAACGTAAGATTGCTAGGAACTCAGCGTCTTCAAGTGCTGCAACCCAGCTAGCTGAAAATGCGTCAAGGCCATTTTCGAAGTCAATGTGTTCCATGAACATCTTGAAAATACGACCGTCTAGAGCAGCAGTAAAATCCGTTTTCTTTGGAAAGTGATGACTAATACCTGTACGAGAAACGCCTGTTTGTTGACTCAACGTCGTGTATGACATCTTGTCGTAACCCAACCTTAGTAACTGGTCTACAACGGCATCCATGATCTTCTGGATTGTGATTTCTGTATCTTCTTTACTACGCTTTGGCATATTCAGGCTCTTCTCTTTGTAAATCCATCTAACTCAATCAAATGAAGTCAGAATGAAAATTGTTATCAGCATTATGTGAGCAAGGCATTTTTTCGCAAGTATTTCCATTAAAATACCCACCAGTACTTCGCATAAACAACTTTACAGTGCTGCCTCTTTGGGCACTTTGTCTAATTATTCTTCGAAAGTAACCTTACCGCTCTAAGTGGTTAATCTAAAATAACTACTTAGAATATCAAATACCCAACAATAAATTCATTGTATAAATACCTATCAAGCAATAGATAGTCTTATAAAATTAGTCACGACGCAACTAACTGAATGATATTCTAACAAATTAATGACACTGCTTTTCAACAAAACATGAGATAGATCACATACATATTTGTCGGCGCGAATGTACATATTCATTTAACCCCGTAACAAACAACATAGCATACCAATGCAAATTAGTTCAAAGATTTTAATTTTTGTAGATACAGTTCAAATTGCTCGTTAGAATAACCTCAGATTTTGTAAGAGGATTATTTATGAGCCAAGATATTGGTAACAACGACGTATGTGAAGCTTGCGGCTGCGCGGGCGAAATCGGGTTCATCATCAAAGAAGGCGACGATGTTGCTGAGGTAACAGTTTACGGTAACTCTAAAGCCCTTATTGAAGCTGAATTCGCTAAGTACGTTGAGTTAGCAAAGCAAGTGTCTAGCAATGTTGAATTTGAAGCGTCAGAGATGACTGAAGAAAGCACAGAATTGCATGCACGCTTTAAATTTGAAGTAAGCGCTGAAAAGATTATTTTCGAACTTAAGACTCGCTCTCTAGCTCGCTAATATAAGCACTTACACGCACACTATTAAAAGACGAGTTTATTGCTCGTCTTTTTTTATTATTTCAACCCAACCTAGAGCACCATTAGTCTCAAAGTCATTTTCAGCCGCACATTTAATCACAACACCCGACACCTCAACGATAGCACCGACACTATATGCCCTATCATTGTAATAACAAACTCGTTGCTGTGAACCACTCTGAGTGACGACGACTGCCGCCTTTGCTGGCGTTGATATTATTTTATTAGCACTTGCTGATATTGAGCAAAGCACCGCGGATAAAATCACAAAAATTGTCAGAATTTGACGCTTTATTCGAATCATAGATTTACCTTTCATTGTCTCTGATTCCTATTTACCTACCAACAAATGAGTAAAACACTATGCGAGAATAATTTTTTCATTATAGTGTTAACGTCTATCGTAATAAGAAGCTCGTTATGCTCCGAATAATTGCACTTATTATTGGTTCTTTAACCATAACAAATGTGACTGCAGAACCACTCGATCAGTATCAAATATTGAACCATCTCGACAATTACGGAAACTTATATCTACGAAATAAGCCTTATACATCACTACCCACTGGGTTAATTGTTGATGGCAATCTAAATATAGAGAACACAGCGATCACTCGCCTGCCTAAAGGCTTAGAAGTTAACGGTAGCCTCAAAGGCTCTAACAGCCAGCTCTCTCGAGTTCCGACTGGAATTAAGATAAAAGGCTACGCCGACTTAATTGGCAGCAAAATCACCAGCTGGCCAAGAGGCGTAAGAGTGGGTGGTTTTATCAACCTCACTGATACTCCACTTCAGAGGCTACCTAATGGCTTTAGAGTGAAAGGCGATCTGAGCGTGATTCGTACGCCTTTAACAGAACTACCAAACGGGATAATCATTGATGGTGACTTATATATAGGTGGTTCTGGGATCACAACGTTTCCCGATACCATGACAGTCAAAGGCAACATCTATCTAGGCGGCAACACTGTAACCACATGGCCAACCAACCTAGAACTCGGTGGCGCCGTCGCTCGATAGTTCAACCCAAACTTTAGGTCTTAAAAGCAGATGGTCAGCAACAAAAAAGGAGCCTAAGGCTCCTTTTTCAGTTCCATCAATGAACTCGTTTGCTAACACTCGTTAGCCGATATTCTTCACTGGGTTCGCATAGCTATCGATCAAGTATTGACGAGCGCCTTGTGGCAAAGTCGATAACTTCTCTTCAAACTCTTGCTTAACCGCAGCTGTAATCGACTCGTCTTCTCTTTCCGCTGCTAGCAAGTTAACTGGGAACAGCTTGTAGTTATCGTGGATCTGACGATCGATCTCTTCAGCAAGAGCTTCAGGCGTATCAAAATCTTGGTCGATAACCTGACCGAAGCCGACGTGAACGCGTCCTTTATTACCGATGATGCCTTGAATGATACTTTCGATATCTTCAAACTCACCCTTTTCGTAACTACCGTTTACGTCTTTTTCGAAAAGCTCTATCGCTTTAGCTGTGTCACATGGGTCGTTCTCGTAAGAAATAGCCACAGGAACGATCTTCAATGACTTCACATATTCAGGGAAAGCAATTTTTTGCTTACGTCCTTCAACGTGAAACATTTTCAAGATTGCTGGCTCAGTAAAATCGTTACCGTCTTTAGCGCGACCTTCCTTTTGAGCGATCCAGATTGAGTTGCCCGTTTCTAAAGAATGCTTAATGTAAGAAGACAGCTGCCCTAATGCTTTCATCATCTCACGCGGTCCTTTCAAAGAACGCTTTACGATGAAGCTCTTGTTCAAACGCATCAACTCCGTCGCACATGGTTTCTTCAGCAGGTTATCACCAATAGCGATACGACAAGTCTGATGGTTGTTTTGATGCAGGGCGTAGTTTACTAATGCAGGATCCATAGCAATGTCACGATGGTTCGATACAAACAGGTAAGCTTGATTCGCATCCAGTGACTCTACGCCAGTGTATGTCACACCTTGGGTCGTCTTAGCCAATGTATCGCGTAAGTACTTTTTCACTTCAATTTGAATGGATTCAACGCTGGTCAGCTTGCTCCACTTCATTTTTAAGTACACACGTAAAATAGGGCTCATTAATGCTTTGAACCAAGACGCATGGTTTGAAAAACGATAGTGCAAGATTGCACTGATAAATTCTTCATCATTAATAAGACGGTTTAGTGCCGCTGGAATTTCATCATCGCCGTAAGGACGAATATCAACATATGGATCGGTTGGAGAGGTCATTTTTTCATTCATATAATAAAAAGCTGGCTCATTCTACGCGTTGTTTTGACTTCTCGCAGCTACAGAGCCCATACTTTTGACAAGGTCAGACCAGAAACAGTGAAAATCCCCTGTTATTGTTGGCATTCTTTAAGATTAACGGTAATCTTGACGCCCCAAAATTAAGGTACTATCTATGAACTTCGCTATTGAATATACATCGGCTTACTTTTCACACTTGGTGATCACACCACGCAAGAAAGTACTAAAACATAGCCTTGTATCGGTTCAAAGTGGCTTGGTTTTGATCAAACTGGGTAAGCAAGAGTACGCTGTTGAACCTGGCCAAAGCGTTTGGATTCCCTTTGACTGCTTAACTTCGTTGACTTACTTCCCAAACACTCAAATTAGCCGTGTCGACTTTTCTGTACGTTTGACGGATTCATTCCCAAGACAAGCGGGGTACATTACGCAAACTAACCTCTCTTCGGCACTATTAGAAAAGCTAGAGCAGACCAAAGCTCGCGCTTCCAATGCCAATAATACGGAACAAGCGTTTAAAGATATGCTTTCTGTATTGAAGCAAGAAGTGCTGTCGTTTAAACCACTGCTTTGCGAAAGTGCGCTTTCTCAGCGATTCAATCAATGGAACATTGATGATTCAAACCTACCACAAGAGCACACTCTGGTGATGGTGATGCGAGAAGCAAAGAAACGTATGCAGTCAGGCCAAAAACGTTCACTTGTGATTGATGATCTGTTCTCAGGTAAAGAGGAAGAGTTCGAGCAACTGTGTATGCTTGTTTTTGGTGAAGATTTATAGCTTGGCGGTAAGTGAGAGTTGGTATTTAAACTAATAAGCCAGATACTAAAAAGCCGCAAAAACTGAGTTTTTGCGGCTTTTTTAATTCTTAGTGTTTTTACATAGATAGCAATCTATCTATGTCACTACCTGTCTAAAATGGCAATTCAACCTGCATCATTAGGTCGGCGTCACGTGAGTCATGCCAACGATAATCAAAGCGCATACGCGGCTGCCCTTCTACTTTCTCACCAAAACCGATGCTGAGTTGAAGACCATGATTCATCAACCACTCTTCCGTCGACATATCATACTGCTCGTCTTCCAGATCTTCGGGAAACCACATCCCCAAACCTACATAGTTTGATTCAATGCTTTGTGTCAGTAGTGGTGCGTCTTTACTTTGAAGAACCCAATCAGACCAATAATCAGGTGTACTTTCTGGTTCATCATCGCTCAGCCCACTGATTTCCATCATACGTTGGCCAAAAGACTCGATACTCGAAGAAAAGTCCAAGCAATTATCGTCACTAGAAGTCAGCATGATCGAATCTAAGCTAAAAAAGTCACATTCAGCGTATGCAGGCATACTGCATGCTGTTATCAACAACGTCGCTGGTATCGCGCGCTTTAGCATAGTCATCAGACCTCTTGAATTAATGAATCTACATTATTGTATACAGACCACTATCTTGCAACATATTTGTAACTGACTTAGTGCTCATTTTTGATACATCGCTTCCACTTATCAACGCATTACGAATGTCTGTACTACGAATTTTGACTTTTTCAGGGCAAGCCATTACAGACCACTGCTCGGTAATCTCATCTGATTTATAGAAAGATGAGAACTTAAAGAAGTTATCTGGGCCAATCACAAACGTCAGTTCAGCGTCACGATGTAACTTTTGAAGTTCACTGAGCACTGCAAAAGTCGTGACGCTTTCACCTGGGGTAAATAGGCTCTTTTCGATCAAAGAAAGCTCCACTTGATCCAGTGAAAGATCACTAATAAATGCGTTAACTAACTGACATCTCGTATCAAAGTCTAGCATCTCTTTTCCCCAAGCATGGGCAATACTTGGAACCAGAAGAATCTTGTCGAAATGAGCCAGTGAATCAATCACACTTTTATGCCCTAAGCTCGGCGGATTAAACGCACTACCGAAAATGGCTATTTTTTCCATTATTAATTACTGCCTTCTCTTTCTAAGCTTGTGCAAAGAGGTTTTTAAATCGAATGATTTAGGTATGATAACACTAGATTTTTAATTTGCTTGCAGGAAAGGAATACGAATGGAACAGTTAATTCGTGACGAAATGCGCGTACTACCTTCAATTGACCCTCACTTCGAAGTGACTCGTCGTGTGGACTTTATCAAAACGAAACTTCAACAGTCTGGCTGCAAGTCCCTGATCCTTGGTATCAGTGGCGGTGTAGACTCAACGACCTGTGGCCGCTTGGCACAAATGGCCGTTGATAGCCTTAATGAAACTGCTGGTAGCAACGACTACCAATTCATCGCAGTTCGCCTACCTTACGGTGAACAAAAAGATGAAGACGAAGCGCAACTTGCGCTGTCTTTCATTCAGCCTTCTCAATCTGTTTCTGTAAACATCAAAGCGGGTGTTGATGGGCTTCACGCTGCATCTCACGTTGCGCTTGAAGGTACAGGCTTACTACCAACAGACTCAGCAAAAATCGACTTTGTGAAAGGTAATGTGAAAGCTCGCGCTCGCATGATCGCACAATACGAAATTGCAGGTTACGTTGGCGGCCTTGTGATTGGTACTGACCATTCAGCAGAAAACATCACTGGCTTCTACACCAAACACGGTGACGGTGCATGTGATTTAGCGCCTTTATTTGGCCTGAACAAGCGTCAAGTTCGTGAACTAGCAGCAACACTGGGCGCTCCAGAGCTACTGGTTAAAAAAGTGCCAACCGCTGATCTAGAAGAGCTTGATCCACAAAAAGCCGATGAAGCAGCCTTGAACCTTTCTTACGATCAGATTGATGATTTCCTTGAAGGCAAAGAAGTGCCTCAAGACGTGTCTGACCGCTTAGTGGGCATCTACAAAGCAACACAACACAAGCGTCAACCAATCCCGACGATCTACGATTAATGCTTTAAGTTAATCTCAAATTAAAAAGGCCGGAAGTTCAACTTCCGGCCTTTTCTATTTTATGAAGGGAATGACTTAATTAGCCATTAATCAACAACTTCGATATCGGTTTGAGGCACACTGCAACATGCCAGTATCTGACCCATATTACGTTCATGCTCTTGCAATGCTGGTACATCCGGTTGGTGAACTTGCCCAGACTCAAGGGTCACTTTACAAGCGCCGCAGAAACCCGCACGACAACTTGAAGCAATAGACACACCCGCCGACTCTGCTTGCTCTAGCAAGGTTGACTGGTTATTACCTTCGAACAAGTAGCCATTGACACTTAACTGCAGTTGCTTCACCGCCTCTTCGGTAGACTGAGCCACACCAAACGCTTCCTGATGATAATGCTGAGGGTTGAGTCCCATTTGAATCAGCAGTTTCTTTGCATTATCCATAAAGCCGTCAGGGCCACACACAAACGCTTGGCGCTTGTGTAGATCTTCAATTTTAGCGACATGAGACACGCTCAAACGTCCAGACAAACCATCCCACTCTTTCGTTGGTTGGCTCAATGAATAAATCACAGTTAAGCCTTCGTGCTCTTTGGCGATCTGGTCAATCTCAGCTTGATAAGGGATGTCTTCTTCGCTGCTGCATTGATGATAGAAAACCACGTCATCAATTTGACCATGGTCGGCTAGGTAGCGAAGCATCGACAGCATTGGCGTAATACCGCTGCCTGCAGACAAAAGCAATAACGGGTGAGTTGGATTCGCTTCTAAGTAGAACGCACCATCTGGATTTTGAGCAACCAAAGTATCACCCACTTGGAAGTGATCATTTAACCAGTTAGAGATTTGACCATCGTCCACTCGCTTCACAGAAATCGCCAAACGGCCTGCGCGTGATGGGCTAGAAGATAACGTGTAACGACGAGAAACCTTCTCGCCATCAATCACCATCTCAATCGGTAGATGCTGCCCAGGCTGGTAACTTGGTAGTGAGTGGTTCTCTTTCGCTGGTTCTAGCCAAAACGTTGTAAAGTCGCGAGCGATCTCTTCACGTTCAACACAGGTTAAGTGCAAAGACTCGACCCAAGTGTCTTCGTAGTGCTCTTTCTCTTTGGTTTCAAGTACCTCAACCACATCACCCGCTTTCACCAGACCTTCATTTTTCGCCACAAGGTTCTGACCAAAGAAAACACCACCGCGTTCGTTAGCTCTGAATGTAGAAAAGGTATTCAGCGGCTCTTTTGTTGCTCTAAACTCGCCACGTTCAACATCCACCGTCGTTAGAATACAACGCTCACAAGGTTTCACCGCTTCGAATTCAACCTCACCAATTCGGATACGCTTCCAACCGTCTTCGGCAAAGGCTTCTGTATTTGAAACAACAAAGTTAGTGCGGAACTGATCCATTGAATGAACTTCAGGGCTGCGGCGATTCAACTCATCAAGCGAAGCTTGGCTGATGATTAACATTGGGTAGCCGTCAGCGAAACTGACATTCTGACCAAACTTTTCTCGGACACGATTTGATTGCTCGCCAGAGAACAGTAACTCAACACGAACACCCAACACGTCACTGAACCAATCATCGGCTTCATCACATGTCGTGTATGCCGTAAAGCTGTCTTTCCACACCGTTGCTGGCGCTTCTTGCATCTTGAAGTTTGCATATTTCAGACGCAGTGGCTCTTTACCTTCATAAGTAAAAATCAAACCGTCTGGCTGCAAACTTGAAGAGACCTTAACCATCTTCGGGTACTTGCGCGCTGTAACCATTGAACCGTCTGCCAACGCCAGCATGAAACGCCTGTCAAAAGTTAGACCTTGTTTTTCGACCCAAGCAGAAGAGAGCGCGATCCCGCCCACAGATTTAACGGGAAATACATTGATTTGAGATAGAGAAGGCACTTGCTCTAAAGCCTTTTGATCTGACGGTAGCTGCGACATAACGATTCCAATGTTTTGTTGTTTGTCCCAATGCTAACAAATGGTTATAAATAGATAAACTGGCAGCTACTAAACACTTGATACTAAGCTATTATCTTGAGATGTTTAGCTTTCTACCTTGATACATTAAGGCAGCAATGCAGTAACACTCTCCATACGTTCTATACTTTGAACACAATTACTGCATTGAACTTTCATTGAATAAAAAGGATTTATCATGAACAAACTCGTCATTATCATTTTATGTGTACTGCTTCCGCCTGTTGGTGTGTTCTTCGCTCGTGGTGCAGGTAAAGATCTGCTGATTAACATCATCCTGACCTTCTTCTTCTGGGTGCCAGGAATGATCCACGGGCTTTGGGTGGCGACTCGATAGCTCGTCCTCAAAATTAAATACCGAATAAAATACGAAGAAAAACAAGCTCCTAACCCTGAAGAGTTAAAAATAGGATGAAATGAAAGTGCTTTTCCACTATCATCCTGTCGCCTAAACGTAAGCGATTGCTTTCACAGATTTCGCTGAGTTTAGGCTCCAACTACATAACACTTCAAATGGTGGGAGCCTTCAATGACACAACTTACGATTACTCGTCCTGACGACTGGCACGTTCATCTACGCGATGGCGAAGTATTAAAAGATACAGTGCGCGATATCAGCCGCTACAATGGTCGAGCGTTAATCATGCCAAATACCATCCCACCGGTAACCGATACCGAAATGGCTCTTGCTTACCGTGAACGCATCATGGCAGAGCAGCCAAGCGAGCAGTTCCAGCCTCTAATGGCACTTTACCTGACAGACAACACAACACCTGACGAAATTCGCAAAGCGAAAGAGTCTGGTGCAGTAGTCGCTGCAAAGCTTTACCCAGCAGGCGCGACGACTAACTCGGATTCAGGTGTAACTTCGGCTCAAAAGATTTACCACGTGTTAGAAGCCATGCAAGAAGTGGATATGTTGCTACTGGTTCATGGTGAAGTAACCACTCACGATGTTGATATCTTTGACCGTGAGAAGCAATTCCTAGACACCGTGCTAGCGCCGATTGTGAACGACTTCCCTAACCTGAAGATTGTTCTAGAGCACATCACAACTGCTGATGCTGCAAACTTCGTTAAAAACGCGAACGACAACGTAGCGGCAACCATTACTGCTCACCACTTGCTTTACAACCGCAACCACATGTTGGTTGGCGGCATTAAGCCACACTTCTACTGCCTTCCTATCCTGAAGCGCAACACTCACCAGTTAGCACTTATCGAAGCGGCAACAAGCGGCAGCAAGAAGTTCTTCTTGGGTACAGACTCTGCACCACACGCAAAAGGCGCAAAAGAGTCAGCATGTGGTTGTGCGGGTTCTTACACAGCGCACGCTGCCGTTGAACTGTACGCAGAAGTGTTCGACTTAGAAGGTAAGATTGAGAACCTAGAAGCGTTTGCAAGCCACAACGGCCCTGACTTCTACGGTATTCCACGTAACACGGACACCATCACTCTTGTTAAAGAAGAGTGGAACGTTGCTGAAACGATGCCTTTTGGTTCAGACATCGTTGTGCCAATCCGTGGCGGCGAGACGATTGCTTGGTCTGTAAAATAAACGCTTAGTCGGTAAATAAGCGCTTATATTGCAAAATAAGAGCGTGGTGTTAATTAAACACGACCCATTAGATTAAAAGGGGCACCATAATTATTATGGTGCCCCTTTTCGTCTCGTGGAGAGAGGGTTTTATTAAGATCAATAATGAGCGATTACTTACCGCGAATTTTTCCAATCACAGTCCAAACAGCAACGACGATCAATCCAGCTAAGACGCCGATAACACCGTTCAACAGAGTTGGAACCACCGCTGTCGCTATCGTATGTCCACGAAAATCCATAATAATCGGCTCAATTAAGTGATGAATCGCAGGAACGTTGTGCACCACAATGCCACCGCCAACCAAGAACATCGCTGCAGTACCGACCACAGCAAGCGTCTTCATTAACTTGGGCGCAAACGCGACTAGCCCGTTACCCAATTGAGTTTTCATGGTACTTCCACTCGATGTTCGCTGCAGATAGAAGCCTAAATCGTCCAACTTAACGATCCCTGCCACTAAGCCATAAACACCAATCGTCATCACTACCGCAATCAAACTCACGACAAGAATCTGAGTAAGGATACTTGTACCCGTCACAGTACCCAGTGCTATCACGATGATTTCCGCCGATAAGATGAAGTCGGTACGAATCGCGCCAGCGACCTTTCTCTTCTCGTATTCCTCTATGGATTCACCAGTACTCGTATCTTCCCCCTTTTCATCATCATGATGAGCATGAGGAAAGAGCTTCTCTAAGATTTTCTCTGCGCCCTCAAAACAAAGAAACAGACCACCAATCAAAAGCAAAGGCATGATCAGCCAAGGAATAAAGGCACTGATCAATAATGCCGCGGGCACCAAAATCAGCTTGTTTTTAAATGAGCCTTTGGCAACCGCCCATACCACTGGGATTTCTCGCTCAGCAGAAACACCGGATACCTGCTGGGCATTCAGCGCTAAATCATCCCCCAACACACCAGCGGTTTTTTTCGCTGCGACCTTAGACATCAGTGCGACATCATCCAATACGGTTGCAATGTCATCCAGTAGCGTTAATAAACTTGCTCCAGCCATTTTATGGTCTCTTTTAAGGGATTAAACAATTGATAAAATGTAACACCATCAATTCACTCGTCAAAGTTATGAGTCTGTAAAAAATAGAGTCACAAGTTGTGTTTTCTATTGCCGGATCAGCTAGACAGGACTAGTCTGTCCTCATCTTTCGCGAACATAAAAGAAGAAGTATAGATGAAAAGTGAATACTCCTACCCAATTGGTAAGCCAGGACAAAGATGGCAAGAAGCAGAACGTCAAGCATGGTTCGCTCAAAGAACCGTTAAGCGTGAATACCAGCAAGAAGTCGTGCCAAAAATCCAAGCATTAGCAGACCGCTTTGATATCGAGCAATACGGTGCATTGAGCTACGATGAAGCTCGCTTCCCGCTTTTTGCAATCAAAAGCAAAAACTGGGACGAGTCAAAGCCGACGATTCTGGTAACCGGTGGTGTTCACGGTTACGAAACCAGTGGTGTGCATGGCGCTATCAAATTTGCAGCGACCCAAGCAGAGAAATACGTAGCGCACTTCAACATTGTAGTAGCACCTTGTGTAAGCCCTTGGGGTTACGAAGTGATTAACCGTTGGAACCCAAATGCTGTTGATCCAAACCGCTCTTTCTATGACGGTACGCCAGCAGAAGAATCAGCAAACCTACGTGCGTTAGTCGCTTCTTTACCAGAAGTATTGGTTCACGTTGATCTACACGAAACGACAGATTCTGACGAAACAGAATTTCGACCAGCACTCGCAGCACGTGATGGTATTGAGTACATTGAAGGTATGATTCCAGACGGCTTCTACACAGTTGGCGATACTGAAAATCCACAGCCAGAATTCCAAGCGGCGGTGATTGCTTCAGTAGAAAAAGTAACGCACATTGCGCCAGCAGATGCAGACGGCAAGATCATTGGTTCTGAAGTTACCCAACATGGTGTGATTAACTACCCAATGAAGAAGCTTGGCTTATGTGGCGGTGTGACTGACTGTAAGTACGGTACAACCACAGAGGTTTACCCGGACAGCGATAAAGTGACAGACGAAGAGTGTAATGACGCTCAGGTTGCAGCGGTAGTCGGTGCTTTGGATTACGTTATTCAGCACGAACTGAACGCGTAAGCCAATAGCTAGTAGCTAGTCCCTTAGAACTAATCCCTAAAACTAAAAAAGAGCCACAAGTGACGAGTCGCTTTTAGCTCTTTTTTTGTCTCTTTCTCTTACCTGCCATTTCTTCTCAGGCATAAAAAAGCTCCCTTGCACACTGTGCAAGAGAGCTTTGAAATCACGTTTAGTCAGGAGTCATTCATGAACTCCCTGCTTGAGTTCTTTAGTTAGTCGTTTCGCTAACGCTTGCTTGTCCTTTATCTACTTCAGTTAGTAGACCTTTCAACAAGCTGAAACAACCAATCAGAAGAATGATCGTAAACGGCAGTGCAGCAATGATCGTTATCGATTGCAGTGCTTGGATAGATTGAGTACCACCAATCCACAGCATTACCATTGCAATAGCGCCTGAGATAACCGCCCAAACCACTTTCTGTTTCACTGGTACTTCAAGCTTACCACCCGCCGTCATGCCATCGATAACGATAGAACCTGAGTCTAGCGTAGTCACGAAGAATACGATGATCAGTGCTACAGCGATAACAGATAGAATGCTACCAAACGGGTATGCGTCTAGCATGTAGAACAAGCTTAGAGATACATCTGTGATGCCTTGGTCGAGGCCAAGTTGCCCCACATGACTGATCACTTGCTCGATAGCCACGCCACCAAAGATAGACATCCAAGCCGATGTTACCAATGTTGGGATAATCAGTACGCAAAGTAGGAATTCACGCACCGTACGGCCTTTAGAAATACGCGCTACGAACATACCGAAGAATGGTGCATACGCAACCCACCATGCCCAGTAGAACACAGTCCAACCATGTAGCCATGTTGTGTCTTCTCGACCAGAACTTTGGCTCAATGCAACGATGTTTTTCACATAACCCGTTACCGCAGTCGCCACAGAATCAAGCACAGTTGTGAAGTTCAGAACAGCGATAAGACCAAGGAATACGAACGCAATAACCATGTTCAAGTTACTAAGGAACTTAACACCACCGTCCATACCACGCATAACAGAGATGATCGCCAAGCCCATAATCAAAACGATAATAGATTGCTGAAGGAAGATGTTGTTTTCCAAGCCAAACACGTGGCTGATACCACTTGCTGCTTGTGTACCACCTAAGCCTAATGAGGTCGCAAGACCAAACAACGTAACCAGTACAGTAAGTACGTCGATCACATCACCGGTTTTGCCCCATACTCGTTCACCCAGAATTGGGTAGAACACGGAACGCATTGATAGCGGTAAGCCTTTGTTGTAAACAAAATACGCAAGACAAAGTGCCGTCATGCCATAGATAGCCCAAGCATGGAAACCCCAGTGGAATACGGTCGCACCCAGTGCCAATTCACGGCCAGCTTCTGTGAAAGGTTCTGCATCGAGTGGCGTTCCGAACCAGTTGGTGAAGAACGCCGTTGGCTCTGCAACACCCCAGAAAATAAGTCCAATACCCATGCCTGCTGCGAATAGCATCGCAATCCAAGATGACATTGAATAATCCGCAGTCGCGTCTTCGCCACCTAAGCGAACTTTACCCAAAGGTGAGAATGCAAGAATAACGGCAAAAACTAACATGATGTTGGCTCCCCACATAAAGAGGAAGTCAAACTTAGATAAAACAGCACCCTTGATAGAATCAATCGCAGCTTTGGCATCTGCAGGAGGAAGAGCAAGAAGAGTGATGATAAAGAGAAGAGATAAGCCTACTGAGGCTACGAAGACTGTGTTATGGACATCCATGCCCCATTTACTGATGTTATCTTGACCAACTTGATAGTCAGTAGAATCAATACTGTATTTTTTTGATTTAAAACTCATAAATTATGATGTTCGCATATCCGAATCAACGAATATAAGGACGCTCTCCATATCCAACTACTACTTGATTGGCTCGCCATTTCACAAAAATAAAACGTGATAAAAACCACCGAGCAAGGTGATAAATGGACTTACTGGCTCAATCCCAGGACGCGCATAATAGCACAGCACGAAGTATTTTGACTGAGTTTTTGCTCAATAGTCACCCAAAGCACCGTCAACCATGATAGTTGAGACAATAAAAACAGAATAAAATAAACAAATAAAAACCTTTAAATACAGCGCATTAAATTAAAATAACGCACCGTAAAATATCATTCAAAGTTTCTACAGATAATTTTACTAACCACCCAATTTATTTATAGCTCTAACAAAAAAGCCCCGCTATAGGGGCGGGGAAATTACCAAAGGTAAAAGAGAAATCAGTGTTAGGATGTCAGTGCTGCGATTAGCAGAGCAGCACTTCACATTTCAAAGACAGCACATTAGATCGCGAAGCAAAAACCTAGGTTGTAGTCTTCGCCATTCTTCGCCGTGAACTCTTTGTCTTCACTTGATGCATTCGGGCGGCCGCTTTCATCGCCTTTTACTAAGCTCACCCAGTGACGAATACCTGAAGAACGGCTAGCCTCAGTTTGGCCAAACGTGGTGCACGTCTCTAATTGGATATCTTGAATATCAACTAACTCCAGACGGCCTGTGCCTTTACGAGCGCCGATTGTCACTTCAACGTGTGTACCGCTTTCATCGCGGAATAGAATTGCTGAAGGCTTAGACTTGTCACCGGTGTAAGCTACAAAATGCTTAGCGCGTTTCAGGCCGGTGTGTTCACCATTTTTGAAATAAACCTGAACATGTCGGTAATCAATCTCGTAGCTCACTACATCTTCATGTGAACCAGTCTCTAGAGGAAATAGAGTATCAAGCAGCTGTTTCGCCATTTTTTGTTTTTCGAGTTGCTTGTCTGCTTTCACCATCTCGACGGCAAAGACAGCTTCAGCAATAAATGTTGAATGGTTTCTGTGAAGTTCTGTTTTGTCTAGTGTCAGCATATTCATAGTCTATCCCTCGTACGGCTTTAAATTTCATTTAGGTCAAACATCCCAATAGACCCTTTTCAAAATTGTTCTTTACTGTGTGGTTTCCATGTTTTTCATACTACTTGTATTTTTGAAACAATTTCACAACAAAAATTACACACTGTGAATTTTACTAAATCGCTTTTTTACACAAACCGGTATTTCGAGCCCCCAGCCCTTTATTTCACTGGGTTGAGGGTTCAGTAGAAACACGTTTACGTGTTGTTTGAATTTGTGTAATAACCCACTCCAACCAACTTATTGTCGATCACTCGATAGTAAGTATGCTTGGTTTCTACTTTGCTCGACAGCGGGTTTAACCATCGGTAGGTGTAAACACCTCGGCCGTTTTCTTTCGCAAGGTTCAACATCTCCGTGAGAATTGGCTTATCGTCAGGGCTTAGAATTTCGTTGTGTGAACGCCCGACAAGCTCAGGAGAAACCCCGTGCGCCAGCAGTTTCCCAGAGCTCATATCCATCACAAACACATACAAATCCCCTTCTACAAAGCTGCCTTCCGCGTCATTGAACTCAGTTAGGCTCTCTTGTTCTGACTCCACTATCGCGGTCATCGCTCTCGCCAGTAAATTCTTAGCCTCAGCCGCACTCGAACGTTCAGGGTAATAACCCACAGCCACAATCACATCGCCTACTCGCTCAAAGAAAGTCGTTTTCGGTTCACCCATACGATCAGTCGGATTCGTCCAGTGATACTTCACTTCACCAAAACCGTTGTGTACCGCTTTGGTGATCATTTCACGGAAAAAAGGATTGCCGTAAACGTCTTGCGTGTCCAACACACTGTCGCCCACCAGCACCATCGAAGATCCGCCACTGGCAAGGAATTGGCCATCGATGCCCAAAGCAAACACATATAGCTCCCCATCGATATATTCAGGGTCACTCATAAAGTCTTTAACGCTTTCATCGCCATCCTTTTGAACATGGACCACCGCTTTAGCAAGGAGAGTTTTGGCTCTTCTTTCTGCATCACTGACAACGTGTGGTTCAGAAATATCGAGCACGTTTACAGGCTTGGCTTCTTTCTCCGTTTCAGAATGTTCGGCACGTAAACCAATGCCACTCACTACAGCAAACACGGCACAACCAATGAGGATGATTCTGGATAAATTCATGGTTCTCTCTCCTAATAGCCGACTAAGGACGGTAGCCAAAGCGTAATTTGTGGGAAGAAAGCGATAACGAAAACACCCACAACAGAAGCAAGTACAAAGGGGTGGATCTTCGCGGTGATTTGCTCAACCGTTGAGCCCCCTATGCCCGAGGCGACAAAGATATTCTCTCCAAGTGGCGGCGTTGCAAAACCTATCGATAAGGTACACACCACCACAATTCCCACGTGAGTAGGATCAGCACCTAGCATGTACATGATTGGTAGTAACACTGGCACGATGATCATGATGGCCGCTAAGGTTTCCATGAACATGCCGATGAACAACAACAAGGTAATGGTTAGCGCCCACACCATGTACATGTTATCGGTGAAACTAAGTAGCGATTCCGCCACCACTACTGGGATCTTTTGCTCGATCAACAAACGTCCAAACACGGTAGCGGCAAAGAGGATCAACAACACACGCCCAGTGATCCATGTCGTGGTCGACAGAGATTTCATCACACTTTTAAACGACAGTTCTCGGTGAATGAAAAGCCCCACAAACAACGAATAGAATATCGCAACAACCGCTGATTCTGTTGGTGTGAACATGCCACTGTAGATACCGCCAAGAATTAAGAACGGCGCTAATATCGACCATAATCCGCGGCGCAAGTAGTGCCTTACATCGCCAAACGACCACGTTTCGGTCAGCCCTTTATAGCCTTCACGCTTAGCAATAAAATAGTTAGTGACTACTAGTGTCGACGCCATAATGAAACCCGGCACAACCCCAGCGACAAACAGTTTTGGAATCGATAAGGAAGCAAACTGGCCGTGTTGAGCAATGGCTTCTGGTGGCGCCATTAAGCCCATTGCCGAGATACCAAAGATAACCAAAGGAATGGATGGCGGGATGATAATGCCCAAGCCTCCGGATGCAGCCGTTACGGCCGAAGCGTAGCTCTTATCGTAATCACGTTTAACCATCGCTGGCACCATTAACATGCCTACTGCTGCGGTGGTTGCCGGACCTGAACCCGAGATAGCACCAAAGAAAAGACACGCCATTACTGTTGCCGCACCAAGGCCGCCTGTTACGGGACCAGCTAAGCTTTCTGCGATATCCACCAGACGTTTGGAGATACCCGCCGCCTCCATTAATGCACCCGCAAGAACAAAGGCTGGCAGTGCCATTAGTGGGAAGTTGCCCACCGAGGTAAACGCGATTTGTACTAAAGCGATGGGATTTTTGTCGAGCAACATATAGGCCGCCATCGAAGCGCCGGCCAGTGATACTGTGATTGGTGCGCCTAGGATTAACAGCGTTAAAAAGCCACCAAATAAAATTAGAGTTAAATAGGATTCCATTATTACATCTCTCTATTACGACTATTCTTTGTGATGACTATTGCGCGGACTTTTGTGCCGTCATTTTGCGCAGCTCTTTGACTTCTGGATCTTCGTTGGTTGCGCCTTTAAATAAACGCTCATAGTTGTTCCAGATAATTCGAATCATCATCAGTGAAAACGCGATAGGTAAAATCATGTAGAAGTACTTCATCGGGATACCTGTGGTTTGAGACTTCCAAAACAGATTCATTTTGTTGAACACGAAGTCGTAGCTGAGGTAAACGAAGTAGCCGTTGAAACAGAGCCATAGGAAGTCAGCGATGGTTTCACTCACGGTCTGTACGATTGGCGGAAAGAATTTAAAGTGAAAGCTCACTCGGTTGTGCGCCGACATCTTGGCCGCAACAACAGCCCCTAGATAGGCAAACCAAACGAACATGTAGGTCGCCACTTCATCACCCCAAGGGATAGAGTAATCAAAAAACTGACGAGTAATAATTTGTGTAAACAGCAATAGGACAAAGCTTGCAAGCAACAAACAACAGGTATATTCCTCAATGTTGTTCAGGTGTTTTTTTATTGTTTTAGCGACTGACATATAACCTCCAATGTTGATTTTCACATGACAACCAGTCGCTCACGGTCCTAAAAGATCAGGTACAGAACAGATCAACGAGTACAGCCATGTAAATGCCCTATCTCACTGTTCTACCGCTAGGTGATTAAGTAACGGAGAACAGCAGATAGGGCGAATCTAATCGTTACTTTCTACCTAGTAACTCAAGAACGTCGTCTAGCTTGTCTTTGCCCCCAATGCTTGAGTAGAACTTAGGCCAAACTGACTTAGTCACTTTGTTGATCCACTCTTGCTCGTTGTCTGCTGGGTCTGTGAATACCATGCCTTTCGCTTGTAGCTCTTCGCGAATCTTGTTTTCCGTATTTTCTAGATAAGCAAAGCTGTGCTCTGTTGCTTCCTGACCCGCTTCCAGAATGATTTTTTGCATTTCAGGTGTCTGTTGTTGGAAGACCGTTTCACTCACGATTAGAGGTTCTAGAGAGAAAATGTAGCGAATGTTGGTCACGTACTTTTGTACTTCGTTGAACTTCATCGCGTGAACTGTGATGTAAGGGTTATCTTGTCCATCTACCACGCCTTGTTGCAGGCCGGTGAAAGTCTCAGACCACGCCATTGGTGTTGGGTTTACACCCCATGCTTGATAAGAAGCAATCATGATTTCGTTACGAGGAACACGAATCACTAGCCCTTTCAAATCCTCTGGTGAAGCAACGGGCTTTTTCGAGTTAGTCAAAACCCTAAAGCCAGAATAAGCCCAACCTACGATGCGAACACCAGCGTCACGAATCGTGTTATCAACTAAGTCTTGGCCTACTTGACCTTGAGTCAGTAGTACCGCTTCTTCTGCGCTTTGAATCACGTAAGGCATGGTCAATAGACCAACGGTTGGAGAGAAAGGCGTCACGTTGTTAATCGCCAGCACAGAGAAGTCGAGAAGACCTATTGCAGCATCGTTTACGGTGTCTTGCTCATTGCCTAATTGGCCGTTCGGAAACAGATCGATTTTCACTTTACCGTCTGTTTTTTGCTCCATCAGTTCAGAGAATGAGGTCGCTAATTCCCACTGCGTACCACCAGCAGCATCGCCGATAGCCATTTTAAAATTCGCTGCTGCCGCGGTATGAGATAACACCGCTGTTGCTACAATAGTGACACCAGCAATAATTTTATTTTTAATCAATTTCATAGTCTTAACCTTTCCTATCATACAGACTTCCTGCCTGTACTTTGCTCACAAGGTGACCTGGTACAACTTTCCTGGTCGTAGTTCTATTTCCCTATTTTGGAAACAATGTTCGGGTAGTTACAGCCTTTCATCCTTTAACGAATACCACTGATAAAGGAACCGCTGCCCCATTCTTCGAAACGGTGCAAACATCTCTGATTCCACCACTTCCCTCACGTTGGGGAACGGAAGTTTTGATTCAAATATTGGTAGGTCGAGCTTGTGACCTTCACCTGCGATCCACTGAGCAAGGCGTTTACCTGCTTGAGCGGAATACATCACGCCATTGCCGCCATAACCCAGCGCGTAGAAAATCGATTGCTTTGGATTCGGCTGATAGATTCTCGGCATCATGTCGTGGCTAACATCCACCCAACCCCACCATGAATAATCGATTTTTATCTGATCGAGAGACGGGAATTTTCGAGTAAGATCCGCTCTCAGCATGTCTTCATATTTCTTTTCAGGCGCGTTCTTGCCACTGATGGCACTGCGTGTACCAATCTGTACTCGGTTATCCGGTAACAAACGGTAGTAGTGGCGCAGAATTCGAGTATCAGTAATCACTTGATTGGTTTTGAAGTTACACGCAGCGATCTCGTCTTGAGTTAAAGGACGTGTCACCATCGAGTTAGAAAGCACTGGCAGAAGGCGATTCTTAAGCTCGGAATGCAAACCTTGGCTGGTATACCCACCCGTACAAACACCGACAGAACGCGCCTTCACCAAACCACCTGGCGTTTTCAGGTAATGCACACCGCCACGAGTTTCCCAACCCATAACTGGGCTCGACGGGTGAACTTTCACGCCGAGAGCTCGCGCCTTTCTTAGGTAACCAAACGCCAGTTTCCCTGCATGAATACCAATCCCTTCGGGTTCATGCATCGCGCCAGCCGCTTCTTGGTCGCCAACGTAATCACGCTTTACGGTTTCCGCATCTAAGATCTGCGCATCGTAATCGAACGTGTCACGCAGCAACTTGGCTTCTTTCTCGAGTGTTGACATCACTTTTGGACGATGAGCCACATATAAGTGGCCGCCCGGTTGTGGGTCACAATCGATGTCTTTGATCAGTGACTTGAACGTTTCCATGCCATCCACACACTCGCGGTGCATTTTTAGCGCGGTTTCTAGGCCCCAACGTTCAATCCACTGAGAACGCTTCAAACGCCCAGAAGCACACTGTGCTTGGCCACCATTTCGGGTACTGCAGCCCCAACTCATACGGTTAGCTTCAATCACAGTCGCTTTAATGCCGTACATTTCAGCAAGGTGTATCGCGGTACTTAGGCCTGTGTAGCCTGAACCGATAATAGCCACATCGACATCCATGTCTGACGTGATTGGGCCATCATCTTCAGGTGGTGCGCCTGCGGTATCTACCCAATAAGTCGGGGCATATTCCTTACCGTGACCTGGGCTCTTGTCTTTAAGTGGATCGTATTTTGGATCGTATTTGTCTTTTGCTTGGGTGCTTTTCACCTTTGGCGGCACATCGGCTGCCGGTTGTTCCATTACTAAACTCATAATTCGACTCTCCTAGTCATAACACGTGAACGGGTTGCGATTTCGTGTCTAGCTCTTGGGAGTATTGCTGGGAGTCAAAAGAGGTCGTGTTTTACGGAAGGCATTTTTTACGCTGATTTTTCCGTCTTTAAGGGTAAACACATCAACCATACGAGCTTCGATGACGCTGCCATCCGGGTTCGTCGCAGAAAACGTTGATTCACTCACAGCACGGTCACCGCATACAAAGTGGACAGGGTCGCTCCAAGCCGCATCTGGAAAGTTCTGCCAAACCAATTCAAAGCTATTTCGAACCGCTTCGTACCCTTCGATAGTGTTTCCAAGCAAGCCTTCTCCTGCCACCGTGTGGAATACACAGTCTTCTGTCATGAAAGACATGAGTGCTTCAATATCATGGTTATTCCACGCATCACTGAAAGACTGTAAAAAGGCGGTATCGACTTGGTTTTCCAGCACGAATGTCGCCGCATTGGTTTGCATATTCATATTCCAGAATCCTTTATGTTTTCGTTATTGGTTTAAATTTCAGTAGCTTTTCGCCACTTTTTTATTAGAGTGTTTAAACTAGATTTGTGAAAATTTAACAACTTGATAACAAGGTTCATCACTCTAACTTCGAGTTAGGTTATAAACAATCTCTAAGCTCACAGATTTCATCTTTTTATAAATTAATTAGTGTTCTAATTTTATTTAATCAACTTTTCACTGACGAAATAAGAGGTATAATTAAATTAGAACGTGTTAGCCTTTAGTCGAAATCAAAGTCTTGATGATACTTTCGACCATACTGTTCAAGTTGACGATCATGAGTATTAACTTGCAATTCAATATTGCCGTCACCTTTATTTATGACTTGGTTGTTATCTGCATGTGCTTCGTTTTTTAAATCCGTTAGTTTCTCTTCGACATACTCTGTCGGTTCATTTAAAACATTCATGGATATTAACTCCTTTATCAGGTTTACTTTCACTGATGGAAGAATATGAACGGACACTAGACCGTTTGAATATTCTTTCTCATCGTACAAAGGCTGAATGGCATCATTGCCACCTTCCTTAAATGGGTGAATGGAATACCACTTGTCCTTGCGTGGCTCTTGCTGATCGGAATCCGCCACATTAAATATCTGAGTTTTGTTGAGATCACACGGCGAGCTAAAAACAATAACCCGATGATAATCAATAGCTTTAATTATATTTATGCAGTCTTTACTTTGGCTGTGACACACCGACCAAAGCGCATTTAACAGGTTATCGGTCCATTCCAGTAAACGGGTGGGAAAGCCCTGCTTCTTGGCTAAACACATCAATAACCAGTCATTTATGTCGTGTGAGTTCAGCGAGTGACCACCGTAAACTCTCACAGTTGAAAGCAACTCTTGTTCGACACGGCGTATGTTCTTACGATTGGAACGGCCTAAACTTGGCATTAGATTATTATTTTCATAATCACAAACGTTATACATCAAACCAAGTTGGTCACTGCATTCAGTCATTAATGAATCAATTATTTCATACAGTTCTTCGAGTGTGCTGATATAACGTTTATTGTTCATATTTGATTCCAACCACTCGATAATATAAATAACTAAATTGAAATTTATTCGTTAAAAACTGACATATAATAAAACACACATACTAAAGTCTAAGAACTCTATCGACTTATCGATAATTACTATTTAAAAGTTACTCATAATAATTATTAATAAGTCTCTATTACTGAAACCGCGCACCTATTCTTCTTGGTTGTTTCATTAGGGCTCTAATATTTATAGCGAAATAATAGAAATATATGACCCAATACTTAGATATCAGTACTATTAAGAATCTTTGAAAACAACTCGCTCGTTGAGCCATTCTGTTTCATCATCCAATTTGCAATTAATCGCTAGTTTTGAATCCTAATTTGTTTGCCCGACCACATTCTCGATAACTCTTTATCTAGCATTCACGAGACTGTTTTGGTCGGGCAAACTTCCTATGACTTATACGTAGTCTTTGTACTTATCTAGGAAACGAACCGGCGTTGATAGTGCATCTCGGCGGAACGGGTCGCCCAGTTCCTGAGTACACATGATTTCAATGATGGTTGTTTTGCCTTCGTTCATTTGCATGTCGATGGCTTTCTGTAGAGTTGGGCCTACATCTTCTAGCTTATCAACCGTGATACCTTCAGCGCCCATTGCTCGTGCGATTTCCGCAAAGCTTTGGTTGTCCAGTTCACCAGCAACAAAGCGTCGGTTGTAGAAGTCGACTTGGTTCTTCTTCTCTGCACCCCATTGACGGTTGTGGAACACCACGGCTGTCACTGGAATGTTATGACGAACACATGTCATGGTCTCCATCAAGCTCATGCCCCACGCACCATCGCCTGCATAAGAGATAGCCGGACGATGAGGTGCTGCCGCTTTCGCACCAATGATGGTTGGGAACGCGTAGCCACAGTTACCAAAACTCATTGCCGCAAAGAAGCTACGTGGTTTTTCAAAACGTAAGTAGCTGTTTGCCACTGAGTTGATGTTACCGATATCCGTTGAGACCATTACATCTTCTGGCATCGCTTTTTCTAGTTCACGCAGTACTTGGCGTGGGTGAAGATATTCACCACCAGATAACGGAGTCTCGTGTGAGTTTTCTTCAATCATATCCAAGCTGAACGAATCACGTTCGTGCGTCCACTCATCAAGCTCTTTTTCCCACAACGCTTTTTCTGTTGCTACTGTGTCTTGGCGAGCGCCTTTGTTGTCATCACACAACAGTGCACGACCTTCTAGTCTTTCAGCTAATGCCACAGCCGCTGCTTTTGCGTCGCCACAGATACCAACAGAGATCTTCTTAACGAGGCCCAGCATCTTGTTGTCTGCATCGATCTGAATGATTTTCGCGTCTTTCGGCCAGTAATCCATGCCATGTTGAGGCAAGGTACCGAATGGACCAAGACGTGTACCCAAAGCGATAACCACATCCGCTTGGGCCATCAACTTCATTGCGGCTTTCGAACCTTGGTAGCCTAAAGGACCACACCATAATGGGTGACTAGCAGGGAAAGAGTCATTGTGTAGGTAGCTGTTTACTACGGGGGCGCCTAGTCGTTCTGCCAGTGCCGCACACTCTTGAACTGCATCAGCCATTACTACGCCGCCACCAGAAATGATGACTGGGAATTTCGCTTCAGCAATCAAGTCTGCCGCTTCATTCAGAGACTTCTCACCACCCGGGCCACGGTCTAAACGCGCCGGTTTAGGGATCTCGGTTTGAGTTTCGCCGTAGAAATAGTCACGTGGAATATTCAGTTGAGTCGGACCCATTTCGCTCATTGCTCGATCAAAGCATCGGCCCGTGTATTCCGCCATACGGTCTGGGTGCGTTACGTGTCCTTGATACTTAGTAAACTCTTGGAACATTGGAAGTTGGTTACACTCTTGGAAACCACCTAAGCCCATTGTTTTTGTGCCAGTCTCTGGCGTCACAATCACGACCGGGCTGTGTGCCCAGAATGCCGCTGCAATCGCAGTTACACAGTTACTAATACCTGGGCCATTCTGCCCGATAACCACACCATGGCGACCAGATACACGAGAGTAACCATCTGCCATGTGAGCAGCACCTTGCTCGTGAACCACTGGGACCAATCGAATGCCAGCAGGAGCAAAGATATCCATTGCGTCCATAAATGCTGACCCCATGATGCCGAACATGTCGGTAACATCATTAGCAACCATAGTTTCAACGAACGCTTCTGATGGTGTCATTGTTACTGTGCCGGAAACAACCGTACGTTTTTCTTGCTCACTCATTCTTCCATTCTCCTTGAGTTAACCAAAATTTCATTTTTCGGAATGAATTGTCTCTTTTTCGAATTCATTTTCACCTTAGTAGTAGATTTTTTGCGCGTCAACTTTTTATATTAAATTGGAACAATTCATTCTAATTAATAAAACTGGATCACATTATTGATAGTTTTTCGTACAAAAAGTGCCGTTAACTTAGAGTGAGCTGTTAATAATCGATGACATATCGCCCATCGCGGCAGTCATGGAAGCTATTAAGAGGGAAGAAAAATGAATGATGCGGAATTGATACCAACACAACCAATAAGTGTGAGAGAGTGTTTTGGCATCGACAGCAACCTAACCGTATTGGCGTTTGAACATGCGGGAGAGTATGTACCCAAGATCGATCCTAACTACTGTTTTGATCCTGAAGTCACGCTAGCGATATTGGCGGGTTTCACCTCTAATCGCCGCACGTTGATACAAGGCACACACGGAACTGGCAAGTCTTCTCATATAGAGCAAGTGGCAGCACGATTAAATTGGCCATGCTTGAGGATCAACCTAGATGGACACTTAAGCCGATTGGATTTCATTGGCAAAGATAGCATCGTCATTAAAGATGGAATGCAGGTAACGGAGTTTAAGGAAGGCATTCTTCCACAAAGCATTCAGCAACCCATCGCATTAGTATTGGACGAATACGATGCGGGCCGACCTGATGTGATGTTTGTGATTCAGCAACTGCTAGAGCAAGACGGCAAATACACCTCTTTAGAGCAAAACCGAGTGATCACGCCTCACCCTTCTTTCCGCCTATTTGCTACCTGTAACACACTTGGTTTGGGTAATTTCTCGGGTTTGTATTCCGGTACTCAAGTGCTTAACCATAGCCAGCTTGACCGATGGAACATCATCGCCACGCTTAACTATTTAGACCCACAACATGAAACTAAGATCGTGTTATCCAAGCGCCCTGAGCTAAACAATGAAAGTGGTCATCAGTTAGTCGAAAAAATGATCGCCACCGCCGGTTTAACGCGAAATGGTTTTAGAGCGGGCGATCTGTCAACGGTAATGTCTCCGAGAACCGTGATTACATGGGCTGAAAACATTCGAATATTCGATAACGTAGCGACTGCATTTAGGCTTTCATTCCTCAACCGTTGTGAAGATGAAGAGAAAGAGCTGGTGAGCGAATATTACTTCCGCTGCTTTGGTGAGGCCCTGGAAATGCCTACTCAGAGTTATGCGCAGTCGGAGCCGTAAACCATGGCCAATGTTTCTTCTCAGCAGAAAAAGATCCTCGACCTTGGTGTGTCTGTCGCTAGAGCGATCAGTGGTGAGCTGGACCTGAATTATCGGGGAGAGCGTCTCTATAACGGCAATAGCCCCTGTTATTATCAGTCTGCACATACTAACGATCTCACCTTTGTGTCTCGCCATGAGTTGAAAAACAGCAAGCTTTCGATGCAAGGCAAGATCGATTCATCGGCACTACGACTATTGCTTTCAGACACTGACCTCCATTATTCATTGCGACCGAAAAACGAAGTCGAACGTCTGCTTTACGACTTCTGCGAACAGGTACGGATTGAATCTCAAGTCCCGCCTTATCTAAAAGGCGTGACCACTAGCATCCAATTCAACTTTGCGTATTGGAGCGACCAATATCATCAAAATGGCTTTACCGAATCACGAATTGGCATGTTGCTTTTCACGCTGATGCAAATCATCCACACCCGCTTAACCAGTGTCCCAGTTTCGGAACTAATTGCCGAAACCATTGAATCGACACGTGCGGGCATCGTGCCTATTTTCGGAAGCAGCCTAAAGCGCTTAAAGGAACATCGAGCCGACCAGCTACAGTTTGCTCACTGCGCCAATGAACTGGCCTCTTTAGCGCAAGAACTCATCAACCAAGAACAAGAGAGTAATAACTCGCCGACACCTACGGTTGAAGAAGACATCAAGATCCTCGCGCAGCTGGCTCTTATCGTTGATGGCGACATTCAAGATGAAGAGGTCGATACCGACATCACAGGTAACAGCAAGGTGTTCGAATTGTCGGGCGCCAATTATCAGGTCTTTAATTCAGAATTTGACCAAGTGGTCGCCGCAGATAAGCTCGTCAGGCGCGCCCTGTTACTCGAACTGAGGCAAAAACTCACCGATGACATTATGGCGAGACAAGTGAACACTCGCCACTTGGCCGCTATGCTCACCAACTTTGTTGCGACGCCACAAAAGAATCGACGTCAGGATCATTTAGAAGAAGGCATTGTTAACGCCACCACTCTCACTAAGCTCATCACTTCTCGGTTGGATCGTGCTGTCTTTTATCAGCCAGAGATTGGCGTATCCCATCAATGTGCCATCACGTTTTTGATGGACTGCTCGGGCTCAATGCAAAAACACAGTCACAAACTGAGTCTACTGATGGATACGATTCTCAAATCGGTTGGGCTAGCCAATATCCCTTTTGAAATTATCGGCTTCACCACTAATAACTGGAATGGTGGCAAGGTTTATCGACAGTGGCTCAAGCAAGGTCAACCGAAACACCCAGGTCGTTTAAACGAAGTTCGACATATCGTGTTTAAGGATTTTGATGCGCATTGGAGACGCTCTCGCCTTGGCATTGCGAGTCTTCGAAAAGCAGACATCTTTAAAGAAGGGATTGATGGCGAAGCGGTTCAGTTCGCTAGCCAACGCTTGCAACAGCATAGCGCACAGCGAAAGGTGTTGATTGTGTTCTCAGACGGCTGTCCGATGGATACCGCCACCAGCACAGCCAATGATCAGTTCTATTTGGATAACCATCTCAAACAAGTGATTGAGCGCGAGTCGACCAAAAACGGTATCGAAATTCATGGCGTGGGGATGGGCGTCGATTTAAGCCCGTACTACCGCAGTAACATTACTTTAGATGTCCAGGAGAGCTGCTTGTTTGGGTTATCTAGGAGTATCTTTGAGATATTGAAGCGTTAAGAGATGTAAACCGTGAGCAGTGACGTACCGGCTAGCAAACCGCTAGCCTCCTTTGTCGAAAGTGGTTTTACGAAGAGCCAAACAACGACCATGCAGAGACAGCCATCAAATACCCACCAATCAACATCAACACCATAAATACCAGCTTTCTGAGTTGGTCATTCGAAAGCGGTGGGGGAAAGCGCCGAGCAAACATAGTAACAAGCGCTACCAAGGGAACAGCAATAGCGGATAACCACAATATGCTCGCTTCCATGTCACCTGCTGCGTAGACATTGACGGTACGGGACATCGACGTACAAGCGAACACCATCAGCAATGTACTTCGTACCAGATCGAGTGTAAAAGGCTGCCGATAAAGGTGATAAACAATCGGTGGCCCCGCCATCCCAAACAACCCGCCCGCTAAACCAGAACTAAAGCCAGACACCAAGAAGGATACCGTGGCCGAGCGGTCTTTTCTGGTTTTAGGTTTGAACATAAAGCTCAGACCTGCGAATAACACCATTGCCCCCAATAGCCCTCGCAGGATATGCGTCGCCGACTCACTCAACTCGTCCAGTAAAAACACTCCCAACGACACGCCGGGGGTAATACCGATCACTAACACCACCAGAATTTTGAGTTCCCCAAGCAGAGGCTTGCCCATCAACGCGACCACACAATTAAACAAGGTCACAATACTGACTACGGCAGCAATCACGGGCAACGATACCAAATTAAGGCTGACCGTTAGACCAATCACGATAATGCCAAGTCCAAACCCTGTGACGGTTTGGAAATAGGTACCGACCGCAATGGTGGCAAGAATGGCGAGTAAAACAGGTAACTCCATTAGCAATCCTAATTAGGTGTTTTTACTTAGTGTGAGTGCGGGCTTTAAGTTTGAGCCTTAATACCTAAACTCAAATTCCGATTCAGCTCTTTCTTTAGCGTTTTGATCTTCTGAAGCTTCTTGAGCATCAGCGTCAACATCCGTCGTTGCATTTGCCGTTTTGCCTTGTTGTGCTTGCACAGCAGTCACCGCGATTACATTAAAGATATCTTCGGCACTACAACCTCTGGATAGATCATTGGCTGGTTGATTCAACCCTTGCAACAAAGGACCAATCGCGACCGCGCCTCCTAGCCTTTCAGCAAGCTTGTAACCGATATTGCCAGCTTCTAAGTTTGGGAATATCAGCACGTTAGATTCTCCTTTAACCTCGGAATCGGGCAACTTTTTCGCAGCAATTTCAGTGACAATCGCTGCGTCGAGTTGAACATCCTGATCAACCGCAATTCCGGGGCAACGTTGCTTCACTAACTGGGCGGCATTACGCACCTTATCGACCGATTCATGCTTCGCACTGCCATTGGTAGAAAACGACAGCATTGCCACTTTAGGTTCTTCCATTAACAGCGTTTGAGCACTGTTTGATGCGGCCACTGCTATCGATGCAAGCTCGGTTTCATTGGGGTTAATCACCAAACCACAATCACTGAAAATCATGCCACCTTTGAGATTGTGGAAAGGCTCGCACAACATCATTAAAAAGAAGCTCGATACCAATTCACTGTCTGGTGCTGGGCCGATGATCTGCAGCGCAGCCCGCACCACATCTGACGTGGTATAAACCGCGCCATTGACCGTGCCGTCGACCAGCCCTTCCCTTACCATCAAATTGGCAAAAATCAGTGGGTCTGTAACCTTCTCCAATGCATCTTGATAAGTCATGCCTTTGGCTTTTCTGAGCTCATACAGACGTTCAGCCAACACGGCTTTAAGTGCCGATGTTTGTGGTGAAACAATATGAATGCCCGCGAGGTTAATATGATGCAACTGAGCGGCTTCGATAATCGCCTTTTCATCCCCTATTAGCGTGATATAAGCGAGTTGTTTATCTATCGCTAATCGTGCCGCTTTGAGTACACGAGGATCTTCAGCTTCGCTCAAAACCACACGCTTACGATCTAGGTGCGCCTTATCAATAATCCGTTCAATTGCTTTCATTTTAAAATTCCATTTATTGAGATTAATTGTTCCATAATTTATATTTATATTATTTAAATAATAAAAAAGGTCAAATTTTATTCAGATAATTGAAGAATATTAATTTGGTATGTACACTCTTACAAATAGACATATCGCAAGGATGAATCACTGTATGCAAACAGAAACACCACAAGTTCAAGGAGATACGCCCACTCTCCGACTTTTTGCACTATTAGAGGTGATAGCGCAAAAAGACGAGTTTATTTCCCTTCAAGGGCTCGTCGAAGAAACCGGACTGCCGAAACCCACTTTGCACCGTATGCTGCAACAATTAGAATCCGCAGGCATCATTCAAAGAGACGGTGATGAAAAGCATTACAGCTCTGGCATTCGACTCAGAAAGCTGGCTGAAAACCTACTGTTCAACAGCACCATGCACAGCGCAAGACGCACAATTCTTGAAAACCTTCGAGCAGAAGTCGGCGAGAGCTGCAACCTAACCGCACTATCGAGCGGTGAGATCATCTACCTTGACCGCGCAGAGACCGAAGCACCACTTCGCTTCCACCTGCAGCCTGGCTCTCGCGTTCCTGTTCACTGCTCTGCGACAGGTAAACTGTTTTTGGCTCATATGTCGAAATCACAGCGCAGAAGACTGATTGAAAACGTGCCACTGACTCAGTACACAGTCAAAACCATCACCGACTACTCAGTGTTAGAGCAAGACATCGAAGAAGCGAAGATCCAAGGCTTTGCGATTGATGATGAAGAGTTTCTACCTGGTTTGGTGTGTATTGCGGTACTCATTCCATCGCCAACCGGCCAATCTAATCTCGGCTTAGCAATCCAAGCACCTGTGATTCGAGTAAAGCCGGACGAAGCGATCAAGTTCCTACCTGCTCTACAAAAAGCTGCAAAAGCGCTAGCGAAAATCGAAGCTGATAATTGGAGTCAGCAATAGACTTTTCTTAAAAGATTTCGAAGTCCATGATTTAGCTGATCATGGATTTCGAAAACTCGAATTTAATAAACAATGATTTTGTGTACCTTGCTTTGGTAAACAATGCTTTCACAAACAAGGACTTCAAAACTATCGAATTAACGACCACAATCTGCGACTAATGAACATTTGGTCGAAATGATCTGAACACTCACCAACCCGCATATCAGCAACACGTCTAAAGTAATCACAACAAAGGAATCACGATGCTAAACATTAAGAACCAGCACTTACTCTCTTTTATGGTGACAGAAGCGAACAACGCAGTTGCAGTCACAAATCCAGCAACGGGTGAACTCATCGGACACGCACCGGTATCATCAGAAACAGAGTTAGCAAGCGCGATTGAACGAGCTAATGTAGCGCAGAAAGAGTGGGCAAAGGTTCCAGCTAAATCTCGAGCTGCATCACTGCACCGTTGGCACCAGCTAATCATTGAGAATAAAGAAGACCTTGCTCGAATCATGACGATTGAACAGGGTAAACCGTTAGCAGAAGCGGCAGGTGAAGTGGTATATGGTGCGAGCTTCATTGAGTGGTTCGCAGAAGAAGCCAAGCGCACTTATGGTGACTCCATTCCTAGCACAGTCGCAGGCAAACGCTTGGTGACTATCAAGCAACCTATCGGAGTCGCGTGTGCCATTACGCCATGGAACTTCCCTGTTGCAATGATCACTCGTAAAGCAGCGCCTGCATTAGCTGCCGGTTGTAGCTTTGTCGTGAAACCTTCAGATGAGACACCGCTTTCCGCATTTGCTGTGGTCGAACTGGCTTACCAAGCGGGTATTCCTAAGGATTTACTCCAAGTCGTATTAGGTGATAGCCCAGAACAGATTGGTGAGTTATTCACATCGCACCCATTAATCAAAAAGATCTCTTTTACAGGCTCTACCCGTGTCGGCAGTATTTTGATGGCTCAAGCCGCAAAAGGCATCAAGCGTACCTCTATGGAACTCGGCGGCAATGCACCTTTTATTGTGTTTGACGATGCAGACATCGACGCTGCGGTTCAAGGCGCAATGGTCTCGAAATTCCGCAACGCTGGCCAAACTTGTGTTTGTGCAAACCGATTCTATGTTCACAGTAAAGTGTACGATGAGTTCGTGGCTAAATTTGATCAAGCCGTTCAACAACTTAAGGTTGGTAACGGCTTAGATGAAGGTGTAACCATTGGCCCTGTTGTCAGCCAGAATGCCAAGAACAACATCCAAGCATTAATAGACCGAGCGATTGAACAAGGAGCTGAGCCTGTTACTCCAATTAAGGATCTTGATGGGCTTTTCCTTCAGCCTGTCATTCTTAAAGATGTGAAACACAGTATGGACATTGTTCAACAAGAGATCTTTGGCCCAGTCGCACCTGTGATGAAATTCGACACAGACGAGGAACTCATCGAGATGGCGAACGATACTATTTATGGTTTGGCGTCTTACTTCTACAGCCAGAATATCCACCGCGTATGGCAGGTAGCAGAAGCACTTGAATACGGTATGGTCGGTATTAATGATGGCCTAATCTCAACCGAGGTCGCGCCTTTTGGTGGCGTTAAACAATCAGGTATTGGCCGTGAAGGTGCTAAAGAAGGCATCGATGAGTACATGGACATTAAATACTTATGTTTTGGTAGTAACTAGGTTTTAGTAGCAAGTAGGTTTCGGCGTTAACCAAGATTTAGAAGCACTTAAATCTTAGTGAGCACTAACCTGGCCCACTCTCCCCCCTTCCCACCACAAAAATGAATCAAAAAAAAGCCGCGCTATAAAAGCGCGGCACCTTGGGCTCGGTTAAAGGGGGTTTCTTTTTTTAGTATTTTACATTCTCTGTTTTTGTTATTCGGTTGCTTCGCTATTCCTGCGCTTTCAGCTTTAGACGCATCGCGTGCAGTACTGGCTCGGTATAACCACTCGGCTGAGCACAGCCTTCAAATACCAACTGGCACGCTGCTGAAAACGCAATGCTGTTTTCAAAATCAGGCGCCATATTTTGGTAGCTTGGATCCCCTGCATTTTGTTCATCAACCACTGCTGCCATGCGCTTCATGGTTTTCATTACTTGGGCTTCCTCGCAAATGCCGTGACGTAACCAGTTAGCGATGTGTTGACTTGAAATTCGCAGCGTTGCACGGTCTTCCATTAATCCCACATCGTTAATATCAGGCACTTTCGAACAACCTACGCCTTGGTCAATCCAACGAACTACGTAACCAAGAATACCTTGCGTATTGTTGTCCAGTTCGTTTTGGATATCTTGAGCAGTCAGCTTTTGATTGCCTAACAATGGGATAGTAAGAATATCGTCAACATTTGCTCTCACACGCTCACGAAGCTCTTTCTGACGGCTAGGAACACTCACTTTGTGATAGTGCAAGGCATGCAGCGTCGCTGCGGTTGGAGAAGGAACCCAAGCGGTATTGGCACCGGCTTGTGGGTGTCCAATTTTCGCGTCCATCATCTTCGCCATGTTATCTGGTTCTGGCCACATACCTTTACCAATCTGGGCTTTACCTTGCAGGCCACAAGCTAAGCCAAGATCAACGTTTTGATCTTCGTATGCGCCAATCCAAGTCATGGTTTTAAGCTGTGTTTTAGGAGCAAACGGACCCGCTTCCATGCTGGTGTGAATCTCATCACCGGTACGGTCTAGGAAACCTGTGTTGATGAACACAACACGATCTTTAGCTGCACGAATGCATTCTTTAAGGTTAACCGAAGTACGACGCTCTTCGTCCATAATGCCGACTTTGATGGTGAAGCGTTCTAAACCTAGTGCATCCTCAATGCGACCAAACAACTCGTTGGTGAAAGCCACTTCTTCAGGGCCATGCATTTTAGGTTTTACAATATTGATGCTGTTCGCGGTCGAGTTTTGGTAAGGGCTATTACCCTTTAAATCGTGCATCGCGATGAGCGAGGTAACCATGCCATCCATGATACCTTCAGGCACTTCATTACCTTCAGCATCAATAATCGCAGGGTTAGTCATTAGGTGGCCCACGTTGCGTATGAACAACATGCTGCGACCTTTAAGTGAGATTTCACCACCCGTCACACTGGTGTATTGACGATCGGGGTTAAGATTACGAACAATGGTTTTACCGTTTTTCTCTAGCGACTCTTGAAGGTTCCCCTTCATTAGGCCTAACCAGTTTCGGTAAGCCAATGCTTTGTCTTCACCGTCAACCGCAGCAACCGAATCTTCGCAATCCATAATCGTGGTCAGTGCCGATTCCACCAGTACATCTTTAATACCCGCCACATCGACGCTGCCAATCGGCGCACTCGGGTCGATTTGAATTTCGATATGAAGGTTATTGTGTTTAAGAAGAATACACGAAGGTGAACTTGCGTCACCTTGATAGCCAATGAACTGGTTGCTATCTATGAGAGTGACTTCTTCACCGTTATCGAGTGTCGCTATCAGCTTATTGCCGACGCTAGCGTTACTGATGCTGTATTTGGTCACGTCTTTATGAGAGACACCGTTTAGTGGTGCAGCGTCATCAAGGAAACCTCGAGCGTAGCTCACCACTTTAGCACCGCGTACAGGGTTAAAGCTTCCGCCCTTTTCCGCGCCGTCACTTTCACTGATGACATCGGTTCCATAGAGCGCATCGTATAAACTACCCCAACGCGCGTTGGCCGCGTTAAGCGCAAAACGTGCATTCATAATAGGTACAACAAGCTGCGGACCCGCTTGTGTTGCAATTTCAGGCTCAACGCTTGCAGTAGTTACTTGGAAGTCTTCGCCTTCAGGTACGAGGTAGCCAATCTGTTGTAGGAACTGTTTGTACTCTGCTGCGTCGAGTGTTTGACCCGCACGCTCTTGGTGCCACACATCAATTTGATGTTGAAGATCTTCACGCTTGATAAGTAAGGCACGGTTCTTTGGTGCCAGATCTTTAAGGATGGCTGCGAAAGATTGCCAAAAGTCCTCTGCGACTATGCCTGTTCCAGGAATGACCTGCTCATTAATTAATTGGTAGAGGGTGCTATCAATGCTCAAGCTTCCCTGTTGAATACGACTGCTCATAAAATCTCTCTCAAATTAACCGCTGACTACTAAATAAATTTACGTAACTGACGAAAATTTAGCTAATTTATGCCGCTTATATTGGATATTCACAAAAGAAATACCATAAAAACTGTGTTATCCCGTCACACCACTTTCGATTTCATTGGCTACACTTTTGATCAAGCGACGCATCCACTGGTGGTCTGGATTGGTTTGTAACAAGGGGCTCCACGCCATCTTTACTTCAAAAGGTTCAATAGCAAATGGGGCTGGTTTGATTAACAAATTAGGGTTGTTGCGCTGCAATTGCGCCGCTTTAGTAGGAATAGTAAGGATCAAGTTCTTCTGTTGTGCGAAAAGAATCGCCGACAGGTAGTGTCGAGTAAATACCGTGATATTGCGGGTTTTACCAATGCGCATTAACGCTTCATCTATCCAACCGAGCTTTTGTGCTTCACTTGGGTTGATTCCCACTCCGGTTCCCATCCCCGTCTTACTTACCCAGATATGTTGCGCTTTTAAATAAGACAAAATATCAAAGTTATCGGCAATTGGATTATCACAGCTAAATAGGCAAGAGAACCCGTCGTGCCAAAGGCTCATCTGGTGAAACGACTGTGGGATGTCGTCAAAACGGTTGATGATTATATCAACAGTACCTTGCTCTACATCCTGATAACTCACGTCACTTGGCGTCATGATATCCAGTCGTATTTTCGGTGCGATCTCACTTAACCTTTTCAGAAGAGGTTGAATAATGGTCGATTCTGCATAGTCACTCGCCATGATGCGAAACACGCGTTCACTGTCTTCTGCATTAAACTCTGTGGTCGGCTGGAGTGTCTTTTCTACATTCGCCAAGATATTTCTAATCAGCGGTTGCAACTTTTGCGCTCGCTCGGTCGGCACCATCCCTTCACTGGTTCTCACCAATAGTGGATCTTCAAACAGATCACGCAATCGGCGCAGTCCATTACTCATGGCTGGTTGAGTTATGCCTAATTGATTTGCCGCTCGTGTAACGTTTCTTTCACGTAGCAACATGTCTAAATACACAAGCAAATTAAGGTCTATACGAGCAATATTCATAAGAAAAATACCGAATATAATAACTATAAATTAACAAAATTATCACATGTGTGGTTATTCTTTGTCCATAGCAAAGTTTTAATCCAAGCCAATTTGGCAACCATACCCCACGTGAAACTAAGGAATAGTTATGTCGCAAATTACACAAGATATCGAAATGATAGAAGTTGCAAAAAGCGCTGCAGGTGCTCCATGGGATGCAATCAATGCTGAATCTGCTGCTCGTATGCGAGCTCAAAACAAATTCAAAACAGGTCTAGATATCGCGCAATACACGGCAGATATCATGCGTGCGGATATGGAGGCTTACGATAAAGACAGCTCTCAATACACTCAGTCTTTAGGTTGCTGGCATGGTTTTATCGGTCAACAAAAGCTGATTTCTATTAAGAAGCACTTTGATGGCAAGACAGATCGCCGCTACCTATACCTTTCTGGTTGGATGGTTGCTGCACTTCGCTCAGACTTTGGTCCACTTCCAGACCAATCAATGCATGAAAAAACATCGGTTGCAGGCCTAGTAGAAGAACTATACACATTCCTGCGCCAAGCTGATGCACGTGAACTGGGTGGTTTATTCCGTGAGCTAGACGCTGCACGTGAAGCGGGCGATGTTAACCAACAAGACCTTATCCAAGACAAAATTGACAATCACGTAACACACGTGGTGCCAATCATTGCAGATATCGATGCAGGTTTCGGTAACGCAGAAGCGACCTACCTAATGGCTAAGCAGATGATTGAAGCGGGCGCATGTTGTCTACAAATTGAAAACCAAGTTGCCGATGAGAAGCAATGCGGTCACCAAGACGGCAAAGTAACGGTTCCACATGCTGACTTCCACGCAAAACTTCGCGCACTTCGTTACGCCTTCCTTGAACTAGGCATCGACAACGGCATCATTGTTGCTCGTACCGATTCACAAGGCGCTGGTTTAACAAAAGAAATCGCAGTAGTGAAAGAGCCTGGCGACCAAGGTGACATCTACAACTCATACCTAGATGTTGAAGAAATTGATGTTGCTGATATGGCTGAAGGCGATGTTTGCTTCAACCGTGACGGCAAACTAGTTCGACCTAAGCGTCTACCTTCAGGCCTATACCAATTCCGCGAAGGTACAGGTGAAGACCGCTGTGTATTCGACTGTATTGAAGCAATCAACGCAGGTGCTGACCTTCTTTGGATTGAGACTGAGAAACCACACATCGGTCAAATCAAAGAGATGATGGATGGCGTACGTGAAGTACACCCTAATGCGAAACTTGTTTACAACAACTCTCCATCATTCAACTGGACGCTAAACTTCCGTCAGCAAGCTTACGATGCGATGGTAGCAGAAGGTAAGGATGTATCAGCTTACGACCGTGCAAACCTAATGAGCGCGGAATACGACGAATCAGAACTGTCTGCAAGCGCTGACGAGAAGATTCGCACATTCCAAGCAGACGCGTCTCGTGAAGCGGGTATTTTCCACCACTTGATTACACTGCCTACTTACCACACTGCAGCGCTGTCTACTGACAACCTTGCGAAAGAGTACTTCGGCGACCAAGGCATGTTGGGCTACGTTGCGAACGTTCAACGTAAAGAAATCCGCCAAGGCATCGCATGTGTTAAACACCAAAACATGTCTGGTTCAGATATGGGTGATGACCACAAAGAGTACTTTGCTGGTGAGAACGCACTAAAAGCAGCAGGTGAAGCGAATACATCGAACCAATTTGATTAATCGCTAACACGAAAGCCTCCCTCGTCCTTCTCTCTTACTTAGGTAAGATCCGGGGGAAGGCTTTGAGATAAAGCTACTACTGCCAGCTTTATCTCAAAGCCTCAGATTTGTGTTCCACACCACGGTTAACCAAACAACTTCTGTTTAAGCTAACTGTATTCAAGTTTTTTGAGATTCCTGTTTGTTGATATTTCTTTTGATTGAGAGTGCCTATGACTTCAATACCTAAACACCTACAAGATGCAAAAACGCTGCTATCAGAAAATGGTTTCGCGACGGGTGATACTTGGTATCACGGTACATCTTCAGCTTTACTCGCTTCTATTCAAGGCCAAGGACTAAAGCGCTCTGGAGACAAAGCCCTCAACGAAGCGGCTTCAAAAACCATGGCGACCATCGGCAATAACTACACCGAATCGGTTGAACCAGTGTTTCTCACCCAGAGCAAAGAACTGGCGTATTACTGGGCGCAACAAACCGTTCGTGAGCGTAGTGTTCGTTTCGAAGGAGAAGAACAACCTATCGTGTTAGCGGTAAACCTGTCTGAAAAACAGCGTGCCAAAGTAAGACCGGACGTGGGTGCGATGAGCCTGTTAATGATGAGTGTGGGCAAGCATTTCATGACTCACATGGCTAAGGTTTATCAAGAAAACAACATCTCAGGCCCTGACATTGAACTTCGCACCGCTGATCGTATGGATTACTTAAACAAGCTGGGAATGGCTTATATTGATGAAGACATCAGCCGTGCTTGTGTTCAAGAGTTAGCTGAGCCCGAACTGGCCGATTAAAAGCGTTCAATAAATCAGTCTTCTTAAAAACCAAAACGGCTCCCGATACGGAGCCATTTTTATTTGCTATCAAGCCTATCTCACAAGGTACAGAAGCCTCTAGATTATGAACACAAACGACCTTTCTGTGCAGGTCGTGTCATTTCGATGTCACCTTGTAGAGAACGGTAAACGATGGTGTTCCACACTTCACCATTATCCATCTCAAACTCAATAGCATAGTTCAAACCCGCCACGACTTGAGTTCGAACACTCAAGATCTGCTTAAGCTCAGCTGAAGTGTTCATTTGGCCAAGAACTGCGTCTAAAGCTTGCTTAGCTTCTGGTGTGACATCGCTTTGCGACCAACCACCAGTTAGGTTTTTAGTGCTACAGATAGGGTTCGCATTCTCTTGTGGCTGAATTGGTACCTCAGATTTCTGACTACACCCAGCTAACGCAGCGACACTAAACAAGGTTGCAATTCCAAGTAATGATGTTAATCGTACTTTCTTCATAAATTCTCTCTACCTCAATCATTCACGAGGGAATACTCGCAATAATGTTTCATATGTAGGCAAGCTTAGACCTTAAATGTCATTACTTCATCAGAGATTATGGTGTAACTACTCTATAAATACAGAGCACTGTCAGAAAAACAAAGCCGGACACTACTGCCCGGCTTTTTACCCGTCTATTCAATTGATATTTAGATCATTTAGATTAGGTGGCGTTTTCGTTAGTGCTTTTTAATTGCTGCCTGTTTTGCTAGTGAAAGAACACCAACATCTCGACATCATCCCCATGCTGTTCAGCACTCAGTAAGAAATGCACATAGCCTTCTTCTGTTACAGGGATTTGCAGGTACTCATTGCTACCACGGTAATTAGAGGCATAATCGTGTTGCCCTGAAGTAGGCCAGTATGAACGACTTGCAAATAGATCAACGTTGCCAGCATTCGACTGTCCACTCTCAGCAACGTCACTCTTATCATTCAACCATACTCTTACCTCTTGCACGCCCTGTGGAACATAAACCGCCGCATAACGTCGTTGGTGCACGGTGAGTATTTGAGGCTGACCTGATTCCAGTATTATTGGCGTTAAATCATCTTGTTCTTGTGATGGCGGCGTTGGCGCTTCTGTCTCTAGTGATGCCAACAGTGTTACGTCATTGAAATCGGTGCGTCCTGCAATACTCATGTAGTAACGACCCGGTTTGATGAAACCCGATGACTTTGGTTCAAACGTCACCATCTCATTACTTCCATTTCCGTATTGGCTGAATTCAAAATCATAGTAATGCGCTTCTTTGTTGTAGCTCATGTAAAGATCAGCATCACCTTGGCTTTGGCCTGAAGCATGACCTTCAATCGAAACCTCAAAATGCGTGGTGTTCTCAGGTACATCGACGTAGAACAGCTGCTCACTGTACGCCTCGCCGTTCAACACTACACCTTGGTTTGCTGCAAGCACTCTGGCTTGGTCTGTC
This sequence comes from Vibrio sp. 10N.286.51.C3, assembly GCF_003050065.1. Lineage (NCBI taxonomy): Bacteria > Pseudomonadati > Pseudomonadota > Gammaproteobacteria > Vibrionales > Vibrionaceae > Vibrio > Vibrio sp. 10N.286.51.C3. The sequence goes on along the minus strand of NZ_PIGC01000001.1, from coordinate 168,464 downwards.
GGATTTGTGGGGTCAGTCGGTTCTGTGGGATCAGTAGGCTCTGTTGGTTCACTTGAAACAGTGTCTAGCCAACGATCAAACTCACCATTGTATTGCTGGCCAAGCACTTTCACTTGTTGCGCCCATTCTGAAAATTTGCCAGCACGAGACAGTGCCAACAAGCTCTGCACTTCTTGAGGATGTTCTTCCATCATAAAGCGCACCGCCAAGTAACCCCATCGATAGATACGGTTGGAATCATGAGAGTAGGTGGTCGCAAGCACGTCCGATAAACTCATCTTCCCGCTGCTAATCAAACCAACAGCGGCATCGTAACCTTGCTTGTAATGCATGAACTCAGCAAAACCTTCTAGCCACCACACAACGTGACCATGTGCCAAGTTGTCGCTAAAGGAGCCGTATTGGTTAAAGCGCGCATCGAGATAGTGAGTGTACTCATGCTCTAAATTGAGAATTGAAAGGTCATCGCCGTTAGCGTAACGGTAAGCGACGAAACGCGCCACGTTACCCACTTCGGCAGGGTTACCTTCTAAATACTGACCTCCGTTGTCGGTGGTATTTCCAAACAAGAATGCAGAGTAATCGGTGTAGCTACCTTTACTGTCAAACACCGCGACTTCAACTCGCTCGTTATTATCGTCGGCGACAGGTTGTTGGCCTGTGTTCGCAACTTGATGAAAGTCCGCCTCTTTTGCCGCGAGTACATCACATGCTTCAATTGATTGTGCTTGCGTTAAATCTTGAGAGCGAATAATCGCAGGCCCTTGGCACTCATGACGATTGGGAAGTACACGCATTGCTAAATCACGTTTTGCTTGCTCTAGATCCAATCCATTCAAGCCGTCTGGCGCGTAATACCCCATCATCTCAACCGCCGCTAACCAAAGCTTGTCATGCTCACTGCCAAGTGGGTTTTGTACCATCACTTGCCGCATAAAACGCAGCGCTTTGTCTTTCGTTAATTTATCTGGGCTTGCCAGCAAACGACCAGTTTCACGCACGGCGTTATAAACAAGGAAGCTCGCATCAGTATCTAAAGCCCACGTGTTATCACGGGCGAATGCTGCAAGCGTGTCGATATGCTGGGTATGGCTCGCCATGTAATCGTAGAAGTCATCTCTAGCTGCGTGCCCTGCCATTGCTCGAAACAGATTGTTTAACCCATCGACCCATTGTGAGTCTTGCGCCGTTTCTTGGTTGAAGTGACGTAATGCCGCAAGTTGCGCATCCATTGTCAGTGGCAATTGTTTAACGTTATCGACCATTAGCGTCAGGCTTTTCAATGCACCCACCTGCTCACGACCTTGATCCAACGCATCAGGGTTAGCTAAGAAAGCAATCGTCGACTGAGCAAAACGCTGACTCAACGCTTCGCTGAAGTCTTGCGCTTGCGCGTTATAGCGAACGTAATAAGCGGCACGAACAAACTCACCAAGGTTTTCAAGTTTACGGGCTTGTTCAGCTTCACCTCGGTAACGAGTTATTTCTGAGTTCAGTGCAACTTGAATGCGGCTTAGGTTTGCTTCGCTATAGATATTATCTAGTGAATTATTCGATGCAGAGAACCAAGAACTGTAGCAACTGTTGTTTGCCGAAGAGACAGCGAGTGCAAGATTGGACGCCTGTTGAAGATCAAGCACCTCACACTGATTTTGAGCAAAAGAGAAACTGGACGCACTGGCAAGCATACAAGCGATCGCCAAGCGATGACGTGGAAATAGACGGAGATGAGACATACCACACTCATTAGTTAATTATATAATTGAGCACGCTGTTATATTCCTTACAATCTATAAGGTGAATTGAGTTGCGTATGATTTATGAGCTTGGTTCAAAAAATAAACACTCAGGACCAATTTATAAATTCAAAAAGATATTCTCAGATTGAATAAATTAACTTCCACACATGATCAAACCATATAAGTGATTGAGAGCACTCTAATTTAGGGAATCATTAATTAATTCGTACATGACTAACCCATATTGTTAAGGGTCAGCACAAGTAGTAAACTTGCGCTCGATTATGCAACTTGTTTTTAAAAACAATAGACACAATTAGAGTTACGTTTGTTCATCAAAGTAACTTTATTTCAAATACTTACTATAAATCCGTGTCGAGTTGACTGGTGCAAATCAAATAAAAATAATTATATAAACCTAGGCTAGGTTCACACCATGAAATTAACGTCGTCTTTAGACTCACTATTGGCTAGCAGTCTGTCTATCGAAAAGAAACAACAAGCGCTGATCGAGCTCACGATCAACGCTTATCAGCCACAAGAACGTATCGCTCTTTTCCAAACCGTCACAGACTATCGTCGACGACTATTGGAATCGTTCTTCCCCGAACATCAACACAAAAGCCTCTCAGTTTTATTTGAACTGATGGACTATCGCGAGCTTATTCAACGCTATCCAAGTTCCTTATCGAAAGAGATGGCACTGTTAGAAGCGGCCGCAAGTCAGTGTTACATGCATTGGTTAGATTTTTGGTGTGAATGTGAAATTGCAGCCATCAAAGCAAAATCACCGTTGGACGCAAGTGCGCCCTCTCACACTGAACTCCCTATCAAAGACAGCGCTTACTATGGTGCAATCATTGAACGAATAGAAGATGATCCGCTTGTGGTACAAACACCGAGCCACCCACAAGGAATGTCCATCAGCGATGCCATTGCTTTGAGCAATCTTGAGGTGTTCATCAAGGGTGAAAAATGGTTTGAGATGCTGCCTTTATTACACCTTTCTCAGGCAGGTAAGCATTTTATTCTGCTCAAACATCCGGTCGATGAAGCCTTTCCAACACTGGTTTCCTCTGCGCTGATTCAAGACTGGTCTAAGAATGACACTTGGCTAAGTTACGCACCGCCGTTCAGCAATGAGCAATGGCAATACTGTTTACCCAATTACGGCTACGCTGAACTCGCAGGGTTACAACTTTTGACACCGCCTACACTGTCAAAATGTTACTCTCTTCCAGAATTTGACCAACAATTCCAGTTACAATTGTCCGATAAGAATGCCCTGTGTGAAGTGCTGCGTCTGACAGTCAGTGGTAATACCCAACAAAAACTCTATTTCCTCTACCTTGCTCAAAAAGAGCTGATGAGTGTATTACATCAAATAGGCTACAAAATCGGTTTTACTATTATCGAGCAACCTTTCATGCTTCAGTTTTATCAAACCATTGATTCTAAAGCATACTTCCATTCTGGGTATTGCGAATTAAATAATGATGGCACAACAATTTATCGTGGGTTCTGGAATTTCGAGATAATGGTAAAAGCGTTCAATAATGTCGATTTTCGCAGCTACAAACGCGCAGTGCGAGAAAGCCGAAAGTCATTAGAAAAATCGAGCTCGGTAAGAAAGGATGAACATGTTTGATTTCGGCCTAGAGGCGATCATCTATGCAAAAGCAATCACACTGCTTGCAACCGTGGCTGTGGTTGTCATGTGGTTGTTCTATTACTGCTATCGCCTGAAACAAAAGAACGAAGTGATTGCGGGGACACACCATGCCCCTTACATCGCGTATTCGATCTGCATTGTTGCGTGGATCAGCAGTAACGCTTATTTCCATACCGACTTATTACCGGAACTTGGGGCCCCGGCCGCCGTGTTCGCCGCAAAGTTTGCCAACCTCGCCTCTTTCTTTGCGTTTGCCTTTGCCTATTACTTCTCGTGTAAGCTCGCCGCCGAACAACGCAATGGTAAGGTTCACGCATGGCAACAAGCCATTTTCGTCACCTTAACCGTCTACTCCTTCTTTATCAATTTAAGTCCGGGGTTAACCGTTGAACACGTCACCATTGCAGGCCCAAGCCAGTTCGTGATTGAGTTCGGCCCTCAAACACCTTACTTCTTCATTGGGATGATAAGTTTTGTTGTCCTAACACTACTCAACCTCGTGGCCATGCGCACCAACAGTAGTAAGCTGACCTTAGCCAAAACCAACTACATGATCGCAGGTATCTTGGTATTCATGCTGTCCACTGCGACAATCCACCTAGGCATGACCTACTTCTTGCGTGATTTCTCGCTCACTTGGCTGCCACCAGCTTTGTCGATCAGTGAAATGTTGTTCGTTGGCTATGCCCTGCTGACCTCGCGCTTCTACAGCGTGAAATACCTTGCGTACATGAGCCTAAATGCGCTGTTGGTCTGTGCTATTTTGGTGATCCCTTTTGGCGCGATATTTATCCCGCTAACAGACAACAGTCAATGGCTCGTTGCTATCCCAATCTGTGCGATTATCGGCATCACTTGGCATGTTCTCTACAAACGAGTGAGCCACTACGCTTCCTTCTTTGTCTACGGAAACAAGAAAACGCCAGTACAGCAGATCCTCTCACTAGAAGACGATTTCAAGCTGTCGATTGATGATGCAATGCGTCGATTAGGTAGCCTACTGCAGATTCCAGAAGACAAGCTGCGTCTGGTGAACAGCAACTACAACGAAACTTTCTACGAAGATTATCTGTCTACCAACAAGTCTGTTTTAGTGTTTGACGAACTTTCTCAGGAGCTTGATTACACCGCACCAGCCAAGCGCTCAATAAAAGCCCTGTATGACAAGATGAGTTCAAACGACACCGCCTTGGTGATGCCTTTATTTGGTCAGGGGAAATCGGTCACGCACTTATTGGTGTCGTCACACAAGAGCAACGATCAGATGTTCTCTAACGAAGAGATCTCTGCCCTGCAAACCTTGTTAACTCGTGTACAAAGCACCATTGAAGCCGATAGACGCATTCGCCAAAGTCGCGCCCTTGCTAATTCTATCGCACACGAAATGCGTAACCCTCTTGCTCAAGTGCAGCTGCATTTTGAGGTGTTAAAGCAGCACATAGATAACCAAGCCCCAGCTAAACAAATCCTAAAGGATATTGAGAATGGCCAAGCGGCGATTCAACGCGGGCGGCAACTGATTGATATCATCCTGCGCGAAGTCAGTGACAGTACGCCGGAAAACGGTCCTGTGACGATGACCTCTATCCACAAAGCCGTGGATCAAGCCGTAAGCCACTATGGTTTTGAGAATGAAAAGATCATTGAACGCATTCGTTTACCACAACACGCTGATTTTGTAGCAAAGCTGAACGAAACCTTATTCAACTTCGTCATTTTCAACCTGATACGCAATGCAATCTACTACTTTGATTCTTACCCAGAAAGCCAAATTGAGATCAGCACCAACACAGGATCTTACGAGAACGTTCTAATATTCAGAGATACCGGTCCCGGCATTGATGAAGCCATTACGCATAAGATTTTTGATGACTTCTTCTCTTACCAAAAAAGCGGTGGTAGTGGCCTAGGGCTTGGCTATTGCCAACGAGTGATGCGTTCATTTGGCGGCCGGGTTGAATGCCACTCTAAGCTTGGGGAGTTTACTGAGTTCCACCTGTACTTCCCTGTGGTACCCAATGCACCCAAAGCAGACGCACTTCGTACGCCTTACTTCAATGATTGGAAAAGTAATCAAACCACAACTGAAAACAAAACCAACGTAGAAGCTAAGCCAGATAACCAAGCGGCAACGCAAAATTCAGAACCCACAAGTACATTAAAGCCAGGAAATCATTTGGCTCCAACCGTACTTATCGTCGATGATAAAGAAGTACAACGCACACTTGTTCAAATGTACCTGAATCGACTTGGCGTAAATAGCTTACAAGCCAAAAACGGTGAGAATGCCGTCGAGCAGTTCAAAACACATAAGGTCGATTTGATCTTAATGGACGTACAAATGCCAATAATGAATGGTTTTGACGCAAGCCAAATCATCAAGGCACGTTCTCCTCAAACACCAATCATTGCTTTATCTGGCGAATCAGGACAGCACGAGTTAGATATGATCAGCAAGTTGATGGATGGTCGCCTAGAGAAACCAACCTCTTTGAATGCACTGCAACACGTGCTTGATAATTGGTTGAAAAAAGGCACAACGTCTAATGCTTCTAAGGAAACAGAAAATGAATAGCTAATGGCAAGCAGGTAATGGCTAACAACTGCATTATTGGTTAATAAAAAATCCCTTCAGAGCGTACCTTGAGGGGATTTTTTTGTTAGCAAAATTAACAGCCTAAATTATCAATTCTATGACTTTTCTGAATCAAACTTGATTAAGCGACAGGCATTTCCAACGTTTTTCGCTGGCACATGTACATGACAATAATTGCGGCACTGCTCATCAGTGACAATACCCAGCTGCTCAGAACCATTACCTCGTGATTGGCCGGAACGAACGATAAACAAAACGTAAAACCAAATGCTCCAACCATCTGCAAAGCACCGTAGATAGCACCAACCTGCCCCTTGTGATTAGGAAACAAATACAATGCAGAAACGCCAGCTATCGCAAGTAAAAATGCAGAGCCAAACGCCATCAATGAAAACCCGAGTAACACTAGTGAGTAGCTATGTACGAAAAGGCTCAGAGTAATAACAGCACAGCCTACAATTTGAATCAGGCTCCCATAAACTAGAGTCATATTTTCGCTGATACGATTCTTCAGAAACTGGTTCCAAATTAATCTTGATGCAACGCTACTCGCTATCAAAACCATTGACCCAATTCCGTAATCTGCGGCCGTTAAATCAAATTGATTCTGAGCAACAAAAGAACCCGTTACTTGGAAAAGCAGTAGGCAACTCGTCCCGCTGAACATCATTGCCAAATAACACAGAAACGTTACGTTCGATGTGATGAAAGCATAGTCTTTTAGTATCTGTTTAAGCTTAATTGCATCAGGGTTCTTCTGGCTGATCGTTTCACGTTTCATAAATGTGATAATCAATAGTGTTGCGATCGATAAAGATGCCATGAAGACAAAATTACCTTGCCAACCAAAGTGTTGAGTCAGGTATCCCCCTAAAATCAGCGTTAAACCGGGTAGGCTCATAAAAAGAATCCCATACCAAGCAAGTATCCCCATGAGTTCCGTTTTTTCGAAGGCATCTTGGAGTATTGTTCGGCAGAGCAGGTAAAGGCCACCAACCCCTAAACCTTGGATGATCCTACCCAGTAACAGAATATCTATGTTATCAGCCATGAGACAAGTCATTGAACCAACGACAAAAATCGCAGATGAAAGAATAGCAACGGGCTTTCGCCCATACCGCTCGGATAACGGCCCACAGATAAGCTGGCTGCATGCTAAAGCGATAAAAAACAGACTCAACGTCTGTTGTACTAACGCCTCAGAGGTGTGGAGTTCACTTTGTATATCTGGAAAGCTTGGCGTATACATGCTCGACGCAAAAAAATAGCTCGATGCCATTAAAATGCTGATAAATATATTGGTTATTTTGGACACTCGTTTTCCCATAAACGTTAAGAACAGAGCATCATGTTAAATAGATCCTCACGTTAAGGTTTTGGGTAAAACGACACTGTGTTTACAAATTGCGCCAAGTTTAATTCTGGGGTGCTTTTTTCTGATGTTCTTTAAATGCAGTGGAGAATGAAGACAGGCTTGAGTACTCAAGTTCGAATGCAATGTCAGTTGCGCTAATGCCTTTTGCCATCATTTTTTCAGCACGTTCCATCACCACCTTTTGTCGGATATCTCGAAAAGATGCTTTGAAACTCGACAAAAAAAGTCGGTTTAAGGTACGAACGGAAGCCCCTGTTTGCTTAGATAAATCTGAGATAGACATTTTGATGTTAGGTTTGTTTGATAATGCTTCAATTACCAATAGCAGTCGTCTGTCCATCCCTCCCTTTGCAATTAGGGGGTTATTGGTTGGCTTACAAAGGATGCATTGGTCGACTAGAACGTGCACATAGTGAGTCACGAGCTTTTGTTCTGGTCCTCCATTTTCCCAAACACTGAATAGCTGAGCAACGATGGGAGATACGTCCAATATGCATATTTTAGTGATATTAGGAGTTGCAGCTTGGGGTAGGCGAAGTAAGGAAACATGTGATTGCTTTAGAAAGTCAGCACGATGTGATACGCCAGCGGGAATATAAATTAAAGAGCCGGGCATAGAGAGTAAACTGTGCTGGTCAGTTGATAGAATTTGGCAGCCTTGGTGTATAAAAGCTAAATGAGCATAATCATGAGTATGTACCTCGCCTGAGTAGTGCGATTCATGATGCTTAACAATGACTTGATAGTCGTCCAAATTAATTATTTCATCCTTTATCTTATTGATAAGCTTTAAGTATAGGCTCAATCTTAAGTAGATATTCCATCTATCTCTTTAAGTTTTCTAATTCCCGTTAACTCAATCTATCTCTTAATAAACAGAACTATTTAGGGTTTCACGCCAATAACTGTCGATTACGCGACAATGATTGAGCACCAAGCACTCTCCGGTATGATTTTTCCTTATAAAAGCATAACGCCGCAAGCCTTACCCATTCAACAGATTCTCGATAAATCAAAAAGATATTGAAGAATGCAACAATTCCATGATTTAAAAGAGTAAAAGGGTTATACATAAGAATGTATTATCTAAATTACTGAAATTATCATGACGCTCAAAGAGATTCTTAAAATTCCCAATGTCCGCTACTTCTTAATGTTTAGAAGCAGCTACTTTGCGCGTTTTTATTACCCTATATTCACCCTACTCTATTTAGATTACGGACTAACTCTCTCTCAGTTTGCCATGCTAAACGTAGTTTGGGCGGCGACCATCGTACTTGCAGAAGTTCCATCTGGGGCATTCGCCGATACCTTAGGTCGCAAACAGCTTGTAGTGTTGTCTTCGATTGTGATGTTCATAGAGATAGCCATGATCGCACTCGTACCGACCGGAGACGCTAACTTGGTGTTCATGGTATTTTTGGTCAACCGAATACTCAGTGGGTTAGCAATGGCATTGGCAAGTGGTGCAGATGAGGCATTGGCTTACGACACCTTAAAAGAACAAGGCAATGAAGAGTTGTGGCCGCGAGTGTTACAAATCCAGCTCCGTATCGCTTCTAGTGTCGGTATCTTTGTCACCTTGATCGGCGCTGCGATGTACGACGTGAACTTCATGGCGAACATCTTTCATTTCCTTGGGCTAGCCGAGCCAGAAAGCACCAAAGACCTGATGCGAATCCCTGTGTTCGCGACTCTCTTGGTCGCGTTACTCGCACTTTATGCCGCGATAAACATGCGTGAAGAAAAGAAGGTGATGCCAAGCGATCAGAGCAAATTAGCAACGACCATCGCCAGCCTCAAGTTAACGGCTGATACAGGTAAGTGGGTACTTGCTACGCCTTACGTGCTGTTCATCTTGCTCTATTACAGCTTGTTCGAACACACTTCACGCATGTTCTTAACCATGAACAGCCAATACTATCTCGCTATCGATATTCCTATTATTTATTTTGGTTTTATTGGCGCGGGAATCAGTCTGCTAAAAATCATTTTAGCGGGGCAAAGCCGGAGGTTGGCAGAAAGTATCGAGCCAAAAACCTTTATTATTGTCATGGGCTTAGCAAGTATCGCGACCTACTATTGGATCAGTTTAGGTTGGTCCATCTATGGGGTAGTTCCTGCGCTGGTGCTTATCTTTATCATCATGACGATGAACATTTTCATCAGCTACCACCTAAACAAAAAGACCGAGTCACATAACCGAGCCACCGTTCTTAGTTTCAAAGGTTTGATGTTTAACCTCGGATACGGGCTGATCGGGATCTTGTACGCTTACTACTACAAATTGGTCTCTAATAATTACACCGAGCAAGAAATAGAACAGAACCTCGCCTTCTTAGCATCGCTCTCTTCATTCTGCTATTACTTCGCCTTACTGTTCGTGTTAATCAGCGCGTTGTTTTATTTCAAAAACAAGAAACAGCCGATCTTCTGAAGAGCGCTCCAATACTGAATAGAGAATAAAGGTGAGCCTGTGGCTATAAACAGATCATGACACTTCTTATCATGTGATTTTTTGTTAGTATCACCATCAAATTACATCACACATGGAAGCGTCATGTCTTTTAGTTGGATCGCCTTTACCCTGCTTGCTGCCTTCAGCCAATCTTGGCGCAATGCCTTTCAAAGCAAACTAGCGGGCACAATGAGTGTGGCTGGCGTTACGCTGGCTCGTTTTATTTGGGCTGGCCCAATCGCACTTATTTATCTCTATTCGCTGTACCAATGGCAGCCAGTCTCCGCGCCTAATTTTTCCGGTGAGTTTGTTTTCTACATAGTTGCTGCGGCAATCATGCAGATCCTTGCAACAGGCTTGATGGTGATGCTATTTAAGCTCGAAAACTATGCGATTGGTGCTGGACTTGCCAAGTGTGAAGCTCCGGTTTCTGCTGTGCTTTCCGTGTTATTTTTTGGCACAGCGTTGACCGTTACAGGCTGGGTAGGCGTATTAATTGGCACCTTGGGCGTGCTCATCATGAGTAGCGCTTCAGGTTGGCGAAGCCTTTCCCCCAAAGTGTTTTTGTTAGGTATGGCTTGCTGTACCGCGTTTGCTTTAACGTCTCTTTGGGTTCGAGAAGCCAGCTTGAACATCGGCCTTCCCTTCCCTCATAGTGCAGCGTGGGTGCTGTTCCTAGTTATTTCTCTTCAAACAGTGATTATCTGTACGTACCTCTTTTTCAGAGAACGCGACACGTTACACCAGATATTCAAGAAGTCGAGATTGGTGGTGATGACAAGCCTAGCCAGTGTGATCGGTTCTCTTGGCTGGTTTAGTGCAATGTCACTTCAAGCCGTGCCTTATGTGAAAACGTTGGGACAAGTTGAGGTGGTCTTTATGGTGTTAATCTCTTACTTCTGGTTGGGGCAAAGTATTGCTCGCAAAGACATTGTTGCACTCATCTTACTCTCTATCGCAGCGGTATTGGTGATGTGGCAGTGATTTGAACGTCGCCATACTTGGACGTTGGGTCAAAGAGGACTGGAAATCATACCCCAGTGAAATATTCACCCACCGCATAAATATTACAGTGGCGTAAAATGATAAGAACGGCCTCCACATAATTTTTATAGTGCACGTATCAGCTATTAATCATTACCCAATAGGATACAGCCCAATGAAAACCCTTACTCAAATCGCACTAACAACGATCTTTTTTACAACCTCAATGATGGCATTCGCAGAGCCCGCGACAACAAACCAAGCCCAATTAGAAGCGTCAAGCACAACAGTGAAGCATGAAGGAATGACCGTGACGCTAACTGATAAACATTTTACGTCTACGGAAGAAACTAAAGCCACTGCCTCACAGACGTTAACGCAAAGCCAAAAAGCAGACTCAGCGCCACAGCCAACAATATAATGGCTTTATCAAAATAGTGGCGGGTCAAACTAACGCATAAAGACCTGTCATCATCAGGCAGTGACGAGTTCGTTAATATGACTAGGACAAATTGAAGTCATATTACGACCGTTTGTTTTCGCTTGATACAACGCTTTATCGGCTCGGCTAACAAACCCATTCCAACTCTCATTCGGGTGAAGCTGAGCAACACCGAAACTCGACGTCAGAAACATCTCATTTCCTTGCACTGCTGAGATCTCTGAAATAGACAACCGCAACTTGCAAGCAATAGCCTGTGCTTGTAGGAAATTAACATTGGGCAATAAAATCATTATCTCGTCTCCGCCAAAACGGAACGCACTGGCTGTAGGCGATGTTTTGATTGCACTTTGAACCATTTCAGCAAAAGACTTGATAACGAGATCACCCACTATGTGTCCGTGTTGGTCATTGATCGACTTAAAATTATCAATATCCATCATAATGGCACTGACAGGAGTAGTCCCCGCCTGCTTCATGATAACTGGAACCATTTCATCTAATGCTCTGCGGTTTCCAAGTGCCGTTAAAGGATCGCTGTAAGACAGATCATGAATAGACCTAAGCAATCTTGCATTAATCAACCAGAGCATTGTGAAGCTCATCGACACGATAAGAACAATACTCACTAAAAAGGCAAGTTGATGAATCAGCGCGGCCGTCATGAAATCCTGCAGCTCAGCAGAAAATAGCGTCACCAATACCCGGAAAGCCATAAAGCCGCCATATATCAAAAATGATAAGGCCATCATCCGAGTAGCTAAGTTCAAGTCATCACGTTGACCCTTTAACACCACAAAGGCAGTGCAAAGAGTGACAAAGGCTAAATAGAAACTAATGAGAATAATTCGAGCCTTGATGGAAGGTTCATAGTACGTGAAGTGAATAAAACCTAGCAGAAGAGCCAATATCATCAAACTGCTGAAGTAGGTACATTTTAAGGAGTATTCTCGGAACAGGCATAAACTATACAAAGCGAGATGAAAACCAAGCGCAATGACCATATTAGCACCAATAACAGTGATCCAATCCGGTAGTTCCCCTCTTAGGCTCAACATCAACGGTCCAGTTCCAATAACAAATATTGAAAAGGAAAAGCTAGAAAGCCCTTTAATTGGCTGTTGAGTGAATTGAAATAACAATAAGCCAATACAGTAAATGAAAGAGAACAAAATAATAATAAAATTAAGTGTTCTCATATCCAGCGAAAAACCATCCATGATTTTCTATCTTCCATACGCAAACCAAATCGCAACATTCTTAATAATCATGTAAACCACAAAAAGATTCACCATATGAATATTTACATTTTGTAAAGTAAGGGATGGATCACATATGCAGAGACTTTTGTCGCATGAGCCTATGACATAGATAGGCATGTAAAACTCCCCCCCATTTGGCTTCATAGCATCACTGAATCTACAGGCTTCTGCACTCGTTACTTGGTTGAATGACAACTGTCTGGCATTATGCGCCCAAGAAATCTGTGGGAACGAAGGTAGTCAGTGGTAGAAAACAGCCAACAATTAAGTGACCGTTACGACGAACATGGTTACTTTGTTATCAGAAATTATTTCAATGAAGCTCAAATTACATCGCTTAGAAAAGTCGTACTGAAATTCCATGAATCATGGAAAGCAGACAACGAAGAATTCTATCAAGAAGAAGCATTTAACTCGTCTTTAATTACGGGAAGCGAATATTTGCCTGCCGACGATAGAAGCGTGCTTTTCGACTTCATCAGCTCAAAACAAGTGATGGACGTGGTTGATGCGGTGATTCCGAACAAACCGGCATTCATGAATACACAGCTGTTCTTCAACCCAGTAAACCCGCAACAAAAAGACTTCTGGCATCGCGACTGTCAATACGACTACGACATTGATGACCAGATGAAAGTCATCATGGAAACCCAGGTACTGCATCTTCGTGTGCCCCTTTTTGATGAGCTCGGTATGGAGCTTATCCCCGGAACACACAAGCGCTGGGACAATGAAGAAGAATACAATGTTCGACAAGAAGAAAACGGCAAAGTGAGCAGTGATGATATCTCTGGCGGCAAGCAGATACCGTTAGCCGCAGGCGACTTATTGGTGTTTTCAGCGGACATGATCCATCGAGGTCTATACGGGCTAGATCGTTTAGCCTTGGATATTTTGATCTTTGACTCGGCAGCAGACTATGTCGACTACGTTGATGACGACTGCTTGCCAACGCCAGCAATGCTAAGCAATATTGCTGATCCAAGATTGTTTATGAACACGCTACACTTAAAGTCGATGCAGTACTCATAACCACAAAGGTGCCCGAACTATGACTGACACTAAGCAAAATACCCGAATTAGCCAGTTCCGTTTCGGGCAGCCGAAAGAGTCTCTAAAGCTAGAGCATGTCGCTTTAGGGGCACTAGACAAAGATAAAGTTCGAATACAAATTGAAGCGACTAACATCAACCCTAGTGATCTGTTGTCGATTTATGGTGTTGGACAGTACAAACACAGCCACCAGCCGCCGAGAGTACCGGGGTTTGAAGCGGTGGGAAAGGTTGTAGAGTCCAGCAATACCGAATTAGCAGTGAATCAGCGCGTGCTTGTGGCAACCAGTGGAACATGGCAGAACTATGTCGATGTATCACCAGACAACCTCTTCCACATTCCTCAGCACCTAGATAATGGCTACGCCTGCCAGTTGTATATAAATGCGCTCACCGCGTGGGTACTGACGACAGAAGTAGCCAAGCTAACCCAAGAAGATGTGTTGATCATCAACGCAGGCAACTCTGCCATCGGTAAGATCTTCTCCCAGTTATCAGCATCGCTCGGCTTCAACATCATTGTTGTTACATCACAGCCGAAACGATACCCAACAGCCACAAGCTGGGTATTGGATGCAAACGATGATTTAGTTAATAAAATTAAGGCCTTAGGCTTGCCAACTCCAACCGTCGCCTTTGATGCAATTGGCGGTTCACCCGGAACCGATCTTATTCACACCCTTGGCAATAATGGGCGTTTTATCAACTATGGGACGCTGTCTCTGGATTTTTACGAACCACGCTTCTTTGAGTACGCGAAAAACCAAGGTATCGATTTCAGCACCTTCTTTTTACGTTATTGGGAAGAAGCAGAAGGTAAAGATGTTCGCCGTGATAAATTCACGACCATGCTAGATCACTTCATCACAAACAACATTCAGCTCGACGTCGACCGCTACCTGCCATTCGATGAAGTGCAAACCGCGATTGATCTCATTGAATCGAAAACCACACGCTTAGATGGCAAGATCGTCTTACTGCCTGTGTAGTTTGGTGGAATTTAGCCGCACTATTTACGCCAAACAAGATACAAAACGAACAACCCGCCAAGCGCTGCTGTAACAATACCTACAGGCAGTTCTTGTGGCGCTAATATGGTTCGGCTAATCACATCCCCAAATAGTAAAAGTACCGCGCCCCACAAGGCAACCAGAGGCAGAGCTCGCTTGTGAGTGACGCCTGAAAATGGTCGTACTAAGTGGGGGACCATCAAGCCAATAAAACCGACCACTCCGGTCATCGATACAATCGACGCAGTACAAAACGCACAACAAAGAAAAATCTCGCTTTGTAGGCGGTGTACGTTGATCCCCAGTGAGCTTGTCGTCTGTTCACTCACTAACAAAGTATCGAGCTCGCGATAACGCTTGAAAATTAACGCAATCAGACATAACACGCCCGCCAAGGCAAAAATCAAATTATCCCAACGCGCGAGCCCCAAGCCTCCCATAGTCCAGAACAAAATCGAACTCGCCGCTCTTTGGTCGCCTGAATAAATCAAAAAGCTGGTGATGGCTCCGAATAGAAATGAGATCGCCAAACCACACAAGATCAAGTTGTCATTGCCCTTTTTCTTCTGCATCGAAAACAGAATCAGAACAGCGGTCGCCGACACAATACCACCCGAGAATGCAGCCAGTGGCAGCGACCAAACACCCAGAGCGTCTCCCACTTTGGTGATCACCAACACCGCACCAGCAGACGCGCCAGATGACAAGCCAAACAGAAACGGATCCGCCAGATCATTGCGTGTCGAGGTTTGAAGCAACGCGCCAACCATCGCCAGCCCTGCGCCCGCAATAACGGCTAACAATGCTCTAGGTAACCTTAGATCGATCAGTATTCGACTGGTCATATCCGGCATTGGATCAGTGAAAGAACTCAACCCTATGAGCACTTCTTTGAAAGACAAAGGAACCGAGCCAAACTGCAAACTCATCATGAAGGCGAGCAGCATAGCAGTGATACCTGTTAGCCATGCTGCCCGATATTTATCAAATAAAATCAACGGACTACTACTCTTATCAATAATAAGGTTTCATATAATAACCTTCCCGATCACTCAGAAACGAACGCTTCTGCAAGTTTCTCAATGGCATCGATATTGGCAGGCCCAGGGGTGAGTTGCTCATAACGCAGTTTGACATAGCGACCAGAAGTGACCGCATTGGTGTATTTCATTAACGGATGGGCTTCGAGGAAACGTTGCAACGAATCGGCACCACTCGCCGATTGGTAATCCAGAAGGATAATCACATCTGGGTTTTCACGAGCGACATTCTCCCAAGAGGTTCGAGCCCAACTAGCTTCCATATTGCCTGTGATATTTTGACCACCAGCAGCTTCAATCATTGCGTTTGGCATTCCGTACTTACCCGCGGTGAAAGGCTTGTCTTCACCCGAATCAAACAAGAACACTTTTGGGCTCGGCTTACCTGATGCTTTTTGCTTTTCTGCTATTTTTTCAACTCTCTCTTTCCAGTTTTTCACCAAAGCCTCGGCCTCTGCTTGCTTGTCGAAAATAACGCCTAACTTTTTCATATCGCCATAAAGCAGATCCATTGTCGCGCCTTCTTTTTGGTCTTGGGTATGAATGCAACTTTCAGAGAGCACTAAGGTATCAATCCCGTATGGCTTCAGTGTTTGAGGCGTCACTTCACCACCTACTTTCATTCCATAATTCCAGCCAGCGAAAAAGAAGTCAGCATCAGCAGCAATCAATGTTTCTAATGAAGGATACTTAGGTGCGAGCTCAGGAATATCACCTAAACGTTCTTCAAACGAACTCGACATCTTGTACCACCCGGTAATACCCGTAACGCCCACCATCTCCTTTTGAAGACCAAGAGCAAACGCCATCTCGGTCATATTGATGTCGTGTACAACCACACGCGAGGGCCGCTTTTCAATGGTCAGTGGGCTCCCACAGTTATCAACCGTCACTGGGTATTGAGTGCTTGTCGCATGCGCAAAAGAGAAAGGTAAAAGAAACAAAAGACTGGAAATTACAGGCCACTTCATTGGGCTGCTCCTATTAAAGAGTGATTAGAAAGAGTTAAGTGAGTTGATGCAGCTTCAAAATGATGGATGGTGCTGCATATAACAGGATGATTGAACGTAAGAACCCGCAATCCAAAAACAGGGATCATGTATCGGTCTCGCATCACGGTATCTGGGGCTGAGAACGCCACCATTTTTTGGTCTGACATCAACAAGACTTTGTCGGCGAATGGCGCTACCAAAGGTAAATCATGCAACACCACAACAGACGCAATGCCGCGTTGTTTAATTAGGCTCAGAAGTTCAAGACGAGCGAGAGGATCAAGGTGGTTTGTGGGTTCATCTAAGAGTAAAAGCCTCGGCTCTTGTGCAAAGGCGCGAGCAATACTTGCACGTTGCTGTTCACCACCGGATAGCTCACCAAAGCACCGCTGGCTTTTGTGAATCAGCCCAACATCTTGCATCGCCTGCTGAACCGCTCGTTTGTGCTCTTTTGCACTACAACAAAATGTATGAGGAGTTCGGCCTAAGCCAACATATTCAGCAACACTCAAACGAGGATCAACATGCTCATGTTGAGTAACCACCGCGACTTGTTTGGCTATCTGCTGCCGCTCAAGGCTTCCAAGCGGAATACCAGACAACATCAACTCACCCGCGACGGTTTTGTATTCGCCTGTAATGCCTTTCAGCAAACTGGACTTTCCACTTCCATTAGGCCCAATGATGGCAACGCATTCACCGTCGTTCACATCAAATGTCACGTCGGAGACGGCTCTCCAGTTAGCCAAGCCATCAGCGCAGAGCCCGCGCACAGACAATACAGGTTTATTCAAATTCCCACCGAACATCCAAAAACAACACTTATTGTTATGTTATAACATAACAATAAATTAAAGGTATAGTTATTAATAGAAATATTAAGACCGCTCTAAGAAGTAATGGGAATGGCGGGATAACCCAATCACCTTAAACAAAGACAGAAGTGCTTACGGAAATTGATTCACTGAGAAAGTTTGATTCAAGGAATTGAGTATTGAGAACGCAGTAAAGAGTTGTAATGCGTTTCTCCATAATTTAAGTGGTTACGAGATGGTCATGAATCACATTTATTTGAAACATCAGTAAGTTATATCACTATAAATATGACACTGATCACCCATAAGGTAATCTCGATTCTATATGGTAGCGTCATACTTAAAACCACGATGCGAACATACTTATGAAAAGACACATACTATCAAGCGCCATCCTACTCTCTCTAGCCTTTCCCACCTTTGCAGCTGATGGCGACATACACGATGTCACGATACTGGGTACTTCAGATATTCATGGTCATTTTATGGCGTGGGATTACGCGGCGGATAAACTCAACACTCGTGGTAGCTTGAGCCAAATCGCGACCAAGGTTGGTGAGATCCGAAAAGAGCAATCTAACATTATCCTTGTCGATGCTGGCGACACCATCCAAGGCAACTTCGTAGAAACCTTCAAAGACGAGCCCGTTGATCCAATGATGCTTGGCTTTAATCACATGAAATACGATGTGTGGGTTTTAGGTAACCACGAATTCGACTTTGGCCTTAAAACCCTCAACAGAGCCGTTACCCAATTTAAAGGGCAATCTCTCGGTGGCAACATCAAGAACAAAAACGGAAACCCATTCTTACCGGGTTACACCATTCTAGAACGAGGTGGTATTAAGATCGGCGTGATCGGAATGGATACCCCAATGACGGAGGTCTTTGCGCAAGGTACAAACCGTTTAGAAGGCGTCACTTTCACTAATCCAACCTTGGAAGTGAAGAAAATCGTCAAAGAGATTGATGATAAAGTGGATGCCATCGTATTGGTTGCCCATATGGGGATTGAAAACGAGAATGACATTGCCGACACCGGTGTCACCGACATTGCCAATGCAAACCCAGAGCTCGATGCCATCGTCGCTGGCCACATGCACACTCGCATCGATAAAGCCGTTGTGAATGGCGTTATTATTACTGAACCCGACAAATATGGCCGCGCCCTATCTCGTATCGATCTTCAATTTGAAGAGCGCGATGGCACATTCACTCTCGTCAACAAAGACAGCTTCACCTGTAAAATTAAAGGTATAGATTCTGACGAGAATATGGACGAGTTATACCAGCCTTATCACAAACAACTCCGAGAAATGGCGAATCGACCTGTCGCTCAGCTTACCGGCGTTGATTTAGTCCCAGAAAACGAAATCCGCGGTATCCCTCAAGTCCATGTTCAAGACACAGGCATCAGTGCGCTATACCAAGAAGCGAGCTTCTTCTATGCACCCAAAGCCAATGTCATTGCACTTCAAATAGACAACGACAATGCAGAGCTCGATGTTGGCCCAATCAAAGCCAAAGACATCGCGTACAACTACCAATACGCAGGTGGCGAAATCACTGTCTACCAGATGACAGGCAAAGAGTTAAGAACCTACATGGAATGGTCTGCGGGCTACTTCAACTCAGTGCAACCCGGTGATGTGACCTACAGCTTTAACCCTGAACGCAGAGCTTCAAAATACTCAACTAATGACTTCTTCGCGGGCGTGACTTATACCATCGACCTCACTCAGCCTGCAGGTACACGCATCACCAACCTCGCGTTTGCAGATGGCACACCGGTTACTGATCAAACAGAAATCCGTATTGGTATGAATAGCTATCGAATGGGTCATCTAACCAAGAAAGGCGGCGTGCTAGAAGGTAAATCATTCCCTGTACTCTTTGATACGGAAGCAGAGTATGGAGAAGAAGCAGGCACAATCCGTAATATGACCATCAAGTATCTTAAAGAAGAAAAGAACGGTCAGTATGAAGGTAAAACTCAGCAGCGATGGGCACTTTCTGGTTTAGAGAGCCGTTACAATGAACAGCGAGAGATCGTAAAGTCATTGATTAATGATGAAACCATATCAATCCCGACCAGTGACGATGGCCGCTACACAAACATCGCTTCTATCAACGTAAAAGAACTGATGTTCAAATCTGACGAAACCAAACAAGCAGCCATAACCACACGCGAAAAGAAACTGGCGCAGGCGACTGAGCAAGAGGGTAAGCAAATCAAACGCGAAATCACTCTGATCAAAGCGCTCTATTAACCCTGACCTCAAACCAATAACGACTTAACGACGCTTAGAGCGTGGTTAAGTCGTTGTCATTCCCACCCTACAACATCACATCTGTACTGAGTAAACGGTGATATTCGATGAATGAGCTGAAAAGGCTAACTCGTAGTTGGTAAAGTACTATGAGTTAAAAATCAGCCTGTCACTGTTTTTAGAAATGTTTAATTTGAGTAACAAGATTTTATGGATGCTAAAAGCAGAAATAATTTCAAGCAATCAGTTTTATTGTACGAGCTCTCTCTGCGACCATGGGCTGAAACATGTCTATTTAAAGTAATGTCGCATTCACTAGCATCGAACCGCATCGGTGAAAACAGTTCCTCAGTTGTGTTTGCGATCTGAAAAAGCTTACTCTTTAGACCTAAGTGTAAAGCTTCAGAACTTTCTCTTTTTCTAATTCCAGAAACGTAGCGAATATTATTGTATTCACCTTTGTTTGCAAGATGCATTAACGCTGATTCGATGATACTAAATAAACTCGGTATACAAATATTATAAAAACCTAAATTAAACGATTTGATAGATTCGATTAACATGTCACTGTAAGGTGGGATCAATAGTCGAGTTTCTCTTTCTAACTCAACTTGTAATAATGATTCAAAGCGCTCAGTCAATAGCTCTTCTATTGCTTGAACTTCACTTAGCTCATGTTCCCGTATGTAATCAAACAGTTCATTTTCTAAAGTTTCGGAAGTAATACACCAACCTTGCTTTCTTAATTCATCACTTCCGCACCATATTGCTTGATCTAAAACTCGTTGAAATAGCTCGATAACATAATGTTCATTCATCTAAATTTACCTAACAGATAATTTCCATACCGAATGTAAAATCTTCATCCCACTTCGTAGTAGATTGATTCTACTAAAATTTCTTACTTCATTAAAATCTCTTATGCTATTTTCGAGTTTTCAGCACCTCCAGTATAAACTTTTCTACATAGTGATATGTTCAAGAGCTACCGTGCAAGATTGCAACTAGATCAGAGTTATTTGAGTGCTGCTAGATAGGTATAATTTCCCCCGAGATACAACGCGAGGATTCACAATGAACAGCATTAGAAGAATGGAACAGGAACAAACTAGAGAAACAGCACGAACCGTCTGACGATAAATTCAAAGCCTCCTCGGTGACTCATAGCTCCCACTAACATCTGTATTCCTCCTCACACTGATCTATTTCCCTCTTTTCGCAGTACAAGTTATTAATAATTCGATATAAATCGCTCTATTGTTTGAGATTTTTGTCTACAGTTTTATAGAGCTTGTCGCTTCGGTAATTGCCACAAGTAACGACACCTTTTGATGGTTAGTTTTGGTTATAAGGAAAGGAAATGGAAAGCCCAATTGTCACACTCACACATGCCAACAAAAGCTTTGTTGATGGCAAAGATACCCATCACGTACTGGAAAATGTCGACTTCGCTTTAGCGACAGGGGCAAGCGTGGCTTTGACAGGGGCGAGTGGCAGTGGAAAGAGTACTCTGCTTAACATCATTGCGGGGTTTGAGCCTCTATCCGGTGGCGAGTTGTGGCTCGATGGCGAGAACTCATTAGATTGGAAAGATCCACAGTGGAGCCGATTCCGCCATCAAAAACTAGGCGTTATCTTTCAGCAGTTCAACTTGTTAACCCCACTCAACGTAAAACAAAACATCGCCTTCCCGCTCCATTTGAATCAACAGAAATGGAGCGACTGGTGCGATTATTTAGTTGACGCATTGGGCATCAGCGAGCTACTCGAAAGACATGTATCCGCACTCTCTGGCGGTCAGCAACAACGAGTCGCAATAGCGCGTGCGCTAGCCCATAAACCCAAACTATTGCTTGCCGACGAACCCACAGGTAACCTCGACCACAAAGCAGGCATTGAGGTAATGAAGCTGCTGAGTGAAATCATCACACAAGGCAACACTGCGGTGCTTTTGGTTACGCACAGCCCAGAATGCGCCAGCTTTATGCAGACAAAATTGGTGTTAGATGATGGTTGTTTAAGGAACGCGGATCTAACCCCAAGAGCAGCAGCGTTGTGAGTAATCCAATGAAGCAAACTGGCTTCGCTCAGAACCAGCTCACCCATACCAAACTGACTCTGAATCTATTCGCGGCACACTATCGTCAGTCACCATTGCAAGCCGCAGCGATTCTGATCGGCATTGTGCTTGCGGTCACCTTGTTTGTCGCGGTGCAAGCCATCAACCTCAATGCCAAGCGCAGTTATGCAGAATCGACCGAGCAACTTAGCGCTCAAGCGCAGAACCTTATCATTCCACCACCAGGGCAAAACTATTTGCCGGAATCGCTCTACTTCAGCTTAAGACAAAGTGGATTAAGCGCTGCGCTACCTGTAATTGAAGGACGAGTAAGAGACGAACAAGGCCGACGCTGGTCAGTTCAAGGCAGTGAGCTAATCGCCGCCCTCACTTCAAGAGCTCGCCACGCTCGCATCGACGAAAAAAGCAATACTCAAGCCAAAGAGCCAAACATTTCCCTGTTCGACAATGCCTTACCTTTGCCGCAACTCTTAGCGGGAGAACCCATTGTGATGATTAGCCAATCTCAGCACCAGAGTTTGGACGAAGTAGACGCACTCACTTTGGATGAAGTGCTCACTCAAGTGGTAGTGCTACCAGATGAATGGCAGCTCGGTAGCAGAATGTTGATGGATATTGGGTTCGCTCAGCAACTGCTTAACAAGCAAGGGCAACTGAGCTACATCGCTATTTTTGACACTAAGAGCGACACGAACAGCAATACACAGGATAAATGGCAAAGCCTTATTGGCGAGCAAGGGCAATGGATTTCCAACAACCAAAGCACAGATCTCGGTTCAATTACCGATAGCTTTCACCTCAATCTCACCGCCATGAGTTTGTTGGCGTTTTTGGTTGGCCTATTCATCGCTTACAACGGTGTGAAATATAGTCTGCTGAAACGTAATCGGCTGTTGGTGCAAATTCAACAAGCCGGCATTGCGCCAAGCATCGTATTTTCAGCTCTGTTAGTCGAGCTGACTCTTTTAGTCACACTAGGCGCGTCGCTTGGTTTCATTTTCGGCATTCAACTCAGCCATTGGCTACACCCAACCGTCGCGATAACGCTTGAGCAACTTTATGGTGCAACACTGCTTCCCGGCACATGGCAGTGGCAATGGTTAGTGCAGGCACTGCTACTCACGCTGGCCGCAACGCTTGTCGCGTGTTGGCAGCACTTTAAACAGCGCGTGCGACAACCCCTCTCTTCCCATGGCGGTTTCTATCAAGCGCCGGAAACGTCTAACGAAAATCAGCTGTTTGTTATCGGGTCAGTATTAACTATTCTAGCGTTAGCAGGGTTATGGATGAGCGAACATCACCGCCTCACCATGGCATGGCTCGGTGTGTTAGTGGTGTCGATTCCTTTGTATTTGCCCAAAACGCTCAGCGTGCTAGCGAACTGGAGCGAAAAACGCACCCAATCGGGGTTAATACAATATCTGTTCGCTGAGCTGCGTGAACTTATCTCCCCTCTCTCCCTTGCCATGATGGCGTTGCTTCTCGCTGTCACCGCCAATATCGGAATGAATACCTTAGTCGGCAGCTTTGAATCCACGTTAAAGCAATGGCTTGAACAGCGCTTACATGCCGATATTTACGTTAGCCCTGCCCAAGGTGAAATCGCGAATGTCGAACGTGCGTTAGAGCAGTTTGAAAATGTTGAAACCGTTTATAAGCAATATTATGTCGACGATAACTTGCAGGGTTTACCGACTTTGCTCGGCACTAAAGACAAAGACACACTTGAGCAAACCATGGTGTTCCAATCCCACCTTGATGATTTCTGGACGCGCTTTTACCAAGGTGAATTCGTGGCAATCAGCGAACCTACGGCAGTGAAGCTCGGCTTGTCCCTTGGAAGCCGACTCAAGCTCGACGCGATCCAAGACAAAACACTCATCGTCGGGGCGATTTTCCACGATTACGGCTCACCGAATGGCGAAGTGTTACTTTCACCTAATTTATGGCTCGAAAACGGATTTACTGATTTACCCACCAGCTTGGGAATCAAAGTTTCTGGCGACCCACAAGTGGTGTACGAACAGCTACGCCAACAACTCAATCTGCACCCAAGTCAGCTTTACGATCAAGCACAGATCAAATCGATCGCTTTAGATATCTTCTCACAAACCTTTGCTATCACTCGGGCGCTTAATGGCGTCACTTTAATGGTGGCGGTGATAGGGTTGTTCTGCGCCTGTTTCATGTTGCTCGATGCACGCAAAGCCGCTATTGCAAGGTTGTACGCGCTCGGTGTTAGTCAGAAAAAATTGATGGCGATGGTGGTCGGGCAAATCGTTGTTCTGGTCGCCTTCACTCTGGTTATCGCCTTACCACTCGGCGCTATGGTCGGTTATGTGTTGACGGACATCGTTACCCTGCGCGCCTTTGGTTGGAGTTTAAATTATGTATGGAATTGGAGTGACGCATTCAGCATCGCAGCCATCACCATTTTAGTGGCTGTGTTTGCGACCTTGATTCCACTGTGGCGTTTGGTCAGCAAACCTGTTGTATCCAGTTTACAGAGCGAGGTGTTGTGATGAATCGAGCAATAAGAGTTTTCGTTCTCACACTAGGCATCTTGTTCCTTTTAGGGTGTGAGGAGTCCACTCAACCATCAGCTCAAAATATGGGTTCGATACTTGGCGCAGAAACACAAACCGACGATGAAACACAAAAAGAGGCTGAGCAATTCACGCCGGTAGTAAAAGGTATCGACATCACCTTCCCTGCCGACCATCAAGCACACCCAGATTTTCGTCATGAATGGTGGTACTTAACCGCAAACTTAATTGATGAAGACGGCAACACTTTAGGCGTGCAGTGGACACAGTTCCGCTTCGCGGCTGCACCACAAGAAAGTGGCAATGGCGCTAAGAAAACCACGTGGCAAAGCCAGCAAATCTACATGGCGCACAGTGCTGTCACCACTAAAGACAAGCACTACGCCGATGAAAAGTGGTCTCGCGATCAAGCTGAACTAGCAGGTGTAGGCAGTTCGCCGTTTCGTGTTTATCTCGATGATTGGCAATGGACGTCGACGACCGATGACCTGTTCCCAGCGACATTAGTCGCTAACTCGGATCAATTTGGATACTCGCTTAAGTTAACCAACAACGCGCCTTATCAAAAGCAAGGCGAACAAGGCTACAGCACTAAAAGTAGCGATGGCAAAGTGGCTTCCTACTACTACAGCCAACCATTCATCGATGTATCAGGCGAGGTAACCATTGATGGAGTCACCCATCAGGTTTCCGGTACAGGTTGGATAGACAGAGAATGGAGCTCGCAATTTTTACTCGACTCGCAACAAGGTTGGGATTGGTTTGCGCTAAGGCTGAGTGATGAAACCAGCTTGGTGGTGTTTCAACTTCGCAACTCAACAACAGGCAAAGCCAGTTACTCCCATGCGAGGTTGATGAATCAAGATGGCTCCGGCATCGCGATTTCACAGCAAGACATCAACTTAACCGCCATCAAGCAAACGGAAATCGATGGACGTGACTACCCAACAGAGTGGCAAATTTCGATTCCGACGCAACAAATTAAACTGACTGTTTCGGCGCTTAATCCAAATGCGAAAATGCCACTATCGGTTCCCTATTGGGAGGGGCCAATCGTGATTAAAGGTTCTCATTCTGGATCTGGCTATATGGAGTTAACTGGGTATTAAGCCAAAGGCATGATACAAACCAACCTCATATGCGAGCGGTTCATTTATAAAAAGAAATGGATGGTACGAAAAGTAGCCGAGCACAGTTAGGCTTCTGCGTTCGGCTATGGTTTCTTTAATCAGATAAGAGCTTAAGCTCCGGTAGCAAATCTATTTTGTTAAATCGGCTTTGATTTGATCGACTTGATTCGCCAAAGAGGACTCTTGGAAATATTCACTGTGTGTTTTTCCTAAGTACAACTTCTTATTGGCTACTCGTTGATCCAACTTGTCTTTAACAATAGTGCCTTGTGCCAACTTGTTATTTAATTCAAGTGCAATTGCAGAACTGTCTGAGACTTTACTTCCTTTCGTATCGTAATAACGAACTTGGCTGATGTTCGTATCAAATGGGTCGCAATAAGCTGCACCTAAATCACCCTTTTCAATAATACTGTTGTATTGCGCTTCGCTGATTGGCGTCTCTTTATTTGATACGAACTGGCTCCCTCGAACACACCAGTTGATTCTGGTGCCAATACCTGGGAAATACGCCGAAATTAAGTTAACGGCATAGTAGGTTTCTGGATCTGACAGGTTTGGTTTTGCATATCTATCAATCACCTTACCGCCAACCACTTGATATTCGACTTCGCCATTATTATAAGACTCTAAAAAATAGCTATTTCTAAACATCTTGCTGAAACTGACGTTATCAACAGAACGCCCACTGTCGGATGTGAAGCTTTTCAGTTGCTGCTTATGTTGAATGCTACCTGTTGTAATGTTGGTCACTAAACCAACCACTGTGTTTTTCGCAGCGTCACTTTGCCAAGCCGTATAGTTACTTATATTTTGTTGAGGTGTATTTGTAGTCGCATCGGCATCAACACTGTACTTGTAACTAAGCTCGGTAATGTCTTGTCCTACTTTATTTACTTTGGCATAGGACTTGTAACGACGCGCTTCGCAATCTTGAAAGTTTGCATCGTAGTAGAAGTAGCTGATCCAATCTTTTGCTTCGATAGCTTCGGTGGTACCAGCTGAGTAATCTACAATCCCGTTTGCACCATAAACACCATAGAAACCTTTGAGATCTTTTTCTTGCTTAGCAGATAACCCTTTATTGAACTCATCATCCCAACCAATACTGTAAATATTAAATAGGTTCAGAGCCTTAATACATTCTTTGATATCGGTACTGCCTATAGCATTAGCTGAATACATTACAGGGCTACTATAAAGGTTTTTTGCAACATCATCTTTTGGATCAGCTACACTGCCTAATGCCGGGGTTATGGACATTTGAGGCACTACGGTTTTAGTCTTTTGAGGTGGTGGCGCAGCGCTATCGCTACCACCACCGCATGCTGAAAGTGTTACAACTAATACTGATATGGTTGGGATAATAAACTTCAAATTTTTCCTCGGAATTTTGAGCAAGTGATTATATAAATAATCACTCAAATACGAAAAAAAAACTAAATGCCTATATAACCAAATTCAAACCATTGAAGAAATAGACGTGTATATCCGCTACCGAGACCTAATTTAATCTATTAATAACAAAAACTTAAATATAAAAAGAGAAGTAGCCGATTATTGACACGTTTGGCAAAAGAAACCAATCACAACAAACGGTTCTTGTACTGTTCTGGCGTTTGGTTCGCGTAACGTTTGAACATGGTGATAAATGGGCTTGCTTGGTTATAACCCAATGTAAGAGCGACCTCTTTGACCGATTGGCCGTTTCTTAACAAGTCCATCGAGTACAGATAGCGGACACGCAATCGCCACTCTGTAAAGCTCATTCCAAGCTCCGTCTGGCAGTGGCGAGAAAGAGTTCTTTCCGTGGTGTGAACACGTTCAGCCCAATCTTTCAGCGTCACTTCGTCTGTTGGGTTTTCTTCAACAGATGCCAATATAGGCGCTAGGTACTTATTGTCGGTCGAAGGTAAAAAGTGGTGTTCAACCTCACGTTGCGCAAGTTGGTCAAGCAGTACCTGGACAAGCCTTTGATCTTGTTCTGTTTCCGCAACATTTATTCCACGCTCGCGAAAGTCATCGATGATCGAAGACACAATCGGCGTGATCTTTATAAGACTGGTTTTTTCTGGCAGATGTTGCGTTAGCTCTGGGGCGATATTTAGCGAACAGTAGTCCAAAGGCTTACGGTTATAACTGCAATGCATCACCCCGGCCGGTACCCAAATCGCCAAATGTGGTGGCGCTAGAAATCGGGTGCTTTCCGCTTCCATCTCTAATATACCGCCACTGATCAACTGGACCTGTCCCCATGAGTGGCTATGAACTCGAGTTTCAGTGTTCGAAAGAAACGCTTCAAAATTCATAAATACGTTGGATGGTGCCTTATCAATTGATAAGGATGGATGAAGGTTTCTGGACTGTTTTTTCAAACTTGTCTTCCTATCGCGCCTGATGTCTTTATAAAGATACTTGTAAGTATAACGACCTGTCAAACTAGCCGCATCAACTCATTTGCGACGGAATTCACATGCATTATCTCTTACCATTTTTTACAGTCTGTATCTGGGGCGCCAATGCAATCGTCAACAAGCTTGCTGCAAGCACCATAGAACCTAGCGCGATGAGTTTTTACCGCTGGTTTTTTGCGATGTTAATTCTCACGCCTTTCTGTATTCGCCCGGTGATGAAGCAGTGGGCTGTCATTAAGCCAAACCTATCGAAATTAGCGTTCCTCGGCTTTTTGGGCATGGTGTTGAACCAATCTCTAGGTTACTACGCAGGCTTAACCACAACCGCTTCAAACATGGCATTGATCACGTCTTTAGTCCCGTTGATCAGTGTATTTCTGAGCGTTCCTTTGTTGCATAAGTCCATTTCTAGTTTGAGTATTGTGGGTGGTGTATTGTCACTGTCAGGCTTAGCTCTGATGTTAGGTAAAGGCGATCCTTTGTTCTTCATCCATCAAGAATTGACCCAAGGCGATGGCTATATGCTGATTGCGGCCTTTGTTTATGCTTCTTACTGTGTGCTCTTGAAACGCTGGAAAATGCCAATCAGTAGCTGGGTGGTGATTTACATTCAGGGTCTGTTTGCTGTCGCGATGCTTACGCCACTTTGGCTTACCAGCGAACAACTTTTACCACCGCAACAAGCGATCCCATTGATTGCTTACGCCGCAGTTGCCGCTTCGATTTTAGCACCTTGGATGTGGGTGAAAGCGATTGACACCATTGGTGCTGACTCAAGCGCGATGTTCATGAACTTGCTTCCGGTTGTTGCGATCGTATTAGCTGCGACATGGCTTGGCGAAGAAATTAACCAGTTCCACATCATTGGCGGTGTGATGGTGATTTCAGGTGTCATTCTTGCTCAAATTAAAAGAAAACCAAGGCTTGAGGCTCCTCTCCCTCAACAAAGCTAAACGCATCATCCAACGCTCACTTTAGGGCAAATATTCAAACTCACTTTTCTTACTGTGCCTACTCCGAAGTAGGCACTGTTGTTTTATTCACAAGTCTTTCAAATGCTTTTAATACGCGTTCATTGTGGTTGCAACATGTTACCGACTCAGGTTTAATGCATTGAGTACTGTTTAAGTTGTAAAAGGAATTACAATGACTCAACCAACGATCCCTGTGATCATCTCGTCTCTACTTGCTTTGTCATCTGCTTCAAGCTTTGCTGCCACTGTTCCTGCTCCTGCTAATACTAATGCACCATTAGCTGAAGAACTATTAGCTGAGGAACAACATTTTGTACGCGGCAACGGTGCAGAGCCCAACACACTAGATCCTAGCTTCGTAAATTCAGGCATGCCCGGTGACATCATCGTCAATGATATGTTTGAAGGCTTTGTGATTGAAAACAGTGACGGGCAAATCATCCCAGGGCAAGCCAAAGAATGGTCTATCAGCAAAGACGGCAAAACCGTGACGTTTGTATTGAAAGAGAACCTCAAATGGTCAAATGGCGATCCAGTCACAGCGTCTGATTTTGTGTTTGGTTGGCAGCGCGCAGTGTCTCCGAAAACAGGTAATAACACGGGTTTTGTTTTTTCTACGGCTAACATAGTGAACGCTAGCGAGATTCTATCAGGAGATATAGAGCCCTCTAAGCTTGGCATCAAAGCATTAGATGAGCGCACGGTTGAGATTTCACTTTCAAAACCTACGCCCTACTTTATGAGTTTAATGAGCATCAAGACCTTTTTCCCTTTGCCTGCTGAGTTGGTTCAAGAGAAAGGCGACCAATGGACTCGCGCAGAAAATATCGCGACCAACGGTGCTTACACTTTGAGTAAATGGGTGCCAAATGAATACGTTGAAGTCGAGAGGAATCCAAATTATTGGGATAACACATCGACAATCATCAACAAGGTGACCTATTTGGGCTTATCATCTCAAAATGCTGAGCTTATCCGTTATCAAGCGGGTGAAATTGATATGACCAATCGCGTTCAGCTTGAGTACTACCAGAAATTAATCCAAGAAAGCCCTGAGCAGATCAAAGCGCAAGCTCTACTAGGCTCTTACGTCTATTCATTCAATACACGTCAAGCGCCGTTTGATGACGTCAGAGTACGCCAAGCACTGAGCATGGCCGTCAATCGTGAGATTCTGGTCGAGAAAGTTACAGGTCAAGGTGAGCCAGAAGCATACAGCGTGACGCCGAATAATATTCCTGACTACACAGCGCCTTTATCCGAATTCAATTCTCTAGACAGCGAGCAGCGTTTAACCAAAGCCAAAGCTCTACTTGAAGAAGCGGGATACAACGAAAACAAGCCTCTCAAGTTTACCCTTACGTACAACACCAGTGAGAATCATAAAAAGATAGCGATCGCGATTGCATCGATGTGGAAGCCACTTGGCGTAAAAATTGAGTTGGAGAACATGGAATGGAAAGCCTATGTTGCAGCGAAAGGGAGTGGCGACTATCAGCTGGCTCGCTCATGGGCATTTGGTGACTATCCAGAGCCTTCTGCACTGTTAGAAGCCTTCACTTGTGACCACACAGCAAATGAGAGTGGCTACTGTAATCCAGATTATGATGAGCTCTTACAGCAAGCGAGTAAAACGGAAGATCAGTCTAAACGCTTTGCTTTATATCAGCATGCTGAGTCGTTACTCAACGATTCTGCAGCAGTTATGCCTTTATATCATTACAACCACACACGATTAGTGCGAAATACACTAAAGGGCTTCCCAAACAATAATCCGAAAGGAAATATCTACGCGAAGGATCTATACTTTGTAAAACAGTAAAAGTGAGCTGATAAGAAAACAATAATAGCTACCACTTTAGTAGTAACTAAGATACAGTCACTTTAACTAAACCAAATCAACAGCGGTTAGTTGGCTAACACAAAAAAGGTACCGACATGAGTACCACACGGCTTAGAAACACCTAGCATTGCGCTAGGTGTTTTTTTTGTAATCGACCTATCTAGTGACTTAATCAGTATTTCTAATCTTTTGCTTGCTATGACTTCATCCATGTTTGCCATTCGCCTCATACACCTTTAAACACCGATATTCATCAACTGATCATCTGTTTGAAAAAAATTGTCTTAACCGTGAGATTATCCGCTTTAACTTATGTCATCTTAAGTATATTGTTATTAGTAAGTAACAAGCATGTTATGCAGCAAAATAATAATGAAGGAATATAGATGAGCAGTAGCAATAGCCGACAAGATGGCAAACGAGACGTTACTCTGCGTTTTTTAGCTGAACCCGGGGATGTGAACTTTGGTGGTAAAGTTCATGGTGGGGCAGCAATGAAGTGGATCGATTTAGCAGCCTACGCTTGTTCCGCAGGGTGGAGCGGTAAATACTGTATAACAGCTTATGCAGGCGGAATTCGATTCGTTGCTCCAATTCACGTAGGCAACCTTGTGGAAGTAAGTGCAAAGGTCATCTATACAGGTTCATCTTCAATGCATATCGCTATCGACGTGCAAGCCAGCGACCCTAAAGAGCTCAATAACCGCCTAACAACTCACTGTATCGTTATTATGGTCGCTGTCGATGAGAATGGTAACCCGACTAAAGTGCCAGAGTGGATACCAGAGACGCCAGAAGACATCGAATTACGAGATTCGGCTATTCGCCTAATGAACATGCGAAAACAGATTGGTGAAGAGATGGAAGCTCACGTGAAGTACCTTAAGTAAGGTCCACCAGCTCCTCCCCTGCAAACCCTATTACAATGCCAAGCACCTGCTTGGCATTGATCTATTTGATACCTTCGTGCTCTACACAGCCAAATCCGCTGCACACCCAATACAGACAATAAGAGCGTGATACCCAGCCAAAGGTGGCAATGAATCGGTACTTGTTCACTGATTTATTTTGACTGTAATAAAGTCGTCATTTTGCTCTGATTAAATACCGCCAATCATAATGGATGTACTTAAATTTCCCGGAGCCACACTTGAGCGTCACACGCCCCACTCTTAGCGAATCTACACTGAACAATTTGAAGGCTGTTGAGTATCAATGGGTTAGAACTTTGTACGTCGAAGGCTACGACAGCAATGAAATCAACCACTATATCCAGACGTGCTTCGGCGGCGACCCAACGTTTGCGGATCTGTTTCGTCGTGTCGCACTCGATCAAGAGAGCATCTATGTATTACTGCAGCATTTAGGTTGCGCACCTTCAAGCAAAGAGTTCTAGCAGCTAGAACTCATTATCCACATTCTGTAGCTACCCATTCTATGTTCATCCATCCCGGCGTTTTGATCATTAGCTCTCAACTATAACTCCAGTGTAGTTTCATATCCCTGAGTTATAACCATTTAAAACTCACAGCCACATCCCGTTTCTATATGCACTTTCTGTGCAATTTCATGATTTGTTGCATACAAATCATTGAAGTATCACGCATTGGATTATTAGCAATATATCAATAGATCAACAGCCCCTTATACTGAGTGTCTGATTTGTGAGACTCGTTCACGCCTTCAAGTAAGAGGAATGAGTCAAGAAAGGTGTAGGAGAGAAGTGACTCGAAGCTTTTAATATTAAAGCGCTTATCAGCACAATAACGGTGATGGGTACAAGAGTTGACGAGTAAAGCAGACACAAAGACAAAAAAAAGTAGCGGGCATAAAAAAACCCAAGTAAATACCTGGGTTAGAGTTACAAAAACCACTAATCATTAATAGCGTAAGGAACCTGATTAGTAGCCAGCTATGCGTAACCTGAGGGTTATTTTTATTACTGATCGGCGGCCAAACCAAATGATGTAATAAAAATGCCAATATAGAGCGACCTAACGGTCGCTCTTTTTCTTTCTTATAGAGTACAGCTTATCCTTTTACACCACCTGCCGTCAAACCGCCAACTAACCAACGTTGAGCAAGTAAGAACACGATAGTAATCGGAAGTGCTGATAGTACAGCCGCTGCCGCAAAGTCACCCCATAGGTAGTTCTGAGGGTATAAGTACTGCTGCATACCTACTGCTAGCGTATAAGAGTTCACATCTGTAAGTAGTATAGATGCTACTGGTACTTCACCAACTGTTGCGATAAATGACAGGATGAACACAACCGCTAGGATTGGCACAGACAACGGTAGTAGAACCAGTCTGAATGCTTGCCAAGGCGTTGCACCATCAAGGGCTGCTGCCTCTTCCAGAGAGTTATCAATCGTTTCAAAGTAACCCTTAATCGTCCATACGTGCAGTGCAATACCACCTAGGTAAGAGAAGATTAGACCACCGTGTGTGTTCAAGCCTAAGAACGGAATGTATTGACCAAGTTTGTCAAACAGCGCGTAGATTGCTACTAGAGCCAGTACTGCTGGGAACATTTGGAAAATCATCATCGCTTTCAGGATAGTTTCTTTACCTTTGAAGCGCATACGAGCAAATGCGTAAGCCGATGTCGTTGACAGTGCCACGATTAAAATCGATGTAACACCCGCCACTTTGATCGAGTTCCACAACCAAGTCAGTACTGGGAACGGAGGTGACGTTACCGAGCCATCTGCGTTCGTCACTGACATACCTAATGCTAGCTTCCAGTGTTCCAATGACGGGTTATCTGGAATCAAACTACCGGTTGCGAAGTTACCTTCACGGAACGAGATCGCGATGATCATCAGTAGTGGGAAGATAATCATTGCCAAGAAGCACCACAACACTGCATGTGTTGCCCACACTCGGTATTTAAGGCCTTTACCTTGTACCATAGCCATTGTCGTGCTCCTTAATCTTGAGACAGTTTAGTGAAACGAAGGTTTAGTAACGCTAGTGCACCAACCAATAGGAAGATAAGCGTTGCGATAGCACTTGCTAGACCGAAGTCTTGACCGCCGCCGCCTTCGAATGCAATTCGGTATGTGTAGCTTACAAGCAAGTCTGTGTAACCCGCTGGCTCAGAAGTACCAATCATGTTCGGGCCACCGTTCGTCAATAGTTGAATCATTACGAAGTTGTTGAAGTTAAAGGCAAACGCTGCAATCAATAGCGGTGTAAGCGGTTTAATCATCAATGGGAACGTAATGCGCTTAAAGTTATCCAAGAAGTTCGCACCATCGATTGCTGACGCTTCGTATAAATCATCAGGAATCGCTTTAAGCAGACCCATACATAGAATCATCATGTAAGGGAAACCGAGCCATGTGTTAACCATCAACACCATGGTTTTCGCAAGAATCGGGTCTGAGAACCAGTTAGGGCTTAAGCCGAAGATATTCTCTAGCACCATGTTGATCTCACCAAAGCTTTGGTTGAATAAACCCTTAAAGATAAGAATCGAGATAAACGCAGGGACGGCGTAAGGCAGAATCAGTAGAACACGATAAATAGAACGACCTTTCAACTCTTCCCATTGCACGATGTTAGCCAGTACAAGACCGATAACTAGCGTGAACGCTACGGTACATACCGAGAAGATAACCGTCCAAATAAAGATGCTGATAAATGGTTCTTTAATGCCATCATCTTTCCATACACGCTCAAAGTTATGTGTACCAATGCTAACCACGAAACCGGGAGAGATGGTATTACCCGTAAACTCACCGTTTGCATCAACAGGCTGGTAGAAACCCACATCCATATTTGGCTTGAGAACTTCACCCGTTTCATTGTTGATTAACGTTTCTTCATCGTCTTGAAGGGTGTAAAGCGGAGCAACAGAAGCAAACTTACGTAAGCCACTCATGCGGATGTCACCACCGTCCGGTAGATTGAAATCAACACCACTGATCGCTGCTCGGTTTTGGATGATCGCTTTGATCTTCTCTTTTTCACCTTGCGCAGACTCGATGACAGATAAGTCCATCTCTGTTTCTGTCATATTGTCTAGAGAAAATACGTCAGTCGCTAACAGTTGGTCGCCATCTTTTACGACGATCTGGTGACCATCATCTGTCTTGTACAAAGTAAATGGGTAGCTCTCACCGCTTTGGAAAGAACGGTCTAAAAGAACGGTTTGAGTACGCTCAAGAGAAAGCTGGTTTTTCGCGCTGTAGTTAGTAAACGCAAGCCCTACGGTGTATGCCAATGGGAAAAGAATGAACAAGATCATTCCGGCAATACCTGGGTAAATATAACGGTGGGCGTAAGTTTTCTTACTACCAAAAATGTAAAGTGCCAAAGCCGTTAAGATCACTGTAAGCAGCGCAAAAGCGAGCTCACCGCGAGAATACATTAGAATTGTAGCGTAGCCGTTTATTAAGCCAACGCTACCAAGCAACCCCCATTTGATGAAGACGCTTTTACTGCCTGGAAGGCTTGATGGTGCTGGGATAGCATCTGTACCTTGAACTGACTGCATAGAGGAACCTGCTAGCGATATAGATAAAAAATAGAAAAGTAAGGAGAGGTTACCCCCTCCTTAAAAGGTAGTGCTTGGTTGTTACTTAGTCATGCGACCTTCAGCAGCTTTTAGTGCTTGGTCTACTGATTGACGGCCGTCAACTACGTTGCCGATCGCTTCTTCCATGCTGTACCAGAATGTTGTGAACTGAGGGATGTTAGGCATGATTTCACCGTTCATCGCGTTGTCCATCGTTGCTGCAATACGAGTATCGCTGTCTAGTTGACGTTGGAAAGAGTTAAGAGCAACTGCACCTAGTGGCTTGTCGTCGTTTAGGCTCTTCATACCTTCATCAGTTAGTAGGTAGTTTTCCATGAACTCAACAGCTAGGTCGCGGTTTGGAGAAGCAGTGCTGATACCACCCGCCCATACACCAACGAAAGGTTTAGACGCTTTACCGTTGAATTTAGGTAAAGTTGTTACGCCGTAATCTACGCCAGCTTTCTTGATGTTTTCCCAACCCCAAGGGCCGTTAATTGTCATTGCAACATTACCCGCAACAAATTCAGACTCAGCAACTGAGTAATCCATGTCTGCAGAGATAACTTTGTCTTGTACCATCTTCTCGATGAAACCTAGAGACTTCTGAACACCGTCAGTCGCTACGCCCGCATCTTTAATGTCGTAACCTTCTGCAGTCTGTTTGAATGCGTAACCGCCGTCAGCTGCAAGTAGAGGCCATGTGAAGTAAGCGCCGCCACGTAGAGGCCACATGATCGCTTTTTTGCCATCTTTTTTAAGTTCAGCATCAAGTGCTGGGATTTCTTCCCATGACTTAGGAGGGTTAGGAACAAGTGCTTTGTTGTAGATTAGTGAAACTGACTCAACCGCTACAGGGTATGCGATTGTTTTACCTTCGTATGAAACAGCGTCCCATGCGAAGTCTACGATACCTTCTTTAGTTTCTTTAGAAGGTTTGATATCCACAAGAAGCCCTGCTTCTGCATAGCCGCCAAAACGGTCATGAGCGTAGAAGATCATGTCTGGGCCATCGCCAGCTGCTGCTACTTGAGGGAATTTCTCTTCTAGCTTATCAGGGAAAGCAACGGTTACTTTAACACCAGTATCTTCTTCGAAGCGTTTACCTACTTCAGCCATGCCTTCATAAGCTTTGTCACCACCTACCCAGATTGTTAGTTGTCCTTCTTCGATAGCAGCATTTGCACCAAAAGAACCCAGAGCAACTATTGTACCTAGAGCTACAGCGCTTAGAGCGTTTTTCATGTGAATATCCTTTTTATATTTATACGTAGGGCACATCTACCAAGACGAGCCAGTTTTCGGAGGTTATGATCTGAGAAAACAGACCATAGCTCATCATCCTAGCCACTACGCCCTAGCTATTATGGCTTAAATTCGTGATCGCCATCCGGTCAGATTAGAGACTGAAATCACAAAACGTATAGTCATCGTGATCAACATCACCGTTATGTGGTGGATTTATTTGAACTGGATCGCCAATTGAGGATAACCCCATTTATCTACTCCTCCCCTCCTACTCCCCCTAGTTAATTTTCCATTAGGAGGATGTACCCTTACGCTAATTCACCGAAACTGCAGTCATCCAAGAGTGGATAGTAAGAACCCTTTACCGGCAAGTGTTATGCGTTGACGCATTATTCATTTAGTTGGCTTCACTGCTCGCTGGTGTCTTATTATTAGCATCGAGCTAAATCTGTGATTGAATCACGGGGGAGGTTTAGCTGGATGTGGGGGAAATGGACATCAGTTTGGCTATGACGGGTGGGCTTGGTTAAAGAAGCCAAGTCTCACCCACTTTTTTCTTACTCACTCAATACTTACCCATTCCTACAGTTACTGCTGACCCAAAAATTTCTTATAATGATAAGCAGTAAAACTTAAAATTTGATCGATCGAGGACAAGCTAGATGGCGAGTGTCACGTTAAAAAACGTTTATAAATCATATGGTGATGTACAGATTTCTAAGGACGTAACCTTAGACATCAACGAAGGTGAGTTCGTAGTATTCGTTGGACCATCAGGTTGTGGTAAATCGACGCTATTACGCTGTATCGCAGGTCTAGAGGACATTACGTCTGGTGATTTGTACATTGGCGACCAACGCATGAACGACGTTGAGCCATCAAAGCGTGGCGTAGGTATGGTATTCCAATCTTACGCGCTTTACCCTCACCTTAACCTATACGACAACATGTCTTTCGGCCTTAAGTTAGCAAACGCAAACAAAGCTGAAATCGACAAGCGTGTTGAGCATGCTGCAGAAATCCTTCAGCTTGGTCACCTTCTTGAGCGTCAACCTAAAGCACTTTCTGGTGGTCAACGTCAACGTGTTGCGATTGGTCGTACTCTAGTTTCTCAACCTAACGTATTCCTACTGGATGAGCCGCTATCTAACCTAGATGCTGCGCTGCGTGTTCAAATGCGTTCACAAATCACTAAGCTACAACGTCAACTTGGTTGCACGATGATCTACGTTACCCACGACCAAGTGGAAGCGATGACAATGGCAGATAAGATCGTTGTTCTTGATGGTGGTTATGTATCTCAAGTCGGTAAGCCGCTTGACCTTTACCACTACCCTCAAAACCGTTTCGTTGCAGGCTTTATTGGCTCGCCGAAGATGAACTTCATGTCAGTTCACATCGAGCAAGCTGAAGCAGAACGCGTGTTGGTACAACTTTCTAATGGCATGACTTTCTGGATTCCTGTTGACGGGACGACAGTTAATGCTGGCGATCGTATGTCTCTGGGTATTCGCCCTGAACACTTGATGTCTGCTGAATCAGGTGACGCGACGATTGAAGCTGACGTGATGATGGTAGAGAAACTAGGTAACGAAACTCAGGTTTACCTAAACCTTGAAAGTGCTGATGCTGATGTTATCTATCGCCAGCCAGACACGTTGAAAATCGAATCAGGTGACAAGTTGGCGATTGGTATTCCAGCACACCGTTGTCACCTGTTCCACAGCGATGGCCGCGCATGTCGTCGTTTGTACAAAGAATACGGCACAGACTAATCAGTTCGTCTTTTTAGGATATAACTTGCCCATATCGAATCCCTCTTACCTTGTAAGGGGGATTTTTCATTTAAGACGACTAGTTTTACTTTCATTAAACAGATCGCGCGTTGTCTGTTCAGCATAAAAACAAAAAAGGCCTAGCGAATACTAGACCTTTGTCTGTTTGAGCTAAAAGCCATCCTATCTAACCGATAAAGATATAGGCTTGCTCAATTGAAACTTAGTGAATTGGCGTATCACTTGTTTTATTGAACTGGCCAAAATGCTTTTCTAACACTTCAGGTGTCAGTTTGCCTTCCGCTTCTAATCGCTTGAACTCAGCAACAATTGCTTTTTGCTCTTCAAGTGATGGTAGTTTTACCTCAGGCTCATCGCCCATCTCTTGAGTCATCTGCTCTAGTTCTTTTTCAAAATCGCTCATGATACTTACCTAAATATTAAACCTAATCAGATTTTACTCATTTCCGCTCTGTGATGCTAGGTTGATTGAAAGCAAAGCCCGAAACCAGATCAAGCTAAGGTCAGTTAGAAAGAAACAAAACCACAAAATAAAAAGAGCTGGATTCATGATTAAATGAATCCAGCTCTTAGTCTATGCCGCTATCTAAGCCATGTTACAGCTTGAAAGGGTTAAAGCTTAAACGAACCAACCATCTTATCTAGACGAGAAGACAAGTCACGAAGCTCTTGGCTCGCCTCTGCAAGTTGCTCAGCAGTACCGGTTGTCACTTCATTGATTGCGTTGATCTCTTCAATGTTCTGGTTGATGGTGTGAACCACGGTCGATTGCTCTTCCGTTGCCGTAGCAACTTGCGTGTTACGGTCAGTAATATCAACGATACGGTCTGAGATACCACCCAATACGTCTACCGCTTCATCCGATGCAGATACACCCTCAAGGGTAATAACCTTACCTGCACTCATTGCCGTTACCGCATCTTTCGCATCGCTTTGCAGTTGGTTGATCATCTTCTGAATTTCTTCCGTTGAATCCGCAGTACGACTTGCTAGGTTACGAACTTCATCCGCAACGACTGCAAACCCACGACCTTGCTCACCGGCACGCGCAGCTTCAATCGCAGCGTTCAATGCAAGTAAGTTGGTTTGCTCAGAAATATCACGGATAACACCCAGAATAGAGCCGATATCTTGAGTAGTAGAAGCCAGTTGCTCTACTACCTGCCCGGTGCTTTCGATGTCTTGCGCCAAACGGCTAATCGCATCTTTTGCTTTGTTAACCACAGAGCGGCCAACTTCAGTATTACCCGAAGCTTGTGTTGCCGTTTCAGCTGCGGTTGCCGCGTTCGATGCAATCTCGCTGATGGTCATACCCATTTGGTTAATGGCAGCAACCACTTGAAGGGTTTGATCACGTTGCTCTTGGCTGTTGTCATGGGTGATATGTGCTTTATTAGAAACACTCTCTGCTGCCACTTGAAGCGCTTGGCTTGTCGAACACACCTCTTTCATCGACTCGTGAATCTTTTCAATGAACCCATTGAAGCCTTTTGAAAGCTGAGCGATTTCATCATTGCCTTTCACTTCGATACGCTGCGCAAGGTCACCGTCGCCTTCACCTAGGTCGCCGAAACGCTTAGCCAAAAGTTTAATCGGCTGAGTAATGCTGTTCGCCAGTACTACACCCATTAGGATAAACGCTAATGCCACAACCGCCGTCATGATCAGCATCTTTTGTGCCGTCTCATCTAGCTCAGCAAATACTTCGCCTGTTGGTACCACACCAATGACAAACCAGTCCATCGACGACACGTATAAACTCGCAACGAACAGCTCTTGGCCTTGGCTTTCAGTGGTAATCAAGTTGAAGCCTGACTTATTCAGTAGCTGACTGGCTTGAGGGCCGTAAAGTTGTTGAAGTGACGAGTCGCTGCGTGAGCGCTCACGGTGAATTTGTACATCACCTTGGCTATCGGTCAAAAATACAAAGCCTGTATTTTCAATCTTGAAACCGTTCAGCAGGTTAACCATGTCATCCATCGATTTTGATAGACCTGACATCGCCAAACCAGAAGGCTGTTGGTAGTTGGCAAACATCTTCACTTCACCATTGGCTTCTTGGAACATGCTCACCATAGTTGGCTGGCCTGACTGAGTAAAACCGAAGAACCAACCATCTTGTTGTTGGTTTAGCTGGCGTAAGAAACCATCTTGATTCCAGTAGTAAGCTGTTTCACGGTTGGCAACCGATGCATCGTTTAACTGGTATTGGTTACGCACGTTATTCAGTTGTTTAACTAGCTTATTCTCAATATCCGCATCACGTTCAGTCGAATCGATAGCGTCAGAAATGAATTCATTCGAAGCAATTTGCTCCGCTGCCAACAACAGCTGAGAGACTTCACGATCAATTTCACCGTTGATTCGCTCAAGCATTCCAGGAAGCTCAATATCAACCAATCGATGGCTCAATACATCTCTTGCTTGTTGTTGCGCCATCGCACCTACGATGACCGTAGAAGCCAGAACCGCAAAGGTAATTCCAAGTACAACTTTTTGCTTGATACTCAGAGAGTTAGTTTTAAACATATTTGGACCTTTAAAAAGAATCGCTCGTTATTGGTATACCCTGAACAGGACTTTTTTAGTGCACTCCAACAAGCAATGCACAATCTGAGTGATGTATCGGCCACAACTAATAAAACTAGAGACTTTTCTCTCAAAAAATTGCAAATGTGATGTAACGGCTCAATCATTTTCTCTTGGGATAAAGATTATCGAGGTCAATATTATTATCTTATTAGTATTCGCTTGGGTTATTTAATGATGCTTAACACGCTAACCCTTCAGATATGAAGGCATTAAGTTTGTCCTCATTAATGATATCAATGCGGCGATAACCTATTTCAATCATGCCTTCTTTCGCCAATTGTTGGAGAGAGCGGCTGAGTGTTTGACGGGTACACCTAGACAGATGCGCCAACTTATCTTGGGTATACAAGATCGGATTGAGTTCGTTCGGCATCCCATTTAAACGACTGACTAATAACAGTAACTTAGCGACCCGAAATTCATTTTTAAGCAGTACAGATTCTGTCGTCCACTCCATCAAAAGCCGGAATCGAAAGCTGATTTCACGAATTGCAATTTTATAGAGTTCTGGATAACGGTCAGCGATATCTCTCATTTTTTTGACAGGAATAGCCACGACAATCGCATCAGAAGATGAGTAGAAGTTATGGTTGGTCGGTTGTTCATCAAAACAGCCTATCCACGTCAACCAGCTGTTTGGACCTAGCATGGCAATGCACGCCTCATCACCACTTTCACTGTAACTCATCAGTTCGATATGTCCCTTAACCACAAGGCGCATGGTATCGACAGCGGTATAGGCGGAATTGAGCAAAGTCGGAACCTTATAGGCTTCAATTCTTGCAGCACCGACTATCTCTTCAACGGCTTTCGGATGTAGCTGATTTAGCGTGGGATCATGTCTTAACATCAGCTCAAGCATCGAATGTTGTTCTTCACTACTCATCGTAGGAACGAAATTAGAATGTAAGATTTTACACATTGTTCTCATCCAACCCCTGATAGCTTGTTAATTAATTGTTAAATACAGACTAACAATTAATCGAATAAAAAAGCTAGGAAAAACCACAAGGTCGTGAAATGAGGATTCAAGAATGCAAATGCCATGCGTAAACACATTGAGCCGTTGGCTCTTTAAAGGCTCGATAGCAACAGTATTAATTACCTGCGCTAGCTGGAGTACAGTCTCAGTAGCCAACGATAAATTTGAGGGGATCCCCGGTGAAAGAACCTGTTTCTTCCGTTATGGTCCCGTCTCTGCAGACCCATACATCAACGTTGCCTACCCCGATGCTGCGGTAAAATATTGGGGAGCAGCTTTTACGGTACCTGATGGTGCCAAGCTAAAATTAGAAGGACAATTCCCACATTCTCGCTACATGTCGTTCATTAGCTATGATGACCGTGGAAGACCAGTACAATCTTTACCCGACTACATGATCAAACCCAGCCAAAGCAGCGTAAACCCTTTCAGAGAAGGCAATCAGCGCGATAGCGTTCTTAGAAGCTACCAAGTCAATATTCTCAACGCTCAACCAAAAACTGATTACACCGCAGGCCAAATACGTGATGGCGCAGAAATGGATGAACTGCATGCGCCAAAATCTTCAGCTAATCAGCAGGTGATCATCTACCGCATCTACGCAAAAGACGAAAACAGTGATGGCACTGGAAATACAGCATTACCTCAGCCAGTCGTCACGCTTGCTTCAGGAAAGGAACTTCGTGGACAAGAAGCGTGTGACTCGCTGCAAAGTGCGCAACCGTTAAAAGCTCAATTAAATGCCCTGGGAATCCCAGTCGAGAAGTATCGTGAATTGGTTACACAACCCAACAAGCCCGCAGGCTTCCCCGCAACCAATCCATCGACTTGGCACATTCAGCTCGACCGAGAAAGCTTGTTAGGTATTTACACAGGAAAAATAAATCCTGAAGCGAGACGAAGCACGGGTGGCTTCTACCCAAATCTTGATAACAACTACATTAGAACCGTCGTTAATCGCAAACATGGCCCTGTATTTGTCCTCAGAGCCAAGGCTCCCGTTACACCAAAAACTTTCCATGGCGTTAAAAAAATGACTAAAGGTGACCTCCGTTACTGGTCGGTCTGCTCGAACAAAGGCTTCGCTGTAACCAAAGTCAACGACTGCCTTTACGATGAAGCGATTCCGGTGGACAAGGACGGCTATTACACTGTCGCCGTGAGCCGCGCTGCCGACAGACCACGTAACGCTTTTGCCCAATGTGGTGTAGGTTGGTTACCAATGGCAGACGATGGTGATGGCATTATTGATGAAGATGCATCGATTGTTCAAATCCGTCACATGCTCGCAGCGCCGGAGTTTAGCCACGCCATACAAAACATCCAGCAAGATAAAGATATCGCCCCG
This sequence comes from Vibrio sp. 10N.286.51.C3, assembly GCF_003050065.1. Taxonomy (NCBI): domain Bacteria; kingdom Pseudomonadati; phylum Pseudomonadota; class Gammaproteobacteria; order Vibrionales; family Vibrionaceae; genus Vibrio; species Vibrio sp. 10N.286.51.C3. Next base: position 125,278 of record NZ_PIGC01000001.1, on the reverse strand, counting down.
GTGATGGGGGAATACTACCCAAGAACCTTCTACACCACGACCAACAACTTCGAGCTCATGATCCCTTGTTCGGGGTAATACTCTCCATCTGAATAACCTATTAATAAACCTACGAAATGGCAGGTTCCCCGCCTGCCATCTATGACCGAATACCATCAATTTTCTGAGGTTGCCATGCTACTTAAACTACTACCCCTGTTGTCGATCATCTCTTTTCTTTTTACATCCCAAGCAGCACATACAGAAGAACTCGAACCAGAACGAAAACCAGAGCAAGAGCAAGGACAAGGACAAATAGAAGACCTAGACGATCCTACCGCGCTGAGCTCATTTCTGGGAATACGAACAGGGACTAACGGATATGGTGCCATCGCGCAATTTGGATTCAATAGCCCCGACAGTGCATTCGGTCACAACAGCTTCATTCAATTTAAAGACGATTTTGAAACTCTACATCTACGCCACTTTTCGATCTATAAACAGAGTGGGACGGGGTTGTTTGTTGATATGCAGCGCAACAATGCCAATGCAATTCCCGTTAACCGAGCTTCTGTTGGCGCCATCCAAATAATCCCTATCTCAGACAAACTTAGGATCAACCCTGCCCTTCTATATGGCGAAACGTGGACAGACGACAAGCAAGCTCGAAAAACGCTGTTTCCAGATACATCAATTGTGACCTTGTATACCTTTATTCGCTGGCAAGTCGCCGACGACTGGTTCGTCAATTTGGTACCTCAATATACCTACAGCGTAAATGGACGAAAGATTCGCTTGTTTGAACTCGTCACCCAAGTTGGCCACAACATTACTAAGGAAACGAGCATGGCGATAAATACCGATGAAGACGACAACTTTTGGTTAACACTAAAGCACGCCTTTTAAGTCTGACTATGGTAAAAACGTTGGGCTTAACTGTACTTTGGCTAAACACTTGTAAATCATTCCATTTTTGGAAAAATAAATTACGTAGATGTACTGGAACTTTTTCCTATTAATAAGTGACCAATACTCAAAATAAGAATCAAATGGCCCCCAGAGAGTCCAAAAATGCATAAAAATAACTTCGAAATCCTTCAAAACTACCTAGAGTCTCAAATCATTGGTCAGCAAGAGCTCGTAAAACAACTGATGATCGCCTTACTGGCAGATGGTCATATCCTTGTTGAAGGGCCTCCGGGGTTGGCAAAAACCCGCGCCGTAAAGTCGCTAGCTGACTGTGTCGAGGGAGATTTTCATCGTATTCAATTTACCCCCGATCTATTGCCTGCCGACCTAACTGGTACCGATATTTTCCGTCCAGAAACGGGAGAGTTCACATTCCAATCTGGCCCGATTTTTAACTCACTAATTCTAGCGGATGAGATCAACCGTGCTCCGGCGAAAGTGCAAGCCGCAATGCTTGAAGCGATGGCTGAAAAACAGGTGACCGCAGGTCGAAAAACCTATGCTCTGCCTGATCTGTTTTTGGTAATGGCAACGCAAAACCCAATTGAGCAAGAAGGCACTTACCCGCTGCCGGAAGCTCAATTAGACCGTTTCTTGCTGCATTTAGAAGTGGCTTATCCAGACATGGAAAGTGAGCTGGAGATCTTGCGCCTGAACCGAGGCGAAGCTCAAGGCAACGAATCTGTTCAGCCACAAGAGATATCTCAGCAAACGATCTTTGAAGCCCGCCAAGAAGTACTCAGCATTCACATGGCAGACACCATTGAGCAGTACATCATCAGACTGGTAATGGCGACTCGCCAACCTAAGCAATACAGCGACCAGCTTGATCAATGGTTAGACATGGGTGTTAGCCCGCGTGCAACCATTGCGTTAGACCGTTGTGCCCGTGCTCACGCTTGGCTTGCTGGCCGCGACTATGTTACTCCACAAGATGTTCAAGTGATGGCATTCCCTGTATTGCGCCACCGCCTGCTTCGTAGCTACCACGCACAAGCTGAAGGGGTCACTGCAAACCAAGTGATCGCACACCTTATCTCGTTGGTTGGTAGCGCATAGGGATAAGCGCATGAATAATCAATTACCCAACCATAGTGACGGTGTCACGTTAAATCTGGACGAACTGCTGCAATACAAAGCGCAGTCTGTTCGCTGGTTGCCTCCAGCCAAGAGCCTGTGGTCGCAACTAAACGGTCAACACGAGAGCAATCGTAAAGGTCGCGGGATGAATTTCTCTGAGGTTCGTCAATATCAGGCGGGCGACGACATCCGCAGCATTGATTGGCGCGTCACGGCGAGAACAGGCAAGGCGCATACCAAACTGTTTTCTGAAGAAAGAGAACAGCCTGTGATTTTGTTCTTAGATCTGTCGAGCAGTATGATTTTCGGCTCAACCTTGTTGCTTAAATCGGTTCAACTCGCGCACTTTGCCAGCCAACTTTGCTGGTTAACCGTCGCTCAAAAAGACCGTATTGGCGCAGTGATCGATACTGGCCAAGAGATCATTGAGATTAAACCCAGTGCTAGCAACCACGCTCCGCTACGTATTTTACAAAAAGTCATAGAAATCAATAACGCAGCGCTGACCAACCCAGGCAATTACAGCGACACAACCTTAGAGCATGGGCTGAAATCTCTTCACCAGCTTTGCCCGAAAGGAAGCGATATCATTATACTCAGTGATTTCGTCCGTTATAACGAAAGTAATTACTCACTTATCAATCAAATACGTCGACATAATCGAGTTCGCTTGGTGCATTTTTACGATCCATTAGAGCAAGGTGTCACTGCTTTCAAAGGTTCAAAACAGATCACCGACGGCAATAAAACGCAATGGTTTAACTTTTCATCAAGCAAGGAAAAAGAAAAGCTCAGTCACGTATTTGATCAGAAGCAACAACAACTGATGCAAATGAGCCTTTCTCTGGCGATCCCATACAGTTCATTGTCTTGTGCGCAATCGTTAATGAGCCAAGTATCAGGAGTTCAGTCATGAATCAACCTCTCGACCTGAGCCCGATTATTACGCCAAGCGCACCATCATGGTGGCCTTTGGCATGGGGTTGGTGGGCTGTGATTATTACGGCTATTGCTCTGATCGCCTTAGTGTTTTTCATTGTAAAACGCAGACAAAAGAACCAATACGCGAAGAACGAAGCACTTGCTTGCTTTCGTAATAGTCAGTCTTCAAATGCTTTGTCTCCGAGCACAGCTCAAAACATCGTTCGTCAAGCAGCACTGAGCTATTTCCCACGTGAAAAAGTGGCAGGCTTGTCTGGTGATGATTGGTTGACGTTCTTAGATGCGCAATTGGCAAAGCCGTTATTCTCCGCAAAGCAATCGCAATGGCAACAAGCGCTCTACCAAGATACAGCCTTAATGAGCGACGAACAGAAAAAGGCACAACAACAATTGGTTAATGATTGCGAAACCTGGCTTCGTAAAGCCCTTCCTCCAAAGCGAGGTCGTTATGACTGATCTTTTAAACACGAGCTTACTAAATATCGAGTTTGTTTGGTGGTGGATGTTTTTCCTAGCGCCATTGCCAATCCTTGTTTACTTGTTCTCACCAAAATCAGAATCAAGCAGTGCCCTTAGGCTTCCGTTTTTGCCCGAGGACAGCAATACCAAAACACCAAGCAGCCGCTTACCCAAAGCTTTGTCGGTCATCATCTGGCTTTTATTGGTAACGGCCATGGCACGCCCAGTTTGGTACGGTGAACCGGTTGAATTTCAGCCGAAGCACCGTGATTTGATGTTGGTTGTAGACCTCTCCTACTCGATGAGCCAAGAAGACATGCAATTCAATGGCGAATACATCGATCGCTTATCTGCGGTGAAACATGTATTGAGTGACTTTATTGAGCGCCGTAAAGGCGATCGAGTCGGACTTGTACTATTTGCTGATCACGCCTACTTGCAGACGCCACTGACGTTAGATAGAGACACGCTTTCACAACAGCTGAATCAGGCAGTGCTAAAGCTGATTGGTACTCAAACTGCGATCGGTGATGGTATCGGCCTTGCCACCAAAACCTTTGTCGACAGCGACGCTCCTCAGCGTGTAATGATTCTACTCAGTGACGGCAGTAATACCGCGGGCGTATTAGATCCACTTGAAGCGGCGGATATTGCAAAGAAATACAACGCCACAATTTACACCGTGGGTGTCGGTGCGGGTGAAATGATGGTCAAAGAGTTCTTCATGACTCGTAAGGTCAATACTGCTCAAGACTTGGATGAACGTACTCTAATGGAAATAGCCAAACGCACTGGCGGTCAGTACTTCCGAGCGCGAGACAGCAAAGAGCTGGCAACGATTTACGACACCATCAACCAGTTAGAGCCCGTGACTAACGCCACTAAGATCTGGCGACCACAACAAGAGTGGTTTGTCTGGCCACTGTCGGCGGCAATGTTCTTCGCATTTATGCTGTTAGCCATTAGGAGAAACAATGTCTAACTTTACTTTTATCTACCCATATTGGTTCTTGGCTCTTGCCGTGCTGCCCGCTATTTGGTGGCTTAGCAAGAGACAATCCAAGCAAGGGTTATTAGCGTCACACATCGCCCGTTATTTGGCTCCTGAATCGAGCAAGCCATCGAAAAACCGCAGCACTTATTTCGGTGTTTGGTGGTTAGTCGGTGTCATCGCATTGGCCGGTCCAAGCTTTGAAAAAAATGAACAGCCAAGCTTTGAAAAAACACAGGCGCGAGTTGTGATCATGGATATGTCGATGTCTATGTATGCCACTGATATTAAGCCGAACCGTTTAACACAGGCGCGATACAAAGCTCTGGATCTGCTTTCGTTATGGAAAGAAGGCCTAACGGGAATGGTGGCATACGCCGGAGATGCTTACACCATCAGTCCGCTAACGTCTGACATCAACACCATCAAGAACCTCGTACCCAACCTATCGCCAGATATCATGCCCTTCCAAGGCGGCGATGCAGCATCGGCAGTTAAGCTTGCGATTGAGATGATGACTCGCGCTCATATCTACCAAGGCGATCTGGTACTGATTGCTGATGATATTGATGGTCAAGAGAAGAAAGAGATCGACTCACTACTCTCTGGTAGTAATTGGACATTATCAGTCTTGGCTGTAGGTACGGAAAGCGGCGCGCCGATCTCGTTACCTACAGGCTCGATGTTACAAACCGACTCAGGACAGACCGTGGTTGCGAAAACTAACGTAGGCAATATGCGCGACCTGACTCGTCGCTCTGGTGGCACGTTCACTGAAGTTCAATTTGATAACTCAGACGTTGAACACATCGCAAGTTACCTCGACCGAGTTGCAACGACATCAGAAGTGACTAAAACCAATAACTCGCTCAACACCAGAGTGAACAACGGTTTCTGGTTATTACCGTTTCTGTTACTTCCTGCACTTGGGCTATTTCGAAAAGGGGTCATTTGGTGTGGTCTAGTTGTACTTGTCTCGTTTAGCCAACCGAATACTGCGTTTGCAAATCCTTGGAAGACCGATGACCAAGTAGGTTATCAGTTGTATCAAGATGAGGACTTTCAACAAGCCGCAGAACAGTTCGAACAGCAAGAATGGAAAGGCATTGCGCAATACAAAGCCGGTGATTTCGAAGCGGCCGAACAGACACTGCAAGACCTTTCTGGCGAAGATGCTCGCTACAACCTCGCCAATGCACAAGCAAAGCAAGGTAAATACGACCAAGCGATAAAAGAGTATCAACGCATTCTCGAAAGCAACCCTGAACATGCTTATGCGAAGAAGAATCTAGAGATTGTCGAACAGGCTCAGAAGCAACAGCAACAGCAACAGCAACAGCAAGACGATTCTGAGTCCAAAGACCAAAACGAGCAAGACCAGCAAGGTCAGCAAGGTCAGCAAGGTCAGCAAGGTCAGCAAGGTCAGCAAGGTCAGCAAAATGATTCTTCGCAAAGCTCGCAGGATCAACAACAAAGCTCAGCTGACAATGGGAAGTCGCAAAGTCAAAGCGGCAGCCAAGAAGATAAACAGCCACAGGACAAGGGTGACTCAGTATCTCAGGCAGCACAAACACAAGAGGCTGCTAAGGAAGACACTGATAACAACGATCAACAAGCTGCGGCACAAGTATCAGGTCAACCTATGTCGAGCGATCCTGATATGCGAAAACTTGAGCAAGTAGAAAGCGCGCGTGATCCGAGCCAATTGCTTAAAGCGCAAATGATTCTACAAGCACGACAAAAAAGTGCTCCTAACAACCAAAACAAAAAGTGGTAACCATGCGATTTTTAAACAAGCCATTTTTATCAATGCTACTGACACTGCTAATCGGTGTTTTTTCGTCACACTCTGTATTCGCAGCGACCGCTGTGGCGAGTGTTTCGCAAAACAGTGTGACCAAAGATGAAGTATTCCTACTTAGAGTGGCGACCGATGAAAAAGTATCGTCCGGTGCTTTAGACCTGACCTCCCTTCAGAAAAATTTCTACGTCGGCACCCCAAGCTTTGGGTCATCGATGCGAATCGTCAATGGTAGCCGCACTGTGTCTAGCGAATGGAATATTACCCTTGCCCCGCTTCGATTAGGCCGATTAGAGATTCCTAGCTTTGATATTGAAGGCGCGAAAACTAAGCCGATCACCATCAACGTTGCGGTTAACAAAGCCGCTCCAAAGCAGAGTGATATGGCCGAGTTTCAACTTAATCTGAGTAAAGACTCGCTGTACCCTCAAGAGGTCGCGGAGCTTGATGTAAAACTCATCATTAAGGCTGATCCTAGAAGACTGCAAGATCCTAAAATTGCACCACCAAGTTCAGCGCAATTAGACGTGGAACCGATTGGAGAGTCAAAGCAATTTCAAGATGTTATCAACGGACAAGAAGTCACGGTTGTTCAGCAATCTTTCCATATATCGTCACAACAAGCTGGGCAATTTCAGCTTCAAGGACCAAAGTTAACCGGTGCTGTTGTTTACTCAACCAACAACTCAAGCACAACGCGCCTTTTCCAGCTCGACACGCCTGTTGAAACCTTAGATATAACAGTGAATCCTGTACCAAAAGGCTATCAAGGTGAGTGGTTACCAACATCGAACTTCAAGCTGATTCAAAAATGGTCAGATAGCCAAGGCAATGAACTCACGGATGACAATGCTTTAGGTGACGACAAACAGAAGATTGAAATGGAAGCCGGTGATTCGTTAACTCGAACCATTACTATGACGGCTAGCAACTTAACGCAGCACCAACTGCCAAAACTGAATATCACCTACCCTAAAACGGTGCGTGTTTATGAAGAAAAACCGCAATTTGGCACCACTAAATCCGGTGATGCTGTCGTTGTTTACAAGCAAGTCTTGATTCCGAAAGAGGCTGGAAATATCTCGCTTCCTGATGTTTCTCAAGCTTGGTTTAACACTGACTCGCAATCACAAGAAATCAGTAAAGCTCTTGGTCTTGAGTTGTCGGTTCAGGCAAGTGAACGCGCTAGCTCAAGCTCGCCAGCGCCGGTTATGGAGACACCAACTCAGCAAGCCAGCCCGACGATTGTTACCGTGGAAAGCCCTGGAATCTGGCCTTATCTAACCGCGCTATTTGCTGCTTTATGGGTAATTAGCTCTGCGGTTGCTTTTTATTTCTGGTCACGCCGCGGTACAGCAGTAAAACCAAAGCAAAAAGATGAACGTCAATCCGATACGGCAGAAGCGCTTATTGCCGCTCTGAAAATGAAAGACGGTGTGAAGACGAGAACCTTGTTTGAGCAATGGAAAGCAGAAAATCCAGACTTGAGTGACGAGACAATAGAAGTGATCGAAGCTGAGCTCACCAAGCTAAATCAGAGCCTCTATGCTGAAGCTGGCTCACCAAGTCAGTCATGGGATCCTTCTGAGGCAATCAAAGCGGTTAAGAAACCAAAACGCATCACGAACAAAGCACACAAGAGCACATTAGAAAGACTTTAATTAACCAGCGTTCTAAGTAAGCAGAAAGCTAATTAAGCAGAAAATCTAAGTAAACAAAAAAGAACGAAGCCGTGATGACCACATTGTGATCATCACGGCTTCAGTCGTTTTTGAGATAGGGAAAAATAAACGCCAAACTAAATCAGTGGCGTCGCGACCTTTCTTCGCTTTAGAGCAGAGACAATTCGATTTCGCCCTGAGTCTTTGGCTTGATACAAAGCTTTGTCTGCCTTGCCATACAGTAGATCGAAATCGAATTGGCGTTGATCAGAGGTGATTGAAGCATAACCGACAGATGCGGTTAAATACTGGCTGGTACTGCTTTCACAATGAAGGATCTTCGCCTCTTCAATGCATTTTCTGATCGACTCTGCACGCTGTTTAGTTTCAGAGTGATGAGTACCGATCATCAACAACATAAACTCCTCACCACCAATACGGCAAAAGGTTTCCTTATCGCTATGAACATGGGCATTGAGTATCTTGCCAATGGTGCGCAGAGCAGCGTCACCTTCTGTATGCCCATAAACCGTGTTATACAAACCAAAATGATCAAGGTCGACGAGGATCAATCCGAATGTAACTTCATGTTGTATGGCAAACGCCCCTTGATCGTCGCAATTTAGATCATCTAACACCTGCGACAACATACGCCGATTTCCAAGACGTGTCAGCGGGTCTAATTTAGAGATAATATCCAACTGCTCATTGGCTCGTTCAAGCTCTTGAGTGCGCTTGCTGACCTCTTGCTCTAGCGTCTCATTAAGCTTTTTGAGCTCCTCTTGCGCCATGGTTCTCTGTAGCACCTCAGCTAAACTAGAAGCGAAGATACGTATCACTTCACGCAGTTGTGACGTTAAAGGGCTGCGAGTTAACAAATTGTCCGCGGCTATAAACGCAATCGGCTCACCCGTATTGGTGGTGAGCATCGTCATTGCCGTCCAACCGACTCCCACAATATTGAAATCGTGATAGATAGGCACCGATTCTTCAAAGGCGACTTGATTAGGACAAGCGCGAGCTGCTGCAACAATGTCACGTTCCACCAGCTCTGAGCGGTAATAGGACTCATCAACAATGTCGCCTTTTATATCCGTGCCCCACGTGCCTTGCATGTAATTGCAGCCTTTATCTGTTAAAAAAACCGCTAAACGATCTATCCCTAAGTGCTGAATAGCAAAGCTAACCGCAGATTTACAGACTTCGCTTACGCTATCGCAGCGAGACAGTTCCACCATACTTGAGTGCAACATGCGGATGTTCTGTTCTTGCCGTTTGCGGATGTAGATCTGAGAAAGCAGAGAACCAAAGGATTCAAGCATCTGCTTTTGGTAATTGGTAATAGGTGAACGGTGAATGTAGTTATCCATTGCAATCCAACCCACGGGTTTATCACCTTCACGTAAGATCAACATTCCATTCCAGCCCTGCCCTACTACTTTTCCTTCGGTGTAGAGAGGTGCCTGTTCGATAATAACCAAGTTGGTGTGATTGTCTGATAACGCTTCGATGTATTCCGCTTCGAGTTGATGCAAGTCGTACTGGGTATGATGTTCGCTGTTGGTTCTACCGGCCTCATCAGTACCATAAGTGCCGCTAAAACAGCGCTTTTTCATATCGAGTAACATGAAGATCGCACGGTCAAAGCCTAGACGGTCGCGCACGGCTTCTACTGACGCTTTATACAAGGCATCCAAAGAGTCAGGATTAGAAAGCTCTAATGCCACCTGATGAACCAGTTTCATATTCTCCACAAACAGTTCACGAAGCTTTATTTCATCAAGGTACTGCGCTTCACGCGTGTCGCGGTGTTTGATCTCCAGCGCAGCGTTCTTTTCTGCACGAATGCATTGCCAGCGGGCTGCTGCAAGTTGAAGAACATCAAGATCTTGGTCGAAGGTTTGGTTGATATGCTGAGCATTGCAATTTTGAACAATTAAATAAGTTCTACAGGCAGGCGCGTTGTCGAGCATCATGATGAATGACTCTCCACCTAACACTTTCATGTGTTCCCACTTACAAGTGTTGATAGACATTGGGAGCACGCCATCTGCGGTATCGAATTGAGAAACCCAAGGCCAAAACGTAGCAGGATAATTTGCCAGAGACGTTAGCTCTCCATAAGAAAACAAGGGGAACGAATCGACTTCTGGTATCGGTTCTGCAAATATCCCAATCCCTTTTGGAGCAAGCATCTTAGTCAAGTAGTCAAAAAGAGACTCTGCCAATAAACGGTGATCACGCGTAGCAGATATTTGTTTTGCAAAGGCTTTTACAGGCACAGCTTCCGTCCATTGGCTATTGAGAATACAGCAAAAATACAGAAGCCTTGATATGCAATCAATGTAACTAAAAATGAGATGTTAAGCGGGTCGCAATTTCACTTTTTACATTATCACAAGCATGAGAAGGACTACAAAAATGGGATTTCCTGCCCAAAATTTCATCGACATTGGGACTTTTTTAAAGGTATAAAAAAACCCCACCTAAAGTGGGGCAAAACTTCCATCGCTTATAGTTATAGTGATAATTCTGTCGATCTATTCGATTATCTAACCTGCGTATCAGTTAGCGTGCTGATTTCGCTAAAAGGCCAAACACAGCACTTGAATAATCAATTAACCAAAGTCACCGTTTACGTAACCTTTAGTACGATCATCTTTTGGCTCGCTAAAGATAACACTCGTTTCGTTGTGCTCTACAAGCTCTCCCATTAGGAAGAAAGCAGTACGGTCTGAAATACGACGCGCTTGCTGCATTGAGTGCGTTACGATAACGATAGTGAAGTCTTTCTTCAGATCTTCCATCAATTCTTCAATCTTATGCGTCGCGATTGGGTCTAGAGCCGATGTTGGTTCATCCATTAGGATTACATCCGGTTCCATTGCAATGGTACGAGCGATACATAGACGCTGTTGCTGACCACCAGACAAGCCAAATGCGTGTGCTTTAAGACGGTCTTTTACTTCGTCCCAAAGTGCCGCACTGCGCAGTGAGCTTTCTACTACTTCGTCAATGTGCTTTTTGTCTTTGATACCTTGAGCACGTAGCCCGTAAGCCACGTTCTCGTAGATGCTCATTGGGAATGGGTTTGGCTTTTGGAATACCATGCCGACGCGGATACGTAGGTCAGCCACATCAATATTGCCGTAGATGTTTGTGCCATCCATATCCAGCTTACCTTTGATAGTAACGCCTTCAATTAGGTCATTCATGCGGTTCAAGCAACGTAGTAGCGTTGACTTACCACAACCAGATGGGCCAATCAGTGCCGTAACCTGACGAGTTGGAATTGGCAGGTTGATAGATTTAAGCGCTTGGTTGTCGCCGTAAAACAGATCTAGGTTCTCAATATCAAATTTGTTCATTGTCGTAATCTCTAAATTCTTAAATTCGTGTCTAGCTTGATGCTTTCTTTATCACGGAGGCTCTCTTTATTGTTGAGCCTGCTAATCAGCTTAGTAAGTTGCCGTGTTGAAGCGTCTTGCAATCAGTTTTGTAACCATGTTGATCAAGAGAACCAATACGATTAGGACTGTCGCCGTACCGTAGGCTTGGTTCCACTCATCGATAGTAAATAGCTCTGTTGTCAGCTTATATAGGTGAACCGTTAGTGTACGGCCAGAATCGAATACCGACTCAGGAACACGTGCCACCATACCTGCTGTTAAAAATACAGGTGCTGATTCGCCAATTACACGACCAATACTAAGAATGACCGAAGTTAAGATACCTGGCATTGCGCTTGGTAAGATCAAACGCCAGATAGTGTAGATTTTTGAAGCGCCAAGGCCGTATGAGCCTTCACGGTAAGTTTGTGGTACTGCCATCAATGCTTCTTCTGTAGTACGAATGATTACAGGAAGAATCAAGATACTTAGCGTTAATGCACCCGATAGAATCGAGAAGCCAAGGCCAAGGATCGAAACAAAGAAGGTCATACCGAACAGACCGAAGATAATCGATGGAATACCAGCGAGCGACTCAGTACAGAATCGAATCACTTTCACCAAACGACTACCTACTTTCGCATATTCTGTTAGGTAGATTGCCGTCATGATGCCCAGTGGCGCTGCGACTGCAATCGATGCAATTACCATGTAGATCGTGGCGATGATCATTGGGAAAATACCACGCTCTTCACCAGTACGAGTGTAATCGTCAGTGATGAAGTTCCAATCTACGTATTGCAGACCGTTCGATAGGATGTACCAAATAATCCAGAATAAGAAACCAACGGTTACAGCCGCAGCTGCCCAGATAAAACCTTTTAAGATGTTATCTTTGATTTGACGTGCTTGCTTTAATTTTACGCGATCCATATTACTTATCCTCGCCTACTTCGCTTTTTCACGGTTAAGATAAAGTAGAGCACCATTTAACATCATGATGAACACTAGAAGTACAACACCTGTTGCGTACAGTGCGTTAGCGTGAACGCCACTTGCGTAAGACATTTCAATTGCAATGTTTGCTGTTAGCGTACGAGCCGAATCCAAAATACCTTCTGGCATTGCTGGCGCGTTACCCATAACCATGATGATTGCCATCGTTTCGCCAAGTGCGCGACCGATACCCAAAATCACACCAGTCATAATGCCTGAACGTGCAGCAGGAACGAGTAGCTTAAAAATTGTGTAGATTTTCGAAGCGCCCAGTGCAAGTGAACCTTCTTTGTATGTACGAGGTACAGCACGAATCGAAGTTTCAGAAACCGTGATAACGGTAGGAAGAATCATGATACCCAGAACAATGATACCTGCCAGGATAGTATTACCGGCTGGTACTTGGAAAATGTTCTGAATCATTGGAACGATAATTACCAGACCGAAGAAGCCGTAAACTACCGACGGGATACCAGCTAGAAGCTCAACTGCTGGTCGAATAATATCTGCCAGACGCTTTGGAGCAATCTCAGCAATAAAAATAGCGGTTAATACACCAACTGGCACACCAACAACTACAGCTCCAAGTGTCGAAACGATCGAGGCAACGATCATGGTTGCAACACCGAATAGAGCTGGAGGTAACCAGTCAACACCCAGAACGATGCCAGAAACACCCGCCTCTTGGAATGCAGGGATACTCTCTGCAACGATAAAGTAAGCGATAACGGCTAGTGATACGATGCCGATTACAGCACTCGATAAGAACAAGCCGTGGAAGATTCTTTCTCTCCAGTCGATGCGCTTCTTAGCACGTAGACTTGGCTTGTTGATTTGAGTCGCTTCAGTATTCATAAGCTTTTCACTATTTGCGATGGTCATATATAAAATCTCAAACTTTGTGGCTCAACAAGAGCTCGAAATAGACAAAGTTGAAAGAAAAGGCTCAGCCTAAGTTAGGCTGAGCAATAATTAAGTGTTGGTCAGTTAAGATTAGTTAACTGTGATGTAGCCTTTTTTGTCAGCGATAGCTTGAGCTTCGTCTGCAACCATCCAGTCTAGGAATTGTTGAGTTTCAGCTGTTGGAGCGCCTGCTTTGTAAAGAACTAGGAAAGGACGAGCAACTTTGTAAGAGCCGTTCTTAACGTTATCAACTGATGCTTCTGCGCCGTCGATAGTTAGAGCTTGAACTGTGTTGTCTACAGTACCAAGAGAGATAAAGCCGATAGCGTATGGGTTGCTAGCTACAGAAACTTTAAGTGCGCCGTTACCGTTTGCAACTTGTGCACGTTGAGAGATAGCCGATACTTTCTTGTCGCCAATCTTCTTCTTAAGTTTCATGATGTCTTCGAATGCACCACGTGTACCAGATGCAGTATCACGAGTGATTGCTACGATTGGCTTGTCTGCACCACCAACATCTTTCCAGTTAGTGATGTCGCCTTTGTAGATTGAAGTGATTTGCTCAGCTGTAAGAGCAGATACTTCGTTATTTGGGTTAACAACAACTGCGATACCGTCACGAGCGATAACGAGCTCTTTCAGGTCAGCTGTTTTCTCTTCTTCTTTTAGGTCACGAGAAGAGATACCAAGGTCAGCACTTCCATTTTTTGCTGCTTTGATGCCTGCAGAAGAACCCGGTGCTTGAATTTCGATGAACACTGGTTCGCCTTTATTCATGTAGGTTTCTGCAAAAACTTCAACCAGTGGAGAAGCACTGTTAGAGCCAACTACAGAGATAGTTTCTTTAGCTGAAGCTGTATTCACTGTTAGAGCGCCTAGTAGTGCGATTGCACCGATAACTGTCTTTTTCATCACAAATTTCCTTTAGTGGCGTTATTGCCGTAATGTTGTTTTGCTTGAACGGTGCCCACTTTAGAATCTGAATGTGACAGTTGTGTTTCACTTAATTGAAGGCTATATGACAACTACAATTTATTTTCTTGTTTTCCCCCTACCAAATAAACCTTGAAGTAATAAATTAGCCTCACTTATAGGCACTGAATATTCATTCCAACCTATTTAAGCCAAACCGCTCAATATCTCGCCATCCCTTTCATTACCTAATACCACACAGGGTTCTGTGTTAAATAACCCTATCTTAAAAATGGCTAAAGCCTTGTTTGTACGATAAATAATCAGAATTTATGAAATACCTATCGCATATATCAAAATCGAATCTATTACTGATTGAATTGTCATTCTCAGAAGTTAGAATCACTGACTAATAACAATAATAACAATTGCTTCTGCTCATTTATTTATTCAAAGAGGGACATTACATGCGCCAACTTCTCAGTGGCTTATCGATAAAAATACAAATTCTCATTCCAGTACTCTTTTCTGTCGTATTACTTTTGACGGGTGTCATCATCGGTGGTGACAAACTGGAAAACGCTTTTAAAGATGTATCAACAGCAACCGATCAACTCATCCTACATAAAGAAGAACTCAGTGAAATCGTCGACAACAGCTATGGCATGCGCATCAAAGCGATCTACAGCCTATTCAATGCTGATGACGTAAAAACACTGGTTGAAACACTAAACCAAAAACGCGACCAAAATACTCGCCTACTGAACTCATTAGACACAGTGCCAGGCATGCAAGATGAAGTAGCCGCAATGAGCAAAGCGATGAATCACTATGTCGATTTTTCTCGCACCACTATGCTTCCTCTATTAAGAGCAAAACATGGCAGCGCAGCGCTACCTTCTGACTTTGATAACCGCTATCAGATCGCAATCGACCAATATCGTCACGCGGGTAACGAAATGGTGCAAGCTATCAACCTCCTCTCAAAGCAACTGAACCGTATTGCCACTCAAGAAGTGGACATCAATGGCCAGCAACACACCAGCACACTCAACACCGCAACCATCGCACTGTTAGTGATTCTTTCAATCGCATTAGTCATCAGCTGGACGCTAGCTGGCATCATTGTTAAGCCGCTTAGCAATATCCAAGAAACCATGCGCGAAGTAGCAAAAGGTAACCTGCTAGTAAAAGCGGAAGAGCATGGCGACAACGAAATATCTCGCCTTGCCCAAGACGTAAACAAATCCGTTGAGCAATTGCGCGACACCGTAAGTTCACTATCTCGAATCAGTATTGAAGTGGCGTCTGCATCAACAGAGTTGGCGGCAGTAATGACGCAATCAAGTGCGAACTCTGATCAAGAGAAGCAAGAAGTGGAACAAGTGGCTTCTGCCGTGAACCAACTTGAGAGCACAGCATCGCACGTAAACGAGAATGCAGTACAAGCCGATTCAGCTTCCAAGCAAGCCGACGAAATGGCGACGCACAGTATGAGCTTGTTTAATGAAAGCAACCAAGCCAATGAGCAAATGGCGATTCAGCTCAGCGAAGCTGCGAACGTTGTAGGCACGCTAAAAGAGCACTCTGAACAAATTGGTAAAGTGATTGAGGTGATTCAAAGCATCTCTGAACAAACTAACCTGCTTGCGCTTAACGCAGCAATCGAAGCCGCACGAGCTGGTGAGAGTGGCCGTGGTTTCGCAGTTGTAGCCGATGAAGTTCGAATGCTGGCTGCTCGTACGCAAGATTCAACCAAAGAGATCCAAGCAATTATCGAAGGCTTGCAGGTTCAATCGGGTAACGCCAATGAGAGCATGAGCAGTTCACTGTCTATGTTAGAGCACAACCAAACACTCTCAGGCGAGGTGAGCGCAGCACTTTCTGGTATTGCTAACTCAGTAACCGACATGACAGAAATTAACACTCAAGTTGCCTCTGCCGCAGAAGAACAAAGCCAAGTGACAGCAGACATCAACCGTAATATCTCAAACATCTACAGCCTAGTAAGCCAAAACGTAACCGGTATTACTCAAGCCGCAGCAGCGAGCCATGAGCTATCTAACCTAGCCGAGCAGCAAAAGCAGCAGTTGGATTATTTTAAGGTTTAAGGGATAAAGACATTTAGCTTTATTTACCTTGCAACTCACCCATAATAAAAAACCAGTCACTCTTGACTGGTTTTTTATTTTCGATAGATTTTTGACTAAATCACCAAACCTTACTGGCCGTTCTCAGCGGCTCTGATTCTCTCAATCGCTTCTACCCTTCTAAGCTGTTGTGGCTGAAAATGAGCTTCTCTAAGCTGAGCGATCGTCTCTTGTTGCTCAATTGTCGAGAGGGCTGAGTCATTCAAAATGTCATTTCGTTCAACAAAATAAATCTCTAAAGCTCCTTCAAAGTCCGCTCTTTGTTTATCGAGTGCTTCGAGCCTCTGTGTCGCTTCTTCGCCAACCAGTTCATTTCTCTTCAAGTATTTACCTTGTTCGTCTAGACCTTGTGAGTTGGATAGTTGCTGTAATAAAACCTGATTTTGATGACTGGACTGAACATAATCGGGTTGTTCAGATAGGTAAGATTCAAGCCTTTGCTGATATTCTTGTTCCTCTAGCCCTTCTTGTTTCAGAAGTAACTTTTCTAAAGCGATTTCCCTCATTTTATTGTCATGGGTAAACAGGATACTTATCTCGCTCTCACTGAAAAATTGAGTTTGAAGGTCAAGCAGAGCTTGATTCAGCGCGCGTAAGTCCTCTGCGGATATTGAGGTGGTGTCGAATTGAACATCCAATGTTGTCAGTGCCGACTTGTACTCAAGATACTTTGCGAACAATGCTTCATCGACCACCGCTGCTTGTGATTGCTCGTGGTGATTTGCCACATTGTCACGAATCTCTTCGAGGGTTAATTCTGTATTGCCTGACACGAAATATTCCATCATGTCTTTGGCTGACGCACTATCGATTTCGGTATCTTGTTGAGAGCTAACCTTCAATGAAGAAGCGCTTTGTTCGTTGTTATTATATGAACTTACCTCTTCCTTCTTTAGATATAAAAAGACCGCCGCTGTGCTCATCAGGGCTATCGTGGTTATCGACAAAATGGCGGTCTTTTTCATTATATTTTCCTTATGATCTTAACTTTGGGCAGCGCGACTTACAGGCCAGCCAACTTCAATCGATTCGCGTGTTGGCGATATAACGTCACTGGATCAGTCTCAAAGAGATGATGAATACCCAACAACCCATTAATCTCATCTAGGTGGTTCATTTTGTAATCATCACCAATCACTTTGCCCAAATGCGCGCTACATGCTCCCACTAACCCGTCATTAGGTTCATTAAAAGCTAAACCAAGGATTGTCATCGCTCCGTCGGTAGGATCCAGAAGGTTGGTAAAAGTGGAAGATCCTGTCCATGAATAGTAATAAACACCGTTGTTTGCTTGCCATTCACCATCACCACACGCAGACGTCGGAACGCCTTCAGGGTAAAACTGGTTGAATGCAAGCGAACCTTCAGTGGTCAACGCTTCAAGAGATGCAAGGCCATCTTGGTCTAGATCCGTTCCACCAGATAAAAGGTTAATCAGTGTCGTCAATCCACCAGCCAACTTAACCGCGATACCTTCCGCAGCTGAGCCTTCTGATACGCTTCCACGCACGAGATCGGCAACTTTAGATCCTTTATGGACGCCACCAATGCTTGTCACTGAGGCTACCAGATCAGGACGAACTGAAGCCACATAGCGCGCTGTTGGTCCGCCGTGGCTGTGACCAACTAGGTTCACCTTACTTGCCCCGGTCGCGGCTAACAGTGTTTCAACTTGAGCCAGCAACTGCTCTCCACGCACTTCAGAGCTGTTGGTCGCAGAAACCTGAGCGACGTATACACTCGCGCCATCTTTTGTCAGAGATTCCGGTACGCCATAAAAATAGTCGACGCCCGCCAATGTATCGAAGCCAAACAAGCCATGTACCAACACAATGGGATATTTCGTTTCAGTGTATCCGCTGACTTCTAATGCCGATGCGCTCGTTCCTGCATAGGCACCAAAACTGGATAGACAAGCTATCGTCCAAATTAATATCTTTTTCAATGCTCTTTCCTTAAACAGATTAGACCTCTGATGAGTAAAAGAACCGTAGTTGATGATTTTATAAAACAGAAAGTAGGGACTCGATATTTGTGAGATTGAACTGGAATTAAACAGTAGTGATGAACATTGCTCAACCAAAGTCACAATAAACGATAAAACAAGTAAGCAATTGATTAATAATAATTAAGTGAGATAACTATTAATAGTAAATGTTAATAAAGTAGGTATGGACTCTCGCCCAGATAAAAATTAATGAACGCAAAACCGTTGAAAGTTGGATCTATGTAACACTTATTATACGTGCTTCATATGAGTTGTTGACGCAACAATGAGTAATATTCAATACATTGCCTAAATGATATTTATTCTTATTATTAATAATAAAGTAATTAACCTTACTTACTTTGCTAAATGAGTACTCTAAAATGAAGAAAATGATCTTGGTATTTACGTTGACAATGCCTCTAATTGCATCAGCTATCGCCGATACATCAATGCCTCTAGATGCAACAATTCCTGACGAAGTAGCACAAGGGCAGATGCTTGATACACGATCATATATCAGATGCTGGTACCGAACCGACATATCGAATGACTCAGTTGCAACTGATTGGAAATGGGCAAGAAACGAAGATGGCAATTACTACACTATCGATGGATATTGGTGGTCGCCCTCATCGTATAAAAACATGTTCTTTAGTGGAACACCACAATCAGAAATAGAACAACGTTGCGAAGAGACACTAGACATCCAGCATGATGCCGCCGACATCACTTATTTTGCAGCAGACAGTCGGTTCTCCTACAACCACTCAATATGGACCAATGACGAAGAACTCCAAGATAATAAAATTAATCGAATCATCACATTTGGGGATAGCCTTTCTGATACTGGAAACTTATTCAACGGTTCGCAATGGGTTCTTCCCAATGCCAACTCATGGTTCTTAGGTCACTTCTCAAATGGCTTAGTCTGGACTGAGTACCTAGCTAGAGAGAAAAACATACCTCTGTATAACTGGGCAGTTGGTGGGGCGGCAGGCACAAATCAGTATGGAGTCCTCAAAGGAGTTTATGACCAAGTCACGTCGTACCTGAAATACATGGAAGCCGCGAAGAATTACCGTCCAGAAAACTCGTTATTTACTTTGGAGTTCGGCCTTAACGACTTTATGAATTACGAACGATCGGTGGCTGATGTAAAAGCTGATTTCAGCAGCGCTCTAATTCGTTTAACGGGAAGTGGTGCTCAAAACATTTTGCTCTTCACTCTCCCTGACGCCACAAAAGCTCCACAATTTAAATACTCGACAGAAGATGAAATTTCTATTGTGCATAGCAAAATAATTGAGTTTAACCTCTTCATCAAAGAGCAAGCTGAGTATTACCAAGCTAGGGGGGTCAATGTCGTACTTTTCAATGCTCATGATCTGTTTAACCACATTACTGAAAACCCGCAGCAACATGGATTTCAGAACGCCACAGATGCATGTTTAGATATTCAGCGCCATTCAGCTTCCGATTACTTATATCGCCATAGCTTAACTAACGAATGCGCAACCTATGGTTCAGACCGCTATGTGTTTTGGGGCGTGACGCACCCAACTACCGCAATCCATAAATATCTAGCGGATAATATTCTCATGTCTTCATTTTCGACCTTCGACTTTGAATAGATGCAAGGATAGGTGTCCTTTCAAGCTTTTCAGAAGTTAAATGAGCATAGGGCAAGATAAAGGGAGACGAGAAATAGACAAGGTACAGACACAAAAAAACCGCCTAATATTGGCGGTTTTTATTTACGTTAGCTTTTGGCTCACGCGAGTTGGTTACTCATCGTCAGTTTTTGGCGCAACTTTCTTCTTAGGGATAAACACGGTATCACCCACTGCCACATTTTGGTGGAAGCTCTTATCACGTTTAACTGGCTTCTTCGCTGTCTTCTTCGCTTGAGGTTTGCCCGCTTTCTTAGCTGGACCGCCCTTCTTGAAGGCTGGTTTACGAGGCTTGATGCCTTTGAACTTACCTTTTAGGCCTTCAAGCACTGAGAAAGTTAGATCTTGTTGAAGGTAAAGCTCAACACGCTTGAAGCTGTCCCAGTCTTTTGGACCAACCAAAGAGATTGCATCGCCTTTGTTACCTGCACGGCCAGTACGACCAACACGGTGAACATACTCTTCGGTGTGCTTCGGCATATCAAAGTTAATAACGTGGCTCACGTTTGGAATATCGATACCACGAGAAGCAACATCGGTTGTTACCAAGATTTTGTAAACCGCACGCTCAAACTGGCTCATAATAGCATTACGTTGCGTTTGGTTTAGGTTACCACTCAGTGCAACCGCTTTAAGCTTCTTCTCGTTCAACTTATCTGTTAGACGATCGGTATCAGCACGAGTTGCAGTGAAGATCATTACCTGACGGTATTCAGCTTCTTCTAGTACACGGTCTAGAATCGCTTCTTTGTGATCGAGGTGATCACATAGGTAGAATTTCTGAGTGATATCTAAATGCTGCTCGTTAGAAACACCAACAGAGATACGCTTAGGCGCATCTAGCATTTCATTGGCAATGCCGTTTACTTCAGCGTGATCTAACGTTGCAGAGAACATTAGTGTCTGACGACGACGGTGTTTAGCAGCATTAGCAATGCGACGAAGTTCTGGAGCGAAACCCAGGTCAAGCATACGGTCTGCTTCATCAAGGATTAGCGTTTCAACACCATCTAGGAACAATGAACGATGTTCTAAGTGGTCAGCAAGACGACCTGGAGTTGCAACGATAAAACGAGGGTACTTACGCAGTGCTTTAACTTGGTCGTTAAAGTTTTCGCCACCCAAGATAAGCGCCGCTTCGTAAGATAAACCACCAAGCATGCTACGCAGTTCACCATAAACTTGCTTAGCCAGCTCACGAGTAGGAGCCAAAATTACACCACGAGGATCTTTAGCAGAAAACGCTTTTGTTTTTAAAGCCTTATGTATCATTGGCAACACAAACGCCAATGTTTTTCCTGATCCCGTTTTTGATGAAGCCAATAGATCCTTACCAGCAATAGCAACAGGGATCGCTTTTGATTGGATCTCTGTCGCCTTCTTGAAGTCGTAATGTTTTAAGTTCTTCAGTAAGCGGTTATCTAAGCCTAAATCTTTAAAGTGCAAAGGACTCTCCAGTCATGATGGTATTGAATAAAATTAATTTAACGTGACATGATACCGCGAAAGTACTTTATAAGGATAGAGATCACAGTAAATTTATCCTTTAATCTATCTCTAGCTAGAACATTGTATGCATTGCCAACAAAGGGATGGCTCTCCAAGAACACATTACAGTCGCCTCTAAACCCTTCATCTCATAAGTGAGACAGAACGTGATGCTCAGCTAATCACCTCAAAAATTTAGCAATTTCTTTATTTATTGTTTTTGCAGTTAAAAAATTAGTCGCTACAATCATTAATGAAGCGACTATATGATAGAGAATGTATAGCGCATCTTTTGATGATAAATAAGCAAGGAGTTCTTATGAATAAGACGTTAATCGCAGCTGCAGCCTCAGTTTTCATTTTAGCCGGTTGTTCTTCAGAGCCAGAAGAAGCTGCAGTGTCAGAAATGGATCAACTAACTAACCAAGTTGCTCAACTTACTAGCGAAGTTGAAGCACTTAAGAGTGACAAAGCAGCCGCAGAAATGAAGGCACAAGAAGCAGAAGCAGCCGCTATGGCAGCAAAAGAAGAAGCGGATCGTGCTAACGAACGTATCGACAACATCGCTGAGTCGTACACTAAGTAGTTTGAGATCTAAGTGCGATTAAGCTGTAGTTTAAATAAGTCGCAAAAGCAGTATATGGACAGCACCACCTCTTAACGGATGTGGTGCTTTTTTTTGGGCGATACTAACTTGAGTAGAAGGGACTAATTCGAGTAGAGAAAGGGAAACCGCCCCTTGTTACAGAAGAGGCAATCGAATTAAAACTCAATCACAGGTGGTGCTATCTCTACAGGCACGCCGTTTTGAGCAAAGATAACCGCCTTCGCTTTTGAATTAGGCAGTTCTGCGTCTTCAAGCCACCATTTTAATTCCACAGGGATCTGTAATGATTTCTTTGAACCATCACTTCGAGTTAATGGTTCGTGCGCTTCGACAAACACACTTCTATCTGGCTCTAGTGACACTTTGATTGGCTCATTGATAATGGTGACCTGTTCGCCACGGTTCACTTGCTCAAACAGCCATTCAATATCCTTAGGTTCCATTCGGATACAACCAGAGCTAACTCGTAAACCTATTCCGAAGTCTTTATTAGTACCATGGATCAAGTAGTCACCAGCGCCATAAGCAAGCCTCAAAGCGTACTCACCCAATGGGTTTTCCGGTCCGGCAGGAACCACTCTCGGTAATTCAATGCCCTTTTCAAGATACTCTTTGCGGATTGAATTTGGTGGCGTCCATGTTGGATTCGGTCTTTTTTGACTTATCTTGGTGATCATCTCGGGGGTATCGCGTCCCACTCGACCGATGCCGACAGGAAAAACATGTACTTGATTTTTATCGGGCTCAAAGTAGTACAACCTCAACTCAGCAAGGTTGATAACAATCCCCTTTCTTGGGGTATCAGGCAGAATCAGACGACTTGGAATGCTCAACACATAACCTTCCGCGGGAAGAAAAGGATCCACTCCTTTGTTGGCTGCCATTAAAGAGAGGAAACCAATATCGTATTGCTTGGCAATGATGGCCAAGGTTTCGCCCGCCACCACTTCATGCTGCTGTATTCTGCCAACAATACGGCTTTCTGTTGGTGGCAATTCAAAGGTTGCAGCAGACACCCACGATGAAGCTATTCCACTGGCAAGCAAAGTAGTTCTTACAACAAGCGATGCTGCCCTGTGTAGTCGGGTTTTCATTGACTGCAAAGGCGTCGAGTTAGCGCAATACGACATACAAATCCTTGGTTTGTCTTTTATCAAAGTTTAGATTATCGCTGATCAAACGTCTCTACAACGTATTGTTGTCTCGAAACTGATAGGCAACAAGTTTATATGTGGGCCTTTTCCTCTCATTGGCTTGCAATTTACCCATACAAAATCGATTGCCTTTACGCTTTCAACATATTTGGTTATCAATATTAATAAAACTATAATGACAGACCTATTTTGTGACTAAAGTCTCATGGAGCCACGTTCTAACTCGCTAATATTGCCTCAACAAAACGAATTCAATTCAACAGAATCGGTAATTGATTAAATCCTGTTCCTATAATTACCGTTTAAACTTTGGAGAACGACCATGGCTACACCTCATATTAATGCTCAAGCTGGTGATTTCGCAGAAACAGTACTTATGCCGGGCGACCCGCTTCGCGCAAAATACATTGCAGAAACATTCCTTGATGACGTGAAGCAAGTTTGTGACGTTCGCAACATGTTTGGCTACACAGGCACTTACAAAGGTAAGAAAGTTTCTGTAATGGGCCACGGTATGGGTATCCCATCATGCTGCATCTACGTACACGAGCTTATCGCTGAGTACGGTGTGAAAAATGTTATTCGTGTAGGTAGCTGTGGCGCAGTACGTGACGACGTTAAACTAATGGACGTTGTTATCGGTATGGGTGCTTCTACTGACTCAAAAGTAAACCGTATTCGTTTCAACAACCACGACTTCGCGGCTATCGCTGATTTCGGCCTTCTAGAAGAAGCAGTAAACCAAGCACGTGCACAAGAAGTTCCAGTTAAAGTTGGTAACGTATTCTCTGCTGACCTTTTCTACACTCCAGAAGCTGACCTTTTCGAAAAAATGGAAAAACTAGGCATCCTAGGTGTTGATATGGAAGCAGCTGGTATCTACGGTGTTGCTGCAGACCTTGGTGCTAAAGCATTGACTATCCTAACAGTATCTGACCACATCATCCGTGGCGAGAAACTAAGCTCTGAAGAGCGTCAAAAGTCTTTCAACGACATGATGAAAGTTGCTCTAGAGACAGCAATCAACATCTAACGACTTGATAAAAGATACATTGAAAAGCGTTACCCCGCAGCCAAGCTCGCTTGGCTGCTCAAATAATCCCGAGGGGGAGATCGTGTCTAACGACAAGCTGCCAAAAGATGCGGATGGTTTGCAACTCAACTTTTGTAAAACATTGGCGTGTGACAACTTTGGCTTGAGCGATGCAAAACGGTATGTTTTGCAACACGCTAACCCTAAGCGTCCAGCGATGGTTTGTCGTGAATGTGGAGCTTTCCCCCCCTTACTTAACAATCGTGAAGTGTTAAGCGAACTTCATCGCCTAAGACAACTTCACAGCGATGGGCTCCCTGCTTGTCGTAATGATGATTGCGATAACTTCGGCTTATCGGTTCATACCCACAAACATCTTTATCATGCCTTCGGCTATAGTGGCGACAGGCAGCGTTATCGATGCAAAGACTGCCAATCAACCTTCGTTGATAAATGGTCTGGATCCAATAAAAAACTTCAATTTCAAGAAAACCTCATGGGCTTACTGTTCATGGGCTATTCCGTACGTGAAATCTGTAGAAAATTAGAGATCAATCCAAAGACTTTCTATGATCATGTTGACCATATCGCGAGCCGTTGTCGTCGTAAATTAGCGATGATCGATGCACGATGGGTTAACCATGCGAAAGATTACGAGTTCGCATCTCACTACCAGCGTCTACAGCCACAAAGTAACAACGGTGTGGTTTGGATAGCGACTGGCGAGGCGCATTCTGGCTACATCCTTTGCCAACACGTTAACTACTCTCAAAATGAAGAGCCATCAGGGAATGTCGACCACAACCCTTATGATGATGTTGCACGCTTTGTATCCAAAGAGCACTCTTCAGAAGCGAATCTCGAACTACCTCAGCCCTCTGACAAACTAAAAGAGCGCATTGAACAGCAGTACCAAGTGATTCTTGCGAGAGGTAACGTTGAGGACCCTATGGGTAACCTCACCACATTTAGCTACCCTTCAAAAGGCGCACTAATTCGACCGCCTTATACCTCTTATGCTCACTTCCTACATGTGTTGGATATGTGTAATGAAGACAAACATGTCGCCATCTATATGCCACAAGATCCATTACTAAGATCTGCCGCTTTAAGCGTATGTTTGCCGCGCATTCAGAGTCAAAATATTGACCTTATGTATGTAGAGGAAGATTCAGGCTGGCAAGACGATCAAAGTTTTGAAAAGATCGACATCGTTCATATGAGTTGGTGGCGAGATCGTTGGGCTATTGCGAATCAAGGTGATAATCAGAAAGGCATCTGCTACCTAACAGGTAACAATCCAGAACCAAAACAGTGGTTTAACACAGCCTCAATTCAACAAACTAAGTTCTATCAACAGCGCTTTCAGCTGTTATTTGATAGCTTCATCAATGAGCCCAGACGTAAACTTCGTCCTGGGGGCATTCTTCCATTACTCGACATATTTAGAGCTTGGCACAATCTGTGCTACCAAGATAAGCAAGGGCTCACGGCAGCGCAACGCTTGGGCGTAGCAGAGCAGCCATTAACTCTAAAGCAACTACTTTCATAGCAACAAAGCCTCTAGATAATTATTCGGGAACTCATTGATTTTAAAGCAACAACATGAGGTAACACCCATAATTAGAAAAGATCGATGTTCCTTTGACGCTCTAAGAAAGATAATTGGTGCTTATCTCAAATTACACTCTTATAATGATTGTGTTATCAATATGTTCGATAATCATGGATCTAAGTCTTGGACAAAAATCAGTACCTTCTTGAAACAGAATTAGAAAAACTCAAAACTCGTGTTGACTCTGAGCCATCGGTGATCCTAGAGATCGCTCAACAGTGCCTAGTCAGATCAGAGCAAGTTCTGTTTGAAGAGGGTGCCATCCAGTCATTGATGTTAATGGCAAGGTGTAGCTGGAACCTGATGGATTACCAGAAAGGTTTAAAGCACATCAAGGAAGCCTATAAGCGCCAAAGCCGATTAGATACCGACCTTTTTCTCCCTGAAATCCTCCATTTACACGCTCTCCAGTTCTGGGGGCAAGCCAAATATTATTCCGCCCAACAGTTTTGGATCAATGCTTTAGAGCAATCTGCGTTGGTTGATGAAGTCGAAATTCAAATTGAATGCCTCATTGGTCTCGGCAATATTTGGCGAATGACCCACGAATATAAACTTGCACGTTCTACTCACCAACTTGCCGTTAAAGTGGCTAACAACAGCCGCATTGGTTGGTTAGAGGGCAAAGCCAGAATACTGCTCGCGTGGGATTACTATCTGCTCAACAACTATGTTGAAATGCTATCGGTACTAGACGGTGCAGAAGAAGCATTAAAAGACCATAAAGATAACACTTGGCATGCAGAAGTATGGGACTTCCGAGGCCTTGCTCTACTTGGTCTTGAACGCTTAGATGACGCAGAGCGCGCCACTGCCAAAGCGCACAGTCTGGCAGTCGAACACAACCTAGTTTGGATGAAGGCGCATTCATACATCAGTCGAGCTCGATTGGATCTCCTGAGAAAAAGGCCAGAACAAGCGGCAGAATTACTGAGACTCGCTGAACAATCCGCCAATGAATTTGATAATGGTGAATTGCTTAGCCAAATTTGTTACCAACAGTCCTTGGTTGCAGAAGAAAACCAGGATTTCAAAGCAGCATTAGTCGCCTTTAAAAAGTACCGTCAATATTCTATCGGCATGCTTAAAGAGCAAACTAATCGTGTCGGTTTGGACAAAGCACGCAGTTCAAAACGCCAGCTTGAACAGAGGGCACGAAAGCTGATTAATCGTATTCGTGGCCAACACGAATACGATCCTGAAAAGCACCTATCTTACGTTGTCTCTGAAACCTTTTGGTGGGAAAAACTGGTCCTCTTTAAGACAGAGCTTAAGCGTTCAAACCACAGCATCATTATGTTCCATCATGTCGATACTGATTACTTAGATGTCTGTACCGAGATTGCTCATGCTTTATGTAACCAGAATGACTTCATTGCAAGGCTAAGTTCTGAACGTGTGGCTCTTATGCTTTCCGAAAAAGGCGAAGCCGCAGAGCAAACCTTCCAAACTCTCAGCACCATGCTTGATATTTATCCTTGGCATAGAAAAGGATTAAAAGGTTCAAGACCGACCGTCAGCCTCAATGATATTTTGACGTTCCCGTTTACGCTTGAACAATTAGAAGAAGACGATGCTGAGGTAATAGAATAATGGAAACGCTATTAAGCAAGATCACAGACGCCGGTTTAGACCCTTCATCGGTATCAGGTGAAGAAGCGATCATCTTCTGGAACCACATTCGCCAGCACGTTTCGACAACGCAAACAGAGCAAGCGCACTGCTATATCATCAGCTCTGAATACCGTGC
This sequence comes from Vibrio sp. 10N.286.51.C3, assembly GCF_003050065.1. NCBI lineage: Bacteria > Pseudomonadati > Pseudomonadota > Gammaproteobacteria > Vibrionales > Vibrionaceae > Vibrio > Vibrio sp. 10N.286.51.C3. Next base: position 97,739 of record NZ_PIGC01000001.1, on the reverse strand, counting down.
CGAGTTACAACAAAATCAAACCAGTATCGAAGAGTTGAGACGAGCACTCGATCTGCTCCACCTTCCTGCCGATATTGAAGACATTCTGACAGTCAAGACCAGCCTAAGTGACCGCTTAGTTGAAATTGGTGATTACACGTCAGCACTCAATGAATTCATCAGTTCATCGACAATCGCGGTTGAACACGGCCATATCGATGAGTATGTACTAGCAATTTTAGGCATGGGGAACCTGTGTGATTCCTATGGCGATCACAACAGAGCCCTTCGTTATTACCAAAAAATCAGCAGCATAGACCATGCGATAAGCAGTCGCTCACTTCGCCTCAAATTCAAGCTGCATATGGTGGCGAGCTTGCTTCTGCTCAACCGTATTACTGCAGCCAGCGATTTACTGAATGAGTGCGAAGAACTGAGTATTTTGGTGAGTGACAAGTTACTCACAGCTCAAATATTGCTTTACCAAGCAAAGGTGCTGCGCGCTAAGAAAAAATATCATGAAGCGCTACGCTGTCTGTCCAAGGTTCAATACCCAGCCAACAGCACTCAAGCAAGCTGGCTTTCGACTATGACTCGTCTAGAGCTAGCACATTGTCTAAGTGCAACTGGCAAGCAAGACTACGCGAGCATGATTTTGTCGAGCACAGACAAACGTGTGAAAGCCTACTCGTCGCCAGTGCTTGCGAAGCGATTCTACGATTCGCTGAGTGACGTGTGTATGAATCAAGGACGTTTTCAAGAAGCGCTAAGCTATGAGAAAAAAGGCTACCGAATTGAAACCGATCTAATGAAGCAGATCCCGATCAGTGAACTCGGTGCAAGCCAGTTACGCCGCTTGTCTCGTTTTGAGTTACAACTCAAACTCATTCTCTCTGAACAAGAAAACAAAGAACTAAAAGAGACGACTGAGCAACACAAGAATGCGGTTGCTCAACTTCAACAAGACGTATTCACCGATCCATTGACAGGATTACACAACCGTCGTTGGTTAGATGTGAAACTGAAAGATATGCTGCTGCACGACACCTCTTTCGCATTGATGGTTATCGATATTGACCACTTTAAGTCTATCAATGATGAACTAAGCCACTTAGTGGGTGATAAAGCGATCGTCAGCGTCTCTCAAGAGCTTAGATCGTACTTCAAGTTCAGAGGTGCATCCTGTGTACGATTTGGCGGAGAAGAGTTTTTGGTCATCCTAGAGAACAGCGATCTCGCTAAGGCAGAAATGCACTCTGAAAATTATCGAGAACGCATCTTCCAGTTCGGATGGCATGAAATACTTGGGGAGCGCGGTTTGACCGTGAGTATCGGTATCACTTTGCATCGTGACGGAGAGAATACTCAACGCACCTTCTACCGTGCCGATAAAGCGCTATACCGAGCTAAAGCCAACGGCCGCAATCAAGTCTGTACAGAGTAGAGCCATGGCACTCTTTACCTCTTTAGCTCTTTAGCTCTTTAGCTCTGTAACTAAAAGCCTGCCCCTTATTGATAAAAGAACAAAGAAATTCCCGCAAGGGCGACAAGTGTGCCGATGACACTTTGCTTTGACACCTTTTCCCCTTTCAGCGCATAAATCACCAAAATAAAGACAGGGCTGGTCGCTATCAATGTTTGTGCAACCGCAGGGTTAGCATTTTTCAGCGCCACTTGCTGGAGCCAAAGGGCGAGAAACGTCCCAACAAAGATCGCCCCTAATAACCAAAGTTTGTCGAGCTTGGTCATTTCCCATAAATCTCTTTTTATCGATGAATAAGGCTTCTTTTCAACGAAAGGGATAATTAGCATTACGACAGACACGCCAATCGTCAGGCGAATCAAAGCACCTAACAATGGTGGAATGTCACCCGCCACTAACGCGTAATGAGAAATAACCACACCAGATGCCTGACAAACACTCGCCACAAGCCCATAACCAATGCCACCCCACTCCGCTTTGTCATTCGAATCACCGCTCGCCGATTTTGATGGCTGGAAGACGACGAAGGTCACCGCTAGTGTTGTAATCACGACACCGAGCCAGCTTTGCAATGTCAATACAGCGCCAAGGAACATCAACGCTAATACACCAGAAAGAGGCGGTGCCAAAGATTCCAATAGTAGAGTCTTATTGGCGCCGATTCTTTTCAATGCCGCAAAATAGGCGCTATCTCCGATCGCTATTCCAATTACACCTGAAATTGCCAATATCAGAAAATGGTTGGTACTAAGCTCAAAATCCGGCATTGGGATAAGAGGCATTACCAGCAACATCATCCCAGATGCCACTACACCCTTAACAATATTCAGTTGCATTGCAGAGAAGCGATGTCCAAATTGTCCATAAATCCATGTCGCACACGCCCACACAATCGCAGCACCAATGGCCGCCAATTCACCTACATACATCCGTGTTTGTCCTTTATTTTTTGTTGTTATGACTATGGCTATGGCTATGGCTATGGCTATGCGCATCGTTTGAATCGGAACTGTCATCATGTCAGCTTGAATACCAACAAAGAAGCCGAAATAACCTCTTCAAATACGATTGAATTTTATAAGATCCATCCATGCTTTGAGTCACATAAGAAGCGACAACATATTATTTCAAATTGGTAAATCATTTTTATAACAATTACTTGGATGATAGCGTAGTATATTTATAACTTAACATCTAACATTACAAGGATCTGTTATGTTTTTAGACTACTTTGCACTCGGTCTACTGATTTTCGTAGCATTAGTCATCTTTTACGGCATCATCGTTATTCACGATATTCCCTATGAAATTGCGAAAGAACGCAACCACCCTCATCAAGATGCCATTCACGTCTCAGGCTGGGTTAGCCTATTCACTTTACACACTATTTGGCCGTTCCTTTGGATTTGGGCTACGTTGTGGCGCAAAGATCGTGGCTGGGGCTTCGCTAAGCTTGAAGAAGAACAACACGACATTCATCACCGTGTCGACTCTCTAATCGACCAAGTGAGCACACTTCAGGACGAAATTGCCCAACTCAAACAAGCGGCTACTGTGCAAAACAGCACAGAGAAAGAGACCACCAACGTTCAAGATCAGGAGGCTAAGTAATGGATTTACTGCTGATAATGACCTACGCGGCACTTTGTATTACGATTTTCAAAGTATTCAATATCCCTCTAAACAAGTGGACGGTTCCAACTGCGGTACTTGGTGGGGTCGTACTCATAGGTACTTTGATTCTATTGATGAACTACAACCATCCGTTCACGCAAATCGGTAACCAAGTTTACTCAACAACACCGATTGTTTCTGGTGTGCGCGGCAAAGTAATTGAAGTTCCTGTTGAAGCGAATAAGCCTCTTCAGAAAGGCGATATCCTTTTCAAGATCGACCCTATCCCTTTTGAAGCGGCCGTTGCAAAACTGGAAGCGCAAGTCAAAGAAGCGAGCCAAGGCGCTCTAGGCTTAGAGTCTCAAGTGGGAGAGGCTGAAGCCGCCAAAATAAAAGCAATTGCAGAAAGAGACAAAGCACAGCGTGAATTCTCTCGATACAAACGTGGGTTCGAAAGTGGCGCATTTACCGAGCAACAACTCGATACTCGTCGACAAGCGTACAAAGGTGCAGAAGCTGCAGTGAAAGTTGCAGAGGCGAATCAACAACAAGCTCAAATCGCACTCAACTCAGAAATTGGTGGCGAGAACACAGCCGTTGCAGGTTTACTTGCCGATTTACGTAAAGCCCAATTTGACTTAGACCAAACTATCGTTCGTGCGCCAACAGATGGTTATGTGACGCAACTTGCCCTTCGCCCAGGTGTCATGGCCGTGCCACTTCCACTGGCTCCAGTGATGACATTTGTTCACACCGAAGCTCAGTTCTACACCGCTGCTTTTAGACAAAACTCATTGCAGCGTCTGCAACCAGGGTTCGAAGCTGAGTTCTTATTCAGAGCTCTACCAGGCAAAGTGTTTAAAGGCCGTATTGATGAAGTATTGCCTGCGATTGGTGAGAGCCAATTCCAAGCTCGAGGTGCTTTACTAGGTACTGATGCTCTGCGTACCAGTGGTCGCGTGTTTGTTAAGTTAACCATCACAGATGACCTATCTGAATACCATCTACCTATGGGTACTGCGGTTGAGGTTTCGGTTTATTCTGACAGCTTCACTCACGTATCTATCATGCGTAAGGTGCTTATTCGTATGAAGAGTTGGCAAAACTATCTATACCTAGACCACTAAACGGTCGTAGATATGCGACGAAGCCGCTTAACACATTGTTAAGACGAATGAAAAAGCCAGACCCTGCTCTGGCTTTTTTGTTGCTTGATTAACCGTAAAATTGCGCTTTTTACACGATATTTAAGTGTTCAGATGGAATTTTAGACATCTAGACACTTACCTTCCCTTATGGAAGGGTTCTACTGTATAATGCGCGCCTTATTTTTTATATTTGCCCAAAAAACGTTCTCATTGAGACGCATATTAATAATGGCGAATATTCGTTCTTTATTCAGCTTTATCTTTCAGTATTCGAGGTTATCTATGAACTTTTCAGCTAAAACAGTGGTCGTTATTGCCATTGGCGCGGCACTGTACGGCATTGGTGGTTTACCTATGTTTGGTGTTCCAGTGTTTGCGAACACGACATTGAAACCAGCGATGGCAGTCCTAGCACTATTTTCTGTTTTGTTCGGCCCAATTGTTGGCTTCTTAGTTGGCTTTATCGGTCACTGGGTTACGGATCTGTTCGCAGGTTGGGGCGTGTGGTTAACTTGGGTTTTAGGCTCAGGTATAGTAGGCATGGTTATCGGCTTGTTCCCTATGATGACTAAGAACCGTCTTCAACAAGGCGAACTGCCAATGAAAGATTTTGTATTGTTCGTGATACTGGCCCTTGCAGGTAACGTTGTAGGCTATGGCTGCTCTGCGTTCCTAGACACCATCCTATACGCAGAACCGTTTACTAAAGTCTTCACTCAACTGTCTATCATCGCAGCGGGTAACACCGTTCTGATCGCTGTTGTGGGCTTCCTGATCCTAAAATCAGTCGCTAAACGCAACAAACAAAGCCGCAACCTGACTGAGGCATAAGCGATAATGACTATAGCATTTTCGAACTTCTCTTTTAGATATGAGTCGCTGGATAAACCGACGCTAAAAAATATCAATCTAAGGATAGAGAAAGGAGAGAAAATCGTCATTATTGGACCAAGTGGTAGTGGTAAATCTACCCTAGGTCAGTGTCTCAATGGTTTGATACCTCATGCAATCAAAGGTGAGGTAACGGGCTCTTTAGAGATAAACGGCAAGAATACCTCTGAGTTTTCGATGCACGATTATACCGAGCAAGTCGGCACGGTATTACAAGATACTGACAGCCAGTTTGTGGGTTTAAGTATCGGTGAAGATATCGCTTTCGCACTCGAAAACCAGTTGATGTCGAACATTGATATGTACCCGTTAGTTAAGTCGACTGCAAAAATGGTCGACCTAGCGGGCATGCTTGAGCGTTCACCTCATGACCTTTCTGGTGGTCAAAAGCAGCGAGTATCATTAGCGGGCATCTTAGTTGACGACGTTGATATCTTGTTGTTTGATGAGCCTCTAGCAAGCCTTGACCCTAAAACGGGTAAGGCAACGATTGAGATCATCGACCAGCTGCATAAAGAAACCAACAAGACCATCGTGATTATCGAGCACCGCCTCGAGGATGTCCTACATCGCGATATCGACCGCGTGATCTTAATGGAACGCGGTGAAATCGTCGCTGACACGACACCCGATGAAATCTTGGCTTCTGAATTACTTGATACACACGGTATTCGTGAACCGCTTTACTTGTCGGCGCTTAAGGCGGCGAAAGCCCCACTAACCAGCGAAGACAAGCTGTCAAACCTCAAAGCTTTAGACTACAAAAGGTTCCGCCCTGCTGTTCAAGCTTGGTTTGCTGAGCGCCCAGCCCCGGTAGCAGAGAAGCAGTACCCACCTTTACTCGAAGTTCATGGTCTGACTTATTCTTATGACGGCGAGAAGAACGCACTCGAAAATGTCAGCTTCAAGATTGGCAAAGGTGAGTTTGTTTCGATTCTGGGCAAAAACGGTTCGGGTAAATCAACCATCACTAAACTCATCATGGGTGTGATCGATGCCGATTCAGGCTCTTCCTATCTAAATGGTGAAGACCTATCTGAACTTTCTATCTTTGAAAGAAGCCAGAAAGTCGGTGTCGTGATGCAGAACCCAAATCATATGATCTCGCATCATATGATTTTTGACGAGGTTGCTTTTGGTCTTCGTAACCGCAACATTGCAGAAGAGCTGATCACAGAAAAAGTAGAGCATGTTCTTGAGTTGTGTGGGCTGAGTAAGTTCCGCCGCTGGCCGATTGAAGCACTGAGCTACGGTCAGAAAAAACGTGTAACCATCGCGTCTATCTTAGTACTGGAGCCTGAGCTTCTTATCTTGGATGAACCGACTGCAGGTCAAGACTACCGTAACTACACATCGATGCTGGCATTCATCCAAAAGCTTAATCGTGATTTGGGTATTACTGTTGTAATCATCTCACACGACATGCACCTCGTTCTAGAGTACACCACACGTTCAATCGTGATTGCAGACAGCAAGCTGATTGCCAATACCGCGATGACAGAAGTATTCAGTCAGCCTTCGCTGTTAGAACGCGCAAATCTTTGTACCACCAGCATTTATGAACTCGCGACCATGATGAAAATCGACGACACCAATGCATTTATGCAGTACTTCATCGACTACGAGAGAAGTGCTCAATGAATGCATCAAAAGTAAAATTCGGCATCAATTACATTGATACCAAATCACCGCTACACGCTCTCAATGGCATCACCAAGTTTGCACTGTTTTTAGCTTGGGTAACCGTTGTTCTTACAACGTTCGATCTTAGACTCATCGTTGTTTTGATCCTGACTGGCTTATATCTATTAAAGCTGACTCAAGTTCCTGTTCGTGTTTACAAGCCGCTATTGATTGGTACTGCAAGTGTTCTGAGCCTAAATGCTTTGTTCATGTATCTATTGGCTCCACAGCAAGGTACAGAGCTCATCGGCAGTGAAACATTATTATTGACGCTTCCTGGCAATTACTCATTGAGCCAAGAGACTCTGTTTTACTTAGTCACTGTCACGCTCAAGTACATGAGCATGTTCCCGATAGCGTTGATTTTTGTCTTCACAACGCATCCAACTGAGTTTGCAGCGAGTCTCAACCGTATCGGAGTTCCTTACAAAATTGCTTATGCGGTGAGTTTAACCCTGCGTTACTTGCCTGAGGTTAAGAAGGACTTCATCAATATCATGCACGCTCAACAGGCTCGTGGAGTAGAACTATCTAAGAAGGCACCACTCATTACCCGTATCAAAAATGTTGTTAAAGTGTTAGGGCCATTGATTTTTTCAAGCTTAGATAGAGCAGATGAGATCTCAAATGCGATGACACTGCGCGGTTTCGGACGACATAAATCTCGCACTTGGTATAGCTATGCACCTTTGAAACGTATCGACTTTGTTTGTTTGAGTGTCATCGCTTTTATCGTGGTGTTAGCCATTGCGAAACGCATTCTAGAGCCGCAGTTATTTTGGTATCCGTTCTAGCTTTCTGAATTAGCAATATAAACAAAGACTTTAGATAACACACCGCTCAATAGAGCGGTGTTTTTATATGGACTTAGAGCTGGTTGAAATTCAAGCGAACGATCTATATCTATCGAATTTTGACGATAAACTGACGTTTTTATTATCTCTAGGCTTTGAGATCTCTATCAGAAACTATTAATATATGTGTTTACAGAATGTTACACTCAATAGAGATTTGTAATGGCTCGAATTACCCAAGCTCAGAAAATAGAAAATCAAAAAAACTACGATGAAATCGTATTAAATCTTTTTCTAGCAGAAGGACATGAAGCGCTAACTTATGCAAGGATTGCTCAAGAAATCGGCATTAGTTTAACTACGTTGCAAGGGTACTATCCTTCAACACGTGCAGTAAGAACTGTCTTACATGAACACGTATTAGCTATTATGATGAAGTCATTAGACTTTTCAGATCAGGAGACGTTTTATCGCTCTTGGCAAAGCGCACTTACTGAAAAACCTTTTAGACACTCTATCAAACTAATGTTTTTCCATGCATCGCAAAACTGTGTTCCAGAAGAGTTCAACTTACAAGTTGATGGTGAATTTCGCCAAAAGATGACTGAAAGGTTCGGGGCTGATGCAAGGGCGATCATTGAAGTGGTCATTGGACGCTCACTACTACAACTCACCAATTTTAGTAGAACTCCAGCGTAAAACAGCAACTGACAACAAAAAAATGGGAGCCTTTCGGCTCCCGTCTTATTTTAAGCTAGCGCTTATTTCAACTTATAGAATATTGTTGAAAGTGGCGGTAAACGCAGCTCAATCGAAGTGTCTAGACCTTCGCTTTCTACCGATTCAATCTCAGCTGTCTGCTTCACTTCAAAACCACTGCCCGCATAATCAGTTGAGTCTGTATTCAACAGTAGTGAGTACTCACCTTTTGCAGGAACACCTAAGCGGAAATGCTCGTGAGGAACGGGTGTAAAGTTTGAGACAACTAATACACGCTCACCAGATTCACTGATGCGCTCATGTGCAAGAATGCTCGCTTCAGCAGAGTCCTGTAGACGCCACTCAAAGCCTTTCGGGTCAAAATCAAGATCGTGCATTGCAGCTTCAGAGCGGTACAGATTATTCAGGTCTTTCGTTAAACGCTGAACACCTTGATGACGATCATAATCTAACAAGAACCATTGCAATTGGTCATCATGGTTCCATTCGGCCGTCTGACCAAATTCTGCACCCATGAAATTCAGCTTCTTACCCGGCTGAGCATACATGTAACCCATATAAGCACGAAGGTTTGCCGTTTGCTGCCATTCATCACCAGGCATCTTGTTGTGGATAGAGCCCTTACCGTAAACCACCTCATCGTGAGACAGAGACAATACGTAGTTCTCACTGTGAGCGTAAACTAACGGGAAGGTAATCGTATCGTGGTGATATTTACGGTTGATTGGATCTTCTTGGATGTAAGACAAGCTATCGTGCATCCAACCCATGTTCCACTTAAAGCCGAAACCTAAGCCGCCCATAAAGGTCGGTGCTGAAACACCCGGGAAAGCGGTAGACTCTTCAGCAATTGTCATCGCATTCGGGAAGTGCTTGTATACTTCTTCGTTCATCCACTTAAGCGTAGCGATAGCATCGTAGTTTTCGTTGCCGCCGTCTGCGTTCGGAATCCATTGATCATGGCTGCGCGAGTAATCGAGGTAAAGCATCGAAGCGACTGCATCAACACGAATGCCATCAATGTGGAATTGCTCGAACCAGTACAATGCGTTAGAAACTAAGAAGCGACGTACATGCTCTTTGCCTAAATCGTAAATGTACGAGTTCCAATCTTGGTGCCAACCACGACGTGGATCTGGATCATGGAACAATGGCGTACCGTCGAAGTTTGCTAGGCCGTGATCATCACTTGGGAAGTGAGCAGGAACCCAATCCAGAACAACACCAAGACCTGCTTGGTGACACTGATCGACGAAGTATTTGAAATCATCTGGAGAACCAAAACGGCTAGTCGGTGCAAATAGACCTACTGGCTGATAGCCCCAAGAACCGTAGAATGGGTGCTCTGAAACTGGCATTAGCTCAACGTGCGTGTAGCCAAGATCTGTTAGGTATGGGATCAGCTCTGCCGCAAGCTCGCGATAATTTAAGAACTCACCTTCAGCGTTACGCTTCCAAGAACCCGCGTGCAGTTCATAGAACGAAAGCGCTTCTTTACGCTTTTGCGTCACTGGACGATTCTGCCACTTAGTATCTTGCCACTCGTAACGAGCGTGATCGTAAGTCACAGAAGAAAATGATGGGTATTGCTCTGAGTAAAAACCCCATGGGTCGGCTTTATGCGGTAAGCCTTCGCCATTTGGTCCTTTTAATTCAAACTTGTATTGAGCGCCCTCTTCCAGTTCAGGAATGAATAGGCCCCACATACCGTAATCTAAGCGTTGCATTGGGTGGCGGCGACCATCCCAAGCGTTGAAGTTACCTATCAAGCTTGCCGCTGTTGCGTGCGGTGCATACACCAAGAAACGAGTACCTGCAATCGTCTGTCCATCACGCTCTAGCGTAATAAACTGAGCCCCCATGTGATGGTACATATCTTTCGGTGTGTGAAGATCTTCGTAGCTCGCGTACAGATCGTGGTACTGGTACGGATCATCGATGATCTGTTCTACACCAGCCCAATCAACCGCAAGCTTATAGTGAGTGAAACGCAAATCTCTCTCTTGCTTAAGAATGAAACCACTTTCACCCTCTCGCGATAACTCAATACGAGGTTCCTTTCCAACAATCAACTCGACTTTATCTGCTCCAGGAATCCATACACGTAATGCACCTTGATCAGAAGGTAAGTATGGACCTAAAAACGCAAATGGGTCTGTGAAGCAAGCCTGTGATAGTTGGGTATATATTTGTTTTTGCTTTGAAATCGAACTTAGTTCCAAAACGTTTCTCCCTAACCAAACATCCAAAAAATATAATACAAAAATGCCCGCTATTAGTGCGGGCAATATAACGACGGTTTATTCTACCAGATGAGCATTCATTATTGAGTGACCGAGGTTGTAGTTTCGTACGGCGTAAGCAAAAAACCACCTAATTTCAAGTCACTCAACGTCATTACTTACCTGCTTTTTCTCGAACGTCAGTTAGCTTAGAAGCGATACGATTAACGCCTTCATGAGCAAAGATTTCGTCCAAGTTCATTGATAGTTTACGACGCCAGTTAGGATACTCATCGACCGTGCCAGGAATGTTTACCGGCTTATCCATCTCTAACCAATCTTCCAGCTGAACACTCAATAGTGTTGAACCACCAGCTGCTACGTGCAGTTGAAGAGCTTCAGCAAGGTAAGAATCCATCGGTACTTTGCTTGCATCGCGACCCACACCTTCAGGTAGGAAACCATGCCATGCCACTGAGTCTAAGATACCTTGTTTGCACTCAAGACGGTCATCGAACAGAGTTTCTAGCTGTGCTGCATCTGGGTATAAACCAATCTCTTGGCCCATCTTCAAGTCATCACAGTGCCAGAAGCCACGTAATGTTGGCATATCGTGCGTACACAGTGCCGCCATTGATTGTGATGCATAGTGTTTCGGTGAGATGAAACCACCGTCTTCTTCTGATGTTTCAAAGAAGAACACTTTGTAAGAGTGCACGCCAGCATCTGCTAGAATGTCTACAATCTCATCAGGCACCGTGCCTAAATCTTCACCGATAACGCTACATTGGTAACGGTGAGATTCGAGCGCAAGAATCGACAGCATGTCTTGTACTGGGTAGTAGATGTAAGCGCCTTTGGTTGCGTTTTCACCCTTTGGAATCCACCACAAACGCAGTAGACCTAAAACGTGGTCAATACGCAGTGCACCACAATGTTTCATGTTCGCACGAAGTAGCTTGATGTAAGCATCGTAGCTTGTTTCTTGAAGCACTTCTGGGTTCAGTGGTGGTAAGCCCCAGTTTTGGCCTAGAGGACCAAGAATATCAGGTGGAGCACCAATGCTCGCATCCATCACTAGGTTGCCTTCGTCAGCCCAAGTTTCGCTGCCCGAATCTGCAACACCTACCGCTAAGTCACGGTACAGGCCAACAGCCATGCCTTTCTCTTCAGCAAGAGACTGTGCATCGTTGATCTGGCAATCTGCTAGCCATTGTAGGTACATGTACAGATGAACGTTTTCTAGGTTCTCTTTGATATACTTCTGTGTCGCTGGGCTGTCGAATGTACGGTACTTCTCAGGGAATACCGGCCATCCCCACATGCCAGAATCTTCAGCATGTAGTTCACCATGTAGAGCATCAAACGCGGCTTGATGCATTAGGCTGTCGCCCCCCTCTTCTACGAAGGCTAAGAACGCTTGTGCACGGTCGCTGTTCTTGTCTAAATGACGAGTCTTAAACTCTGCAAATAGCAAAGGCAAGATGCTCATCTTCAGCTCAGACACTTCAGTGTAGTTTACCCAGTGTGCTTCACGCGCTTTTTGTAGACGCTGCTGGAACTCTGCGCTGCCTACCGTTTGTTGTGCTTCTGCACTTAGTGCGAATTCAGGTACTGAACTCACATCAATGTATAGGATGTTCAACCAGCGACGAGAAGACGGGCTGTATGGGCTCGCGCCTTCAGGGTTCGCAGGGAACAATGAGTGGATTGGGTTTAGACCAACGAAATCACCGCCGCGAGAAGCGATATCAGCAACAAGCTGTTTTAGGTCACCGAAATCACCAATACCCCAGTTGTGCTGAGTTCTTAGTGTGTAAAGTTGAACACTTGGTCCCCACAGCTTTTTGCCTTGCTCGATTGGTGACTGCTTGAAACACGCTTTTGGCGTAATAATCAGTGTCATCTCGTAAGGCTTCTTACGGCGCTTACGGCTCACAATTAGCTTGTGATAACCCCATGCCAAATCACTTGGCAATGCAAACACTAAAGGGCCACCCTCAGCACGCTCATCACGAACGACTTGAGATTGAAGATAGCCTTCAAGTACCTCTCCTTGCTCGGTTTCTAAGCGCCAGCTGAACTCACTTTCACGAGCACTTACACCTAGATTAAGCGCCACTTCTACTGGCTCACCGTCACGCAAGACAAGAACTGGGTCTAGTACATCTTTTTTGTGTTTTCTTTCTGCTGACTTAAGCAGTGCATCATCGCTGCTTGTATCGTAGCCCAACGAAGCCAATAGAGACGTAATCGTCTCGTCTGATACTTGTGCTTCATCGCCCCACGCACTAACGTAACTGTCGGCAATGTTTGCCATTTCTGCGACTTGTTTTAATACGGTCTGTTCTTTCATCGCTCTCTCCGAAAACGTTCTGACGCTTTCTATTTTGTAGGGTTGTTAATTTAATTTCTTACTAATCAATTAGCTTGTGACAATCAGTTTGTAAGCATTGCTATCGGATAAGCCATCTGTTTGCTCACAAGCTAATTGAGCCAAGGCAGAAACTGCCTTGGCTACTTTGGAAGTATTAACGGTTAACCGCTTCAAGTTTCCAGATGTTGTTCACGTAGTCGCGGATAGAGCGGTCTGATGTGAACTTACCAACCAATGCGGTGTTAAGAATCGCTTTCTTAGCCCAACCTGCTTGGTCTTTGTATTGCGTACCCATGTCTTCGTGCGCTTTCACGTAAGATGCGAAGTCAGCAAGACATAGGTAAGGGTCACCACCGTCTAGCAGGCTATCAAACGTTGCACGTAGAAGGCCTGGTTGACCCGGTGTAAACTCATCGCCAGTCAGAAGGTCTAGAGATGCTTTCAGTAGTGGGTCTGCATTGTAGTAGTCGTATGGGTTGTAGCCCTGAGCTTTCAGTGCTTGAACACCGTCAACGTCTAGGCCGAAGATGTAGATGTTTTCATCGCCCACTTCTTCACGAATCTCAACGTTTGCACCATCCATCGTACCAATAGTTAGCGCGCCGTTTAGAGCCATCTTCATGTTGCCCGTACCTGATGCTTCTTTACCAGCTAGTGAGATTTGCTGAGAAACGTCTGCTGCAGGGATGATGATTTCAGCCATGCTTACACGGTAGTCAGGAATGAATACCACTTTCAATTTGTTGCCAATGCGAGGGTCGTTATTGATCTTCTCTGCAATCTTGTTAACCGCGAAGATGATCTCTTTCGCTAGGTGGTAACCCGGAGCTGCTTTCGCTGCGAAGAAACATACGCGTGGCTCACACTCGAAACCAGGTTCGTTAAGAATACGGTGGTACAGAGATAGAATGTGTAGCAAATCTAGGTGCTGACGCTTGTATTCGTGAAGACGCTTGATTTGAACATCAAAGATAGCGTTAGTATCTAGCTCGATACCCATGTTCTCTTGAACCCAATCAGCAAGACGCTGTTTGTTTTCTTTCTTAACAGCCATGAATTCTTTTTGGAATTTCGCGTCTGTTGCGAACTGAGCGATGCCTTCAAGCTGCTCAAGTTTTGCTGGCCACTCAGAGCCAATCTTACCTGTGATTAGATTAGATAGGCCTGGGTTACAGAACTTCAACCAACGACGTGGCGTGATGCCGTTCGTTACGTTAGTCAGTTTACCTGGGAAGATTTCGTTAAACTCAGGGAACAAGTCTTTCTTAACCAGTTGTGAGTGAAGCGCAGCTACACCGTTTACTTTGTAAGAGCCAATCACACATAGGTTTGCCATGCGAACCATGCGGTGGAAACCTTCTTGGATGATAGAAAGCTTCGCTTGCTTCTCACCGTCACCAGGCCACATCTTGCGAACTTCTTGCATGAAACGGTGGTTGATTTCAAAAATGATTTCCATGTGACGTGGAAGAAGACGGTTGATCAATGATTCAGACCAAGTCTCTAGAGCTTCAGGAAGTAGTGTGTGGTTCGTGTAAGCGAACGTATGAGCGCTGATTTCCCATGCTTGATCCCAAGATAGGCCTTTCTCGTCAATCAAGATGCGCATTAGCTCAGGAATCGCAATTGTTGGGTGCGTATCATTAAGCTGAATCGTTTCTTGCTTAGGCAGCTCTTCTAGAGAGAAACCTGCTGCTTCGTGACGACGTAGAATATCGCGAACAGACGCTGCTGAGTGGAAGTACTGCTGCATTAGACGCAGAGTCTTACCTTTCTCGTGGTTGTCGTTCGGGTAAAGAACTTTCGTGATGTTACCTGCATCGATTAGCGAGTGTTGCGCTTCGAAGTAATCACCGTTGTTAAAGCTTGCTAGTGAGAATGGTGCAATTGCCTGACATTCCCAAAGACGCAGCGGGTAAACCGTGTTTGACTCGTAACCTACGATAGGTAGATCCCAAGGCATTGCTTTTACTTCCATACCTGGAACCCAAGTACGTACTTCTTTACCGTCGATGAATTCAACGTCTACATGACCGTAAAAACCAATGTGTTGTGCTAGTTCTGGACGAGCCACTTCCCATGGGTAACCTTCAACACCGCGCCACGCGTCAGGTGCTTCTTGTTGGCGGCCGTCTTGGAAAGATTGTTTGAATAGACCGTACTCGTAGTGAAGACCGTAGCCTACTGTTGGGTATTCTTGAGCAGCACAAGAATCCATGAAACAAGCAGCTAGACGACCAAGACCACCATTACCTAGTGATGGGTCGCGTTCTTCTTCTAGAAGGTCAGTTAGGTTTTGACCTAGCTCTTCCATTGCATGAGTGATCTGTTCGTATAGACCCATGCTGATCAGGTTATTACCTGTCAGACGGCCAATCAAAAACTCTAATGAAAGGTAGTTAACGCTTTTCGCGTTCTTAATTTTTTCATCGTTTTCAGTTTCTAGCAGGTCGAATGTTGTGAGTTCTGCTAATGCGCGACCCATTGCTAGGTACCATGCGCGGCTATCCGCGTTTTCAATCGTTGTTGCGTAGGTTGCAGATAAATGCTTCTTAACGCTTTCTTGGAACGACACTTTATCGAAAGTTTTTTGCTGAGTTGGTTTCATTTCAGAAATCTCGCTTTTAATAGTTCTAATTCATCTGTGACATATCGTGCATGGTCACCATAAACTAAACATCCTCCCGCTAACGCGACTGACTAGGAGTAGATGGGAGGGCGTAGGGGGCGTACCGACTTAGGGTTAGTGATCTGACTCTCATGTTCTGACTTCGAACAAAAAGTTGGAGTGACTAAGATCACAAGCTCCCGTTCGATAACTTAACTTCAATTGATGTGACTTTTATTTAACCGGATTACAGTCATTATCAAATCTGAGTTTCAGATCACGAAAATAATTTCTAGCTCTCATCCTTTGCATAGATTCCCGTGTAGGGAAGAACAAAGTCACATTCACGAACCAACCAACAACGTGAGCAAAGTCTCAAATAAAGGGCGTAGACACCCAAAAACATGCAGAAGCGCAAGGTTTCTGAGGAGGATCATAGTCGGTGCCGTTTTGCTTCACGTAATATGAGCGAAGACTTAAGTAATTAGGCTAATGTCATTGGATTGCACTCAACGATAGATTGGGATAATTCTGAACATAGCCACGGAATAGGTGAAAAACTTCGACATGTGGATCCCATCGAAACTAACTCGTCCCGGCCGCTTACATAATGCAATCCTACGACCTAGGGTTCTCGATCTGCTTCAGAACGCAGATTGCTATAAGCTTGTGTTGTTCCGCTCTCCAGCGGGCTACGGCAAAACCACCATGGCTGCACAATGGTTGGTAGATAAACCCAATGTGGGTTGGTACAGCATTGATGATAGTGACAACGATGCCTTCCGCTTTATCAACTACCTACTTCAATCGCTTAATAAAGCGACTCAAAATGCCTGCCCGAATGCCCAAAAACTAGCAGAAAAACGACAATTTTCATCGCTGCATTCTTTATTGAGTGAAGTGTTCGCCGAAATGTCGGAATTCCATCACGAATGTTTTCTAGTGTTGGATGACTATCATTTGGTCAACAATGACGACATCCACGAAGCAATGCGCTTCTTCCTTAAACACATGCCCGACAACCTAACGCTAGTTGTAACCAGTCGTGGTACACCACCACTTGGTACAGCAAACCTGCGCGTTCGTGATTTAATGATCGAATTGGGTAATGACTCGTTGGCGTTTGATACCGAAGAAACCACACGTTTTTTCAACCAACGTGTTGCTGATGGCATTGATGACATCACCGCAGACAGTATCTGTAACTATGTAGAGGGTTGGCCTTCTGCTCTGCAACTTATCGCGCTGCAAGCACAGCACCAAAAACGCACCCTTGCACAATCCGCAGAGTCGTTTTCTCACTTTAACCACGCCCACCTTTGGGACTACTTGGTTGAAGAAGTATTCGACCTGCTAGATAAAGAAACCCGACAATTCTTGATGCAATGTTCTGTGCTTGATCACTTCAACGATGAGCTTGTTTGTGCACTTACACAGCGCGAAGATGCGTTAGGTATGATCGAATCACTCAACCGTTTTGGTTTGTTCATCTACCCACTTGAAGGCGAAAAGAACTGGTATCGCTTCCATAACTTATTTGGTGAATTCCTCGCACATGAGCGTCAAGCTCGAATCCCTCAACAGGAAGCAGAACTGCATCGAAGTGCGGCAAAAGCGTGGATCAAGCAAAACACACCACACCAAGCACTACGCCACGCACAGCGCGCTGAAGATCCAGAACTGATCATTCAAATCCTGACTGAACACGGTTGGCCGATGTTCAACCAAGGTGAGCTTTCATCTTTAGAGATGGCGATCAAGCAACTAACCACGGATCAACTTTACAGTGAGCCTAAACTGTCCATGTTGCGCGCGTGGCTTGCACAAAGTCAGCACCGTTATGACCAAGTGGGTACTTTGTTGGAAGAGGCAGAGACTCAATATCAAGCTCGAAACATTGAACTCGATACTCAGCAGCAAGGTCAATACAACGCCTTGCGCGCCCAAGTTGCCATCAACAGCAATGAACCTGAAAAAGCGTTAGAACTGGCTGAGCTTTCGTTGAGCCAACTGAACACCACTGTTTATCGTAGCCGTATTGTTGCAACCTCGGTTGTTGGCGAAGTGAATCACGTAATGGGTAACCTCAGTCGTGCGCTACCGATGATGCAACAAACAGAAAAACTGGCACGTCAGTATCAGGTTTACCATCAGGCTCTGTGGGCGATTCTGCAACAAAGCGAAATCTTGATTGCTCAAGGTTATGTTCAAGCTGCATTTGAGCTACAAGACAGTGCATTCAAATTGATTGAAGAGCACCAGCTTCAATACGTGCCTTTGCATGAGTTCTTGCTGCGTGTTCGCGCCCAGATCTTCTGGTGTTGGAACCGACTAGATGAAGCGGAAGAGTGTTGCTACAAAGGGTTAGATATCCTTGGTCACCACTCTCCAAGTAAACACCTGCACAGCTACTCTATGTTGGCTCGTATTTCATTGAGCCGCGGCGAGATAGATAAAGCGTCGAAATTTATCGACCAAATTCAGCACTTGTTACGTCAATCAACTTACCACGTAGATTGGACTGCGAATGCCTCGCTATCTCTGATCTTATTCTGGCAAGTGAAAGGCGACAAAGACGCAATCCGTGACTGGTTGAGCGTTGCTGTTCGCCCTGAATCAGCAAGCAACCACTTCTGTCAGCTTCAATGGCGTAACATCGTGCGTGCTCACATCATCCTTGAGCAATACGAAGAAGCAGAAGAAGCTTTGGCGTTCTTAAAGAGTGAAGCTCAGCGTTCGCATCTGATTACTGATACCAACAGAAACTTGATCGTTGAAGCGGTATTACGCACCCAGATCAACGATGAAGACAGTGCGCGTGTATTATTAGAAGAAGCCCTACACATGACCAACCAAACCGGTATGGTCGGTAACTTCCTGGTCGACGGTGGTACTATCGGGCATATCTTGGATAAGTTGAGCAACAAGCCAGGCTTGGGTGATTTAGAACGTCACCGAGCACAACAAATCATGAAAGATATCTCGACAACTCAACGCAGTCGCTCGGTTCACTTCGATGAAGACTTTGTAGAGAATCTGGTTAATCACCCGAACATTCCTGAGCTGGTGCGTACCAGCCCACTCACCCAGCGTGAATGGCAAGTACTTGGCTTGATCTATTCCGGGTTCAGTAACGAGCAAATCGCTCAAGAGCTTGATGTAGCAGGCACCACTATCAAGACTCACATCCGTAATCTGTACCAAAAGCTCAACATTGCTAACCGTAAAGAAGCGATAAGCACAGCAGAGAACTTGCTGCAGTTGATGGGGTACTAAAACGGGTTCGAGATTGATTCGAGAAAAACATAAGCTAGTCACCGATGGTGGCTGGCTTTTTTTTCGCTTGGAGAATGGGAAGTCACCGATAAAAACTAGAGATCGCCAAACAACAGGCAAAAAAATAGCCAACCGCAATAATCGCGATTGGCTCTATATATTTGTGAACAAATCATAAGTTCACTAACAACGTCAGTTGGCTAGGTGACCCTCGGCTTAAGAAGGGTCAACTAATACAATGCAGTTAGCGTGCCAACTTTAATTTAGCGTTTTATAAGCCCTGCATCGCATAAAAACCGCGATTTTCACATGCGAATTGCAAAGTGCATTTGCATAATGCAACCAAGATGCAATATCGATAAGAGACCAGTTTCATCGATACTCTTAATGACAAATCACTAAGTGGTTGTATTTTAAATATTAGACCAAAGTTCACTTCAACTTATTACCTTACAATTAAAGAGGTAATAAAAGCATCGACCCAGTAGCATATTCATACTTTTTTTACACTAAAGTTTGTATACTGCACAAAATCATCCTCAACTCTATGAAGCAATGAACTACTTAAGTACTTTTTTCAAAGGCATGGCAATGGGCGCTGCCGATGTTGTCCCTGGCGTGTCGGGCGGAACCATCGCATTCATCACCGGTATCTACGATACGCTGCTAGAAAGCATTCGCAGAATTAACCCTAGTGTACTTGGCTTATGGAAACGCGAAGGCTTCAAAGCTGCGTTTAACCACATCAACGGTTTCTTCCTGATTTCACTGTTCGCGGGCGTGTTCACCAGCATTGCAACATTCGCCAAACTGATTTCTTGGTTATTAGTCATGCACCCTGTTCCACTATGGTCTTTCTTCTTTGGTCTGATCTTGGTGTCGGTTTTCCATATTCTTAAGCAAGTAGAAAAGCGCGATATGATTCGATTCGTCTTTTTACTGCTTGGTGTTGCCTTCGCTTATAGCATTACCGTGCTTAAGCCATTGCAGATGGAACCAACCAGCATCAACATCTTGATTGCGGGTGCGATTGCGATCTGCGCGATGATTTTACCGGGTATTTCAGGCAGCTTTATTCTGTTACTGATTGGCATGTATGGCCCGGTACTTGGCGCTGTTAAATCGTTTCAAATCGATGTACTTGCCCTATTCCTAGGTGGTTGTGTGATTGGTCTACTGACTTTCTCACACGTACTCTCTTGGCTACTGCGCTCATTCCGCGATTTCACATTAGTATTCTTAACAGGCTTGATGATCGGTACGCTGCCTAAAATCTGGCCGTGGAAAGAGACCATCAGCTGGCGCATCAACTCGAAAGGTGAGCAAGTACCGCTGATTCAAGAGAACCTATCTCCGTTCAATTTCGAAGCGGTAACTTCTCAACCTTCTCAACTCACTTTATCGGTGATCATGATGTTGGTGGCCATCGCGCTAGTGCTGGGGTTAGAAAAGTTTGCTGAGCGCAATGCTGACTAATCTCTAACAATCGTGCACAAGTTAGCATGTAGGGTGCCGAGCTTAGATAGCGATGCACCTTGTAAATTGAATCAAAGCGAAGCTACTGGCTTCGCTTTTTTATATCTACCTACGCACAAAATTGCTTTTTGATACAAGCACGTATTGAGTGGTGTGATACCATCGCCGTTCTTATAAAATCAAATTGGAACACGACATGCATCCAGCATTAAAGGTTGCTGCGCTTGGTATTGCTCTGGTCGCTGGCTTTTATGGACCACAGGCAGTTGAGCAATTTAAAACGGTAGTAGAGAGCCACTCTCCTGACGTCAACTTAGATGACTACTGCATGCTTTCAACAACATCGTGTGAGCAAGACACCGTTGCTATGACGCTTGAACATGAGACGGCACAGCCTCTGGTTCCGACTAAAATCAAAGTCGTTTGGGAAGGCGCAGCATCTGAAACATTAATGCTGTCACTCACTGGCTTAGAAATGGAAATGGGCTCAGCACGTTTTCAATTAAAGAATATTGGTAACAATACCTATGAAGGTGATGTAATTTTACCTGTGTGTACCATGGATAAAATGACTTGGCTTGGCGAACTCACCGATGGTGTTGAAACCGTAAACCCTGCAATAAGGATGGCAAGATGAGTAAGAATTGGTCGTTAGCATTAGTGGTAGCGTTTGTACTTGGCTTTGGTGTCAAAAGCTACCTTGATGGGCAAAACGAAGCTCAAGAACAGCACGCTGCAAAGCAAGAATTCTCGGCAACAACGCTTTTTGGAAAAGACAACCAACCAATAAAACTCTTTGACGAAACCGACGACAGAATTCGTATCGTTTACTTTGGCTTCACACGCTGTCCTGACGTTTGCCCAACGTCATTAGCGATGCTAGCTGGAGCACTTAACCAAGTGTCAGATGAAGCAAAAGCGAAGATTCGCCCAATGTTTGTCTCTCTTGACCCTGAGCGCGATGCCGCGGAAGCTTCATACGAATACGCGCAGTACTTCAACCCAATGATTGAAGGTATGAGTGGTCCACTGGATGTAACCACTAATTTGGCACATAAATACGGTGTTATTTTCAGAAAGACACAGCTTGAAGGTTCAGAGCTGGAGTACACACTTGACCACAGCTCATATTTCTACTTTTTAAAGCCCAACGGTACCTTAATTACTAAAGTACCGCACACGTTGACGCCTGCGCCAATTGTTGAAGCTATCAACAAGCTGACGCAGTAAAACGTAAAAACAAAGAACTTAACGAATAAAGTTCAAACATAAAGTCAGGTCCCAGACCAAAACATAAAACAATAAGGACAACAACATGAAGTTAAAAGCACTTGCTCTAGCAGGCTTATTGCTCACTCCTCTTGCTCATGCAAAAAGCGACATCATGGTTCATGACGCGTACGCTCGTGCGACACCACCTTCAGCAGTGAACAGCGCAGTATTCACGACCCTGATGAACCACAGCGATAAAGATCGCGCTATTGTTTCTGCAACTACACCCGCAGCAGGCAAGGTAGAGCTTCATGATGTTATCGTTGATGGCGACGTAATGAAGATGCGCCAAGTTCAACAGATCACAATCCCTGCGAATGGTGAAGCGGTACTTAAGCCTGGCAGCCTGCACATTATGTTATTCGACCTAAAAGATGGTCTAAAAGAAGGTGAGCAAATCGAGATGACTCTGACTTTCGCTAACGGTGAAACGCAAACCTTTGAAGCGCCAGTTAAGAAAGTAATGAGCGGCATGAAAAAGATGAATCACGATCATCACTAATCGGATTCACAATCAATGAACTAAATTAAGCCACGATGACTTCTCGCCATCGTGGCTTTTTGCTAAACTGAACTCGCTTTTTATTCAAAGCCTGAACACATTAGTAACCAAGGAGAATAGAAGATGATTGTAATGAAAACACTAAAACTGGCAGTAAAAGTAACGCGTTAATTTGTTTGGTTAAGCAAACTTTTATCTAGAACGACCAACATCAAGCCATCTACTGGCTACCGCACACTTTTACCCGGTTTACTATTGATCTATAAGTGATCGATACCTGCATGCTCAATAACGCATGACTAAATCCGGGGTCCTATCTATTTGAATTCGACCCAAGCTCAAAACATTTTTGACGTCTCGACGCTTTTGAACTCATCAACGCTTTTTGGTTTCATCAACACTTGTTGATCTCGTCAATAACCTGAGATCTCACAAGATGTTAATGCTCTCATAAGACTTTAATGCACTGATAAGACTTTAATACTCTCACAAGAAAAGAAAGCTCGCACGTCTGGGTAAATAAACATGAATTCACAACACGCATTTTCTCATCCAATGTCACTTCAACAACTTGGATGGCAACCTGTATTTCAACAACAACTGACACTCGAAGACTATGACCAATCCGTCATTGCTCGTATTACCGCGCACCATCGCAGCGGCTATACACTGGCGTCGGAACAAGGCGAAATCGTTCTACCTATTAATCAAAACCAACCCGCAATGACGGTTGGCGACTGGGTAATCTTGAACTCTGAACTGCAATTCGACCGCTTGCTAGAACGTCAATCACTCTTCAGCCGCAAAGCAGCGGGCAGTCGCGTCGCAGAACAATATATCTCGGCCAACATCGACACGGTTTTTATCGTGGTTTCGTTAAATAACGACTTTA
Source organism: Vibrio sp. 10N.286.51.C3 (assembly GCF_003050065.1). Classification (NCBI taxonomy): domain Bacteria; kingdom Pseudomonadati; phylum Pseudomonadota; class Gammaproteobacteria; order Vibrionales; family Vibrionaceae; genus Vibrio; species Vibrio sp. 10N.286.51.C3. The sequence goes on along the minus strand of NZ_PIGC01000001.1, from coordinate 74,802 downwards.
ACCTAAGCCGTATCGAACGCTACCTAGCGCTCGCTAATGAAGCACAGGTTGAATCGGTTATCGTACTCACCAAGAAAGACTTGTGTGACGACTACCAAGACAAAGTACAACAAGTGCAAAGCTTAGATTCTATGCTGATGATCGAAGCGGTGAACAGCTTAGACCAAGAATCAACTCAAGTATTGTCACCTTGGTGTAAAACAGGCAAAACCGTCGCTTTGATGGGTTCATCCGGTGTGGGCAAATCTACGCTAGTAAACTCATTGCTCGGTGAAACTCAACAAGCTACGGGTGGCATTCGTGAAGACGACAGTAAAGGCCGTCACACAACCACATCACGGTCGCTCCACTTGCTAACATCGGGTGGTTTACTACTCGATACTCCAGGAATGCGAGAGCTACAACTTGCAGACTGCGCTGAAGGCGTGAGTGAAACCTTTTCTGATATCGAAGAGTTAGCCATGCATTGTCGCTTCTCTGATTGTCATCATGAATCCGAGCCGGGATGCAAGATACGCAAAGCCATTGAGGATGGTGATTTGTCTGAAAGACGATTTACTAACTATCAAAAGTTATTGAGAGAGCAAGCCAGAAATGGCGCCTCATTGGCAGAGCAACGCGCGAACAGAAAACAGCTTTCCAAGATGTACAAAACCGTACAGTCAGAAAGCCGAAACATTAAAAAAGCGACTGACTAAACCAATCAGGTTAATAAAAATACGCTTTATTTAAACGATTAAGCCCCACGGTGTTAAACACGTGGGGCTTTTGTTTCAATTTAGTAGCAAAGCGACTATTTATGCACACAATGTTCTTATCTATAAGTATTTACATTTCCAAATTTACAGTATATTAGGTCTAATAAATGCAGTTCTGCAGATTTATAGCTCAATCGAAATACAATTATTTAACATTTAGCTCTAAAAACACCACGTAGTGCAAACAATCACCCTAAAAGTAAACTATTCCTAGACACCCGCTAAGATCCCGCTAATATGACCGCCCATTCCACTAGTGTATAGTCGGATTTGGTACAACTTTATAAAAAGATACATCACTATAATAAATTAACAATTGCAGGTATTTTATGCAAAATCACAACATGCTCGCCCGCATCGCTCGTGGAAATCTCGTTCTACAGATCCTTGCTGGTATTGTTTTCGGTGTCGTTCTCGCCATGGTTTCTCCTTCAGCAGCTCAAGATGCAGGCCTACTAGGTAGTCTGTTTGTTGGTGCTCTGAAAGCTGTTGCCCCAATTTTAGTATTCATTCTTGTTGCAGCTTCTATCGCAAACCAAAAGAAAGGTCAGCATACCCATATGCGTCCAATCATTGTGCTTTACCTGATTGGTACGTTCTCAGCGGCACTTACTGCTGTAGTACTGAGCTTCATGTTCCCAACCACTTTGACACTGGTTGCTGGCGCTGAAGGTGCTAACCCTCCTCAAGGTATTGCTGAGGTTCTTCATACTCTTCTATTCAAGCTTGTAGATAACCCAGTTAGCGCGCTAATGAACGCGAACTACATCGGTATTCTTGCTTGGGCAATCGGCCTAGGTCTTGCACTGCACCACGCATCTGCAACAACCAAAGCGGTTTTCGAAGACCTTAGCCACAGTGTTTCACACATTGTTCGCTTCATTATTCGTCTTGCGCCATTCGGTATCTTCGGTCTTGTTTCGACAACATTTGCAACAACGGGCTTCGATGCACTAGCAAGTTACGGTCAATTACTAGCGGTTCTACTAAGCTCAATGCTGATCATTGCTCTTGTGGTTAACCCATTGCTTGTATTTGCAAAGACAAAACAGAACCCATACCCACTAGTACTGCAATGTATTCGTGAATCTGGTGTAACGGCATTCTTCACTCGTTCAAGTGCTGCAAACATCCCAGTGAACATGAACCTTTGTAAGAAACTAAACCTAGACGAAGATACTTACTCTGTATCTATCCCACTAGGCGCAACGATCAACATGGCGGGTGCTGCAATCACCATCACTGTGTTAACGCTTGCAGCTGTACACACAATGGGTATTGAGATTGATATCTTCACTGCTATCCTACTAAGCCTTGTTGCTGCAGTATCTGCATGTGGCGCTTCAGGCGTTGCCGGTGGTTCACTACTACTGATTCCTCTAGCTTGTGGCCTATTCGGCATCTCAAACGATGTAGCAATGCAGGTTGTAGCGGTTGGTTTCATCATTGGTGTGATTCAAGATTCAGCTGAAACAGCGCTTAACAGCTCAACTGACGTAGTCTTCACTGCGGCTGTATGTAAAGCTGAACAAAACAAAGCTTAATCGGCTCCTAGCTATTCGGCTTCAGCTCTAAGCTCTAAAAGCAAATAGCACATAAAAAAAGGGAAGCATCAGCTTCCCTTTTTATTGTCTTGAGTTTCTCGATTAGAGCTAAAACTATTGTCGACTAATCGCAAGTTGCTCCATCGATAATCGAACACAGCTAATGAGCGCTACTTACTGATTTCGATTCCAGTTAGACTCAACAGCAGACTGACTGAAGTCTAAAGAGCCACTATTCTGACTCGCTGATTTATCTGTTACAGCCTGCTCGGTGTTTACCTGTTGGCTGTAATCAACATTAGCCTCTTGAGCACCCGGCACTTGAGTCTCTATGTGACTCGCCTCTACATTCAACTCATTCCCTTCTTCATCGAGCACTTCTTTCACTTTCTTCGGAACAGGTACATTGCGTTTGTAGAGCTTGTTAAGCGCCTTAATAATCGAATGCTTAGTTATTGCTTCTTGGGTCAGCTTGGTCATTATCGGCTTAGTCAGAGCCTGTAAGCCCACGACTGCATCCACACCAAGCTCCCCGCCTACTTTATCCCGCAAATGCTTCGCTTCTGAGTAACCAAAGTGGGCCGATAGAAATAGCCAGATATACGCGATAGCGTTGCCATGTTCACCATGGTCGATCCAAGCCTCACCAGCTCTAAACATCGCTTCTGCACTGTTCTTTTCTGCGGCCGTTTCAAACCAGTAAACAGCCTCACCATGGTTAGGCTCAACACCCACACCGTTCAAATAACTCATACCAAGTTTAATCTTACCGTCTAGGTTATTTTTTTCAGCGGCCTTTTGGTACCACTCGACCGAACTTTCGGCAGAGTAGTCTGGGTTTTCTTTATCGAGACACCAGTCACCGATAAACAGCATAGCTTCGGTATTACCACCAGCCGCAGACTCTTCGATATAGGTGTAGCCTTTAGGGATGTTCTTATCGGTTCCACGACCAAAGACGAGCGCTTTACCCATCTCGAATTTCGCCGATACGTCATTGTCTAAAGCAGAGATTGCTAGCTGCCAAAAGTTGGCTTTCTCTCTTAAAATCAGGTCTTCTTTGCGCTTCATGCTTAGGCGTACAATGCCGTACATGCCATTGATATTATCGAGTTGCGCCGCTTTGTCGTACCAATACAGAGCTTCCTTAATATTGTTACGTTCAGCTTCTTTCGCCAAGTACAGAATCGACGGTACATGCCCGGTTTCGGCTTTGAAGTGACGCTCTTTTTGCTCTTGTATGCGCGCTTTTTCAATCGCTTTGCGGTAAGCGACAGCACGAGCCTTACGTTCTTGTTCCAAGCGCTGCTTTCTTAGCGATAAAGAGATCAGCCACACGGCGACAAGTATTAACGAAAGAGCCGTCGCACCAATTGCGATTCCCATTGTACTCATAAAATATTTTAACCTAACTCGGCTGATATCAGCCTCGGTGTCGAGGAGTTATCAACCTATAGTGAATGTTTCGAATTACAGGGAAACGCGCCGTTATTAAAACGTTCCGCCCTAAAATGAACTTAGTTCAGTATCTCAGGAATACATAGCGATAAAAAGTCTCCTAAGACCCATCCTTATGTACTCCATAAATGGTGTGATCTTGCTTCAATATCGATTACTTATGAAGACCACCTGTCATCAGAAAATCAGTGGTAAAAGTAATGATTCCCCATCCCTAATACCTTACATCTATGGTTAGGTGAGCTGCCCATAAATGTATGCTAACTCAGCAACTGTTTTCGCAGAAAACTTCTTCATCAAACTCGCTCGGTGTACTTCCACAGTTCTCATTGCAATGCACAATTCATCGGCAATTTTCTGGTTACGCTTACCGTCGATAATTTGTTTGAGGATGTCTATCTCACGCTCGGTTAACGACGCGTACGCTTGGCGATACACGTTCAGGTGTAAGTGTTTTTCAGAAGCGTCCAAACCTTGTTTGATTGCCTCAGCCAACTCACTGCCTTTAACTGGCTTTTGGAAAAAATTCACCGCACCGGCTTGCAGAGCTTCCACGGCCATTGGCACATCGCCATGCCCTGTGAGATAGATAACCGATAACGGGCTCTGCGCTTTCACCATCAGATCATGAACTTGCTGCCCTCTCATCTCTGGCATTCGGCTGTCTAATACCACGCAACCCGGCGCACTCAAATCCACTGAATTCAAAAAGCTTGGTCCATCTTCATAAGCTGATACGGTAAAATCATGCTCTTCCAGTAAGAACACCAATGAATCACGCATTGACTCATCGTCATCAACCACATAGACCGGCAACGTTTGATGAAGTTCAGACATAACAAGATTCCTCATGAATCATTTGAAAGAGAGAAAGGTAAAGTCACCGCGACATGACAACCATGTGGAGTGAGAGACGTAATGCTCATTTGACCACGGTGGTCTTCAATCACGTCTTGGCATATCGCAAGCCCTAGACCCAAGCCGTTTTCTTTGCTGCTCACAAAAGCTTGAGTCACTTGATGCTCGGTAAAATCTAATCCCGTGCCATTATCGATAACTGACAACATCATTTTATCGGGTTGATACTCGGTAATCACTTTAATTGTCGCTGGCTCGTAGTTTTTGTTAGCAATATCAGACATCGCGCGCTGCTGTTGGGCGTTACACGCATCGGTCGCATTGTTGATCAGGTTTACAATCACTTGTTGTAGCCCCACCGAATCAACATGCATCTCCATGGGCTTACCTACGACGTAACGCTCAACGGTAATCTGGTGCTGTTGTAAACGGAACAGTAGCAATTCAATAGTGTCTGATAGTAACTGCTCGATGTCAGTCTGCGACTTCTCTGATGAGCGTTTCTTTATCATGTTTCTTAGGCGCCGAATGATCGCGTCTGCTCGATCCACTTGCGATTGGATCTTCTCAAAGACAGGTTCAATATCGGTGAGTGGCTTGTTCTTCGAAATCCGTAATAAACCGCCTTCGCTGTAGTTACGAATCGCCGCCAAAGGTTGATTGAACTCATGCGCTAGACTGCTCCCCAACTCACCCACGACGGCGATGCGTTGAGAATGCTCTAGCTGTTCACTCTTACTCTTTAGCTTGTTAAGTGTCGCTTCTAACTGCTTTTTGCTGCGACTGAACTTGTACTCAAGCCAAAAGTGGTAAGCATTCAAGAACACGACTAACAAGAAAAACGCCCATGCCCATTGCTGATTGTACTTCAGCCAGATTAACGCTTCTTTCCACCAAGGTTGTTGTAGTGGGTGCATATCGAGTTGCTGATAAAGCTTGTCGATCGGCAATAAGCTTGTGGGTGATGTCCAGCCGGAAGCATTCGCCGCAATCGCTGGCCCACTGTTTTTTGGCATCGCAAATAGTACCTGACTCATTTGCTTAGCCAGTGCTGAAGAGGCTCGCTCTGTTTTGGCAAATGACCAGTTGGAATACAGAGGTGTAGACACTTGGCATCGGAACCCTTCCGGTGCTTGGTTGCCAATAACACGATATTGTTCAGCCACCAGCAAGCCTTCACTGATCATGTTTTCAACCAAACAGGCTGGGACGACTGCCGCTTCAATGTGACCATCTCGCAGCTGATACAGACTCGCATCAATCGGGAAGCCCAAGAAATGAGTATTAGAGAAAAATTGGTTGGGGTTCAGCCCTTCCTGCATCACTTGATAGCGCATGGTGAGGTACCCGCCAAACGCATTTTCAGAAACCGCAGCAATTGGTTTTCCGACGAGCTGTTCAAACGAGATATAGGGGGACATTCTTCTGACCACCAATGCCGATCCGATACTGCGCGTGCTGCTCACACCTTGATCGTTGTAGTTGTGGCTAGTCATGGTCACCATCCAAGAGAGGTCATACTGACGCCCTAAGCGAACCGCCTGACCTGGATTAGTGACAACAAAATCGACCTCGACCTTCTTTACCGCTTCCGCCATCTCTTCCAAGTTGAAAGGCTTGAGAACAAAATGTTTACCCGGGATACGCTCAGACAACCAGTCCATTGTTGGTTGCCAACGTTGTTGCGCTGCAAGTTTACCCCTGATGGCTAAAACACCCACTTCAATCGTCTGGTCTGGTTCAATCGTATTTGTCGCTACTGAAACAGGTTCCGTTTGACCAGCGACACAAACACCTACGCTTAAGCTCAGCCAGCAGATACTGATGAATGTGATGAGGTTGCGAGCAGTCACGGACATCTCTTTATTCAATCGGATTACCTATTCAATGATTTCTCAATGCGTTAAAACGCTTTTAAACAAAGCATAACAGCTAGATAGCGAAAACCACATTTGTTCTAGATCAACTTTGATCTGGGTATGTGGAAATCCACAATACCCCGTTAACAGTCAAAAACTGACAATGAGCCTAACAGATCGAATACCCATTTATAGGTACCTCTATGGACTCATTGAAAAGACGGTTTCTCAGCCAATTCGGTAAAGTTTCCGCCGGCGCTGCGCTCATTCCCATTACCGGAATCAACACCGCAGTCGCGAGCACAGCCATTCGCAATAACAACCAGCCTGACCGCAAAGGCGAAGTAGGCAAGCGCTACGCGATGGCGATTGATTTACGTAAATGCGTTGGTTGTCAGGCATGCACTGTTGGCTGCAGCGTTGAAAACCAAGCGCCAATCGGCCAGTTCAGAACCACCGTAAAACAATATGAAGTCTCCCTTGATGATGGTTCGACTGCTCAACAAGACGTGAAATCATTCATGTTACCTCGCCTATGTAATCACTGTGACAACGCACCCTGCATCAAGGTTTGTCCTGTTCAAGCGACCTTCCAGCGTGAAGATGGGATAGTGATGGTCGACAACGAACGCTGCGTAGCCTGTGCTTACTGTGTTCAAGCTTGTCCTTACGATGCTCGTTTTATTAACAACGACACGCTTACCGCCGACAAATGTACCTTCTGTGCACACCGCCTTGAAGATGGGTTGCTGCCCGCTTGTGTAGAAACTTGTGTCGGTGGCGCGCGTGTCATCGGTGACCTTAAAGATCCAAACAGCGAGATCAACCGTCTGCTCAATGAAAACCAAGACGACATCAAGGTGCTTAAGCCTGAGCAGAATACCAACCCCCATGTTTTTTATATCGGCATGAACGAGCGATTCGTTAGCCACATTGAAGGCCAACCTGCGATTTATGATCCAGCCGCCATCGATAACTCATCCTCTAGCAAACAAGAATTGGCAATCGCGACACAAGGCAAACAAGGAGAGACAGCATGAATATCACTGAGGTGTTAGTCCCCGCTCAAGAGATCGCTTGGCTACCGTGGGCGGTTCAATATTTCTTCTACATTGGTTCAGCTTACGCAGCGGCTATTCTGTTCTTGATTTCACTTGTATTCAAAAACTCAACCAGCCATCAATTCCGTTCTGCCCTTGTGCTTGTGATGGCCATCGGCGCGATTGTTGGGCCATCAGCATTAACCGGTGATTTACACCAACCGGGACGTGCTTGGCACTTCTACGCTCACATCACGCCTTGGTCATGGATGTCATTAGGCTCTCTATTCCTACCTTTGTTCTCTGGTCTGGCTGTTGCGACAGCTTGGGTTTACCTGCGTGATGACATCGCACAGCTTAAGGAAAGTGAAAACCCACTTCTAAAACGTTTGGCTTGGCTGACGCTAGGTCAATGGCAAATATCGTCAAAGCTGATGATTACGCTCGCTGCTGTGACGGCTATTTCGGGCCTAAGCATCGCGCTTTATACAGGCGCAGAGATAGCAATTTTGGCGAGCCGACCGCTTTGGCATCAACCGGCTTCTCCACTACTTTGGTTCACGACCGCATTCTTTGCTGCAACGGGTTTAACGCTGTTGATTTGGGCTCTGCTGCCTTCAAGTAAACCAAGCTTAAAACCAACAGACCTAGCTCTGATACAAAGAACCATTACCTTGACAGGTGGCCTTGCCATCATTCTTACGTCGATTTGGGCATCTAACCATGGTCACTTCAATCTCTATGAGAACAACGCTTGGGGAATCAATCTAGGCATCATGACCACCAGCATTTTGCTGTGTATGATCTTAGTTCTCCCCCTACAACGCTTATCGCAAAGCAAGCTAGGAATTATCTGTGTAGCACTTGCGACCATGATTTCAGCATGGGCGGTACGCTGGGTCACCATGATGGAAGTTCAAACCATTCCACGTTTTGATGTAGGCCCATTCCCTTATGAACTGCCGATGGGGAGCGCTGGGCTACTTGGCATTATTGGTATGTGCGGCCTTTGGTTAGCGCTTGCGCTGTTCGCTTCTGAAATCGTGTCTACTGGATCTAAAAGAACAACTGGCTCTGCACAAAAGACAGAATCTAAGCCAAACCCAAACACACCGTCACCACTTAACCGCTCACATAGCTTGTCGTCTGAGGAATCATCATGGATAACAAACGTCGTCAATTTTTGAAAACAGGCCTTGCTGCCGGTGGTGTTGGAGCTTTTGCTGCAGGTTATGCGACAACCACAAAGCACATGGTTCACGGTGCTATCGATGGCACCGCGGGCAAGAAAACCAATCACATCCATCACGGTAACTCGCTCGAGACGGAATACAGTGTCGATGAGCAAGGTAAGATTTCGCCGAATCCAAACCAACGCGTTGCACCATCAATGTGTTTTGGCTGCTGGACATTGTGTGGCTTACGTGTGCGTATCGATAATCGCAATGACGAGATTTTGCGCATCTCAGGCAACCCTTACCACCCGCTATCAAGCGACCAACAGATCCCGTTCAAAACGCCTGTAAAAGACGCCTACATTGGTTTGTCTGGTGAATCAGGTATCAATAACCGCTCGACAGCCTGCGCCCGCGGTAACGGCATGTTAGAGATTCAAAACAGCCCATACCGAATCACTCAACCGCTCAAACGCGTTGGTAAGCGTGGTGAAGGCAAGTGGGAGCCAATCAGCTACGAACAACTAATCTCTGAGATCACCGAGGGTGGTGACTTATTTGGTGAAGGTGAAGTTGAAGGCTTACGATCGATTCGCGACATCGAAACGCCACTTGATCCGAACAACCCTGAATACGGACCAAAAGCCAACCAACTGCTTGTGACCAATGCCGGTAATGAAGGCCGTGACGACATCTTGAAGCGTTTTGCATTTAACAGCTACGGTACTCGCAACTTTGGCCATCACGGCTCTTACTGTGGCTACGCGTTCCGTGCAGGTTCAGGTGCGATCATGAATGATCTAGACAAATTCTCGCACTTAAAGCCTGACTTCAATAACGCAGAGTTCATTCTTTTCATCGGTATGTCTCCGGCTCAAGCGGGTAACCCGTTTAAGCGCCAAGCAAGACAACTGGCTGAGGCTCGTACCAACGGAAAACTGAGCTACACCATAGTGACACCAAGCCTTCCTGCAGGATCTTCAAGCCTTGCTGCGGGCGATCGCAACAACTGGCTACCGATCAAACCGGGCACCGATTCAGCATTAGTACTGGGCATGATCCAATGGATCATCGAGAACCAACGCTACAATCACGACTTCTTGTCTCGCCCAAGTGCGCAAGCGATGCAAAAAGCAGGCACCACGCATTGGTGTAATGCTTCACACCTTGTAATCAGTGACGAAGCACACCCACAAAACGGGCGTATGCTTCGCGCATCGGATGTGGGTTTGCTAGAAACAGGCGAACCGATGTCTGACGATGATGGATTTATCGCACTAGATGTGACAACGTCACTATTATCATCGCATATTCAGGTGAATGAAGCGGCTCTGTTCGTCGATCAAGACGTAGAAATTGATGGTCAAACCGTTCGTGTGAAGTCTTCTCTACAAAGATTGAAGGAAGAAGCCTTCAGATACGACCTTGCTTATTACAGTGAGCAGTGTGAAATCCCGCAAGACCAAATTATTGCACTAGCGAAACGCTTCACCAGCTACGGAACGAAAGCAGTTGTTGATACTCACGGTGGCAACATGCACACCAACGGCTTCTACAACTCGTTCTCTATTCTGATGCTGAACGCGCTGATCGGTAACATCAATGCAAAAGGCGGTGCGATGGCGAAAGCTGGTGGCTACCCAACTTCTGTTGCAGGCCCGCGTTATGACTTTACCAAGTTCAAGGGTAAGACTAAGCCTCAAGGTGTGTTCTTGTCTCGCAGCAAATTCCCATATCACAAGACCAGCGAATACAAGCGTCGCGTTGCTGCAGGTGAATCACCTTACCCGACACGCGCGCCGTGGTACCCAATCTCAGCGCCGCTTTTAACCGAGCATTTATCAGCAGCCATTGATGGCTACCCTTACCGCGCAAAAGCGTGGATCAACCACATGGCGAACCCACTCTATGGCGTACCGGGTTTAGACAACCTGTTAGGCGACAAGCTTAAGGACCCAAAACAGCTTGGTTTGATCGTCTCTATCGATGCCTTCATCAATGAAACTACAGCACTATCAGATTACCTAGTGCCAGACACGGTAACCTACGAAAGCTGGGGCATGGCAACACCTTGGCATGGCGTTGCAACTAAGGCGATCACCGCTCGTTGGCCGATTGTTGAACCTAAAACTTCTCGCACTCAGGACGGACGTGCCATCAACCTAGAGAACTTCTTTATTGATCTGGCGAAAACACTTGGCTTGGGTGGCTTTGGCGATAACGTAATTAAAGACAGTCAAGGTAACTGGCACGGCATCAATAGTGCGGAAGATTTCTACCTGCGCTCTGCGGCTAATCTAGCGTTCGTTAAAGGCGGAGTGCCTAATGTAGATGCAGAAGATATCGTTTGGTCTGGTCTAGAGCGCCTAGTACCTGTGATGAACAAAACGCTTAAGCCAGAAGAGATGCTCAAAGTGGCGTATATCTTTGCGCGTGGCGGTCGTTTCGAAGACGCAACCAATGCCTACACCAATGAAACCATGAAATACAAATGGACCAAACCTTTGGCTATCTGGAATGAAAAGCTGGGGACCTCTCGCAACACCATCAGTGGCGAACAGTACATGGGTTGCCCGACATGGTATCCACAGAAGCTGGCAGACGGCACACCTTTGGCAGAGCAATTCCCGACCAAAGAGTGGCCATTTACTCTGACCAACTTTAAATCCAACATTCACAGTGCAGTATCTAACTTGTCACCACGTTTGGAGTCGATCAAAGGCGTGAACCCAGTTTACATTCACCCGCAAGACGCCTCTTCTGCTGGCATCAAAACAGGCGACATATTTGCCATTGAAACACCGAGTTCAACTACACACGCGTTGGCGATGGTGATTGATGGTATCAAACAAGGCACATTAGGCTTTGAACACGGCTTTGGACACAAAGAGCTCGGTGAACGTGCACACTGGATTGGTGACACACAACAACCATTGAAGATGAAGTCGAACGATGGCGTTAACATCAATGATATAGGCTTGATTGACCCGACAAGAGAAGGCAAAGGCGTGATGTTAGATTGGGTTGTGGGAGCAGCAGCAAGACAAGCGCTTCCGGCTAAGATCTACAAAGTCTAATCAGTGATCCAACATATATCCCTAGTCATTCCGGAATAGGGACACAACAGAGCAACTTCGCCATTCGAGGTTGCTCTGCTTTTTTAGCAGTCAATACATCGACAGCATTCAATTCACAACAACCAAACACTCTTCACTTCTCTTTTCTTCTCTTTTCTTCTCTTCATCACAACTTTTTAAGCCCGGATCTATAAAGCAGCTATGCTTATACGATCGGTGCCATAAAAGAGCCTTAACAAGCAGTTACACCGAGGCGAACATGGAAGTTCCCTTGCATTTCGTTAACGGCAGCCTGATTCGCCTATCGAAATTCACATCAATGCCATTCTGGTGGTTGAGGTTATTAATGTGAGGCTTATCTCAAGTTCCAAGTGAATTAATGTGGAAATCCACAATAGCGCGAACAATCAATTATGTCGAAAATGCGTGCACTACAACCAATAGCGACGCCTCATGACTAAGCTGAAAATTAAAACTCAAACACTAACGCTTTGTATCGCAGCTCTGGGAAGCCTTTCTTTATCTGGTTTTGCACAAGCAGCGCCTAATCCAATGCCAGAAGCCGCAGAAACCTGTAGCGGATGCCACCAAGTTGACGGTAAAGGCATGCCCAACATTGCCCCTATGCTAGCAGGGCTCAATGCTGACTACCTTGAACACCAACTGGTTCTATTCTCTAGTGGTGAGCGTCAAAGCGCGATCATGAAGGGCATGGCGGATGGTGTGTCTGATCCTACCGTTCGTCGTGAAGTAGCAGAGTACTTTGCATCATTACCGTCATACGAATTCAGCGATTTAGAACAGCGCGGCTCACAGGCTGATATTGATAATCCTTATCGTAAGCTTGTATTCCAAGGCGATTGGGATAGAAACATTCCAGCTTGTGCAACCTGTCATGGGCCAAGTGGTATGGGTGTAGACAAATTTCCACGCCTAGCGAGCCAGCACGCCGACTACATTCAAAATCAGCTCAACGCTTGGAAAAACGGCACTCGTAAGGGTGATGATTTGAACATGATGGGCAACATCGCAGGCAAGTTAACCGACGATGAAATCAAAAAACTGTCTTACTACTTCGCATCTTTCCGATACTAAAGGGCTCGCATGAAAACATTACTTTTAATTACCGCAACCCTTGCCTCTGGAATCGCTTACGCCGAAGGTGAGTTGCCCGATCGCCAAACCGAACTGCCAGCCGTCGAAAAAGTGAAAGACAACAAGTACCTAGTGCCACGCGACTTAGTGGATATCCCAGCAGGAGAATTTGGCGACAAAGTCAAACTGGGCTACTCACTGTTTGTTGACTCACAACAGATGCGTGGCGAATACGTCGGCAACGAGCAAAACTGTGTTAACTGCCACATGCAAGCAGGCATGAAGCCCAATGCAGCGCCACTTTGGGGCGCTTACATGGCTTATCCGGCTTATCGTAAGAAGAACGACAAGGTCAACAGCTACGCTGAGCGTATTCAAGGCTGTTTCACCTATTCAATGAACGGAATCGCACCAGCCTTAGACTCAAAAGAACTGGTCGCACTCAGCGCTTACTCCTACTGGTTGGCGATGGGCGGCATCTTAGATAAGAACGGTATGCAAGATACGCCAGTTCCTGAGATCAGTGATGCAGATTTACAAATCGGTGGTAAAGCGGAAAGCTTCCCTCTTCCGGAAGAGCTGTTAAGCAAATACCCGATCGATGATCGCAGCAAGTTGGCAGGCCGTGGCTACCCTAAGATTGCTAACCCTGAACAAGAACCGTCAATAGCGCGTGGTGAGAAGGTTTACCAAACCAGCTGCCAAACCTGTCATGGTCAAAATGGTGAAGGTATTAAAGGAGCAGACGGCCGATCATACTTCCCACCACTGTGGGGCGAAAACGCGTATAACTGGGGCGCGGGTATGCACCGCGTGAACACAGCTGCCTACTTTATCTATGAAAACATGCCGCTTGGAAAGAGCCAGCAACTTTCGATTCAAGATGCATGGGATGTGGCTGCGTTTGTGAATAGCCATGAGCGCCCACAATACCCGAGATACAAGGGCGATGTGGCTGATAATGCAGAACGCTATCACAAACATCAGGGCTACTACGGTAAAGAAGTGGATGGCCACGTATTGGGTACAAAAGCTTATCCAAGTGGCAAAGAAGTGATTCATAATCACTAGCTTCACTTAAAGAGGGACTCTTTTCGAGAAAAGAGCCGTTCACACCAGCTATAGCTACACTTTACATTGTAAATCAGTTATAGCCTGAGAGTAAAAAGGAGCCAGTTCGTATGAAGTTCTGGCTCCTTTTTTTATTTGATATGGCATAGAAGCAGCTAACCTTGCTGCATCTTCTCCCAAATGGTTGGAGAGCCAATATAGTCTTGAACCGTAGTGATGAACTCTTTCACCAGCTTGGTCTGTTTGCGGTGTGGATAGACAGCATAAATCGCGGTATCGATTGTAGAAATCGGATAATCCGGTAGCAAGGTGACCAAGCCAAGTTCTTTCATTGAGGCATACAGGTTTGATTGATCAAGGAAGCCATAACCTAGACCATCTTTCACACAAGACACCATGGTACGAACATCACTCACCTTATAGTTGCCACGAATCGTCAGGCTTTGGAAAGTATTGCCATGCGGCTCTTCACTGATACGCAGATGATCAACCGTCATATCGCCATTGGTATAAATCACCGCAGGCAAAGCTAGCAAATCTTGTGGTGTCTTAGGTTCACCGTGCTGCTTAACAAAATCATTCGACGCGACCAACATGAAGTTACTGTCAGCAATCTTCTTCGCAATCAAATTCGATTCAACAAGCTTGCTGAAGCGAAAGGCGATATCGAATTGGCCTGCGATGATATTGGCGATCTTATCGTCCAGTGAAAGGACAATCTGAACATCCGGGTACTTTCTCATAAACTGAGTGATGATAGGTTGCAGGTATTGCTGACCAAAATAGATCGGAGATGTAATTCGTAACACACCTTTGGGTTCAGACTGGTATGAATCAGCAATGCCTTGGATCTGATTAATGGTATCTTTCAGCACATAGGTTTGCGCTAAAATATCTTCCCCTGCCGACGTCAATGAGAACGAGCGCGTAGAGCGGTTGAGCAACTGAACACCTAAGTCTTGCTCAAGCTTTTTTATCTGTTTAGAGAGTGATGAATTGTCCATATCATGCAAGGTTGCCGCTTTGGTGAACGACCCTTGTTGAACCACATCTAAGAACAATAACAACTGATTAGTATTGGGCACTTCGCCTCTCCTGCAATAAAACTCGATTAGCGTTCATCTTTAGGGGTATCCATCACAACCATAGTCGTTATGGATTGAACCTGAGCACATTCCCCAAGTACATCGGCATGAAACTTCTTATATCCCGGCAGATCTTTGGTTTCGACTCTCAACAAATACTCGTTAGCGCCAGTGATGTTGTGACATTCCACCACCTCTTTTTCCATGCTGACATGTTGTTCAAATTCCAACTGAGCCGCTTTGCTATGGCTAGATAAGCCAATCGAAACGTAGGCAATAAAACCAATGCCCATTAAGCCATTATCAAGAACCGCGCGGTAACCTTGAATGATCCCTTTACGCTCAAGATCTTGTACTCGCCTTAAGGTCGCTGAAGCCGACAGACCAATTCGTTCTGAAAGCTCAATGTTGGAGATTCTGCCGTCCAATTTAAGCTCTTGCAATATCCTTTCGTCAAATCTATCCATAGGTACTTATTATTGTGCATTTAGTGATAATAGATGAAATAAAAGCACATAATTGCCTTACTTTCCACCTACTATGTTTCTCAACACGTGAAAGTCATGACCGGTCAGTCACTTCGTTCATTTTATTGCTGGAGAACCATAATGCCTTTAGAACAACTTAGCGCGCTTGCCTTGTTTGCGTTTGTCTCGACCTTCACGCCGGGTCCAAATAACATCATGCTCATGACATCAGGTGCCAATGTTGGCTTTGCTCGTACCATTCCACACATGCTTGGCATAGCTCTAGGGTTTGCCGCTATGTTGCTGTTGGTTGGCTTCGGCTTAATGGGGATTTTCAATGCATACCCGGTGACGCACCAAATCTTGAAATACCTGAGCCTTGCTTACTTGGTTTACCTAGCGATTAAAATAGCAAAGAGTGGAAAAGCTAAAAGCACTGAAGCTTATAAACCGATGACCTTCATTGGCGCGGCAAGTTTTCAGTGGGTTAATCCGAAAGGTTGGTCAATGGCACTGACAGCCATTTCTGTTTATAGCAGCGGTAGTTCATGGTGGGAACTTGCAATCATCGCAGCGATATTCACACTAGCTAACTTGCCATCCGTAACTTTCTGGACGGCAGCAGGCAAGCAACTGCAACACTGGCTAACAACGCCAGTCCGCATCAAAAGCTTCAACTATGGCATGGCGGGGTTGCTGTTAGCCTCAACGATTCCGATGTTGTAGCCAGATAGCTTCCATATGATGGTTAGCAAGTGATTACTAACCATCAATTTCATTACAAGTATCCAATAACCTCACTAACCCAACGACCGAATATCGCCTGCCCACTCGGTGTTAACGTCCATATAAACACTGCTATATTCATCGCCACCGTCAGCCAATAAATCGCTCTGAACGGCTGCTTTTGCGTTTTATGACGCAGCTTGTCTTGTGCGAGCAAAGCCCCCAACCAACCACCAGCTACAGAAAAAACATGCAAGGTTTTCTCTGGAACACGCCAATTACCATTGATCGCTGCTCGCTTGTCTTTCGCGTACACAAAAAACGTCACCAATCCGATAACCAAATACCACACCAACAGCGCTTTAGAACTTTCTGCAAACAACACAGATATCGCAACCAACATCAGATAGGTGATAGCAATTTTAATAGATGAAGACAACATCAACTCCTTTTGGGTAACAGCTCACATATTGTGGCAATTACGCCCTGTAGATTTTGATAGAAAGAGCTCAGTAGCACGGAGCTAGTCTACTAAGAAACCTCTTCCTAAACACACGTTGGATCTATCGTAATCGAAAGGATCTGAAAATAGAAATGACAGTATTTTCACACTTATGTGAATCCATTTTTAGTGTCAAAATATTTGTGGTTACTCCACACTAATTAATAGGGTTATTATTAGCTATAGTAGCAATAAAAACGGTAATAAATAAAACTTTATTGCCATTGAAAAATAAGAGCCAAAAAAAGTGGTATTCGTCTCACATTAATAAGGATGAGTTCTCATCCTTATTATCTACTCCTATCCTCTACGCCTTAGGTTATTGATTCCGAACATATGAGTCATTGATCCAATTAATCCAGCACTAACCAAATACAAAGCGTGATATTGACACTAGGTTTCTTATAATTACGAATTAAAAATAACTTTATACATTGCCATCACAAATAGTTGACCTTGGTTAAAGCTAGGATATTTATCTTCATAAAAAGTGAAATATGGATATCAAAACGTGAACAACATAAATATTAATAAAATTATATCTCTACGAAACACCTTCAATATGACCAAAAAGAGAAGCTTCAAGCGCTCGACTTTGGCCAAAGCGATTTTACCTCTATTCACCGCTACTTTGATCGCAGGTTGTGGCAGTGATAGCGACAATGACACAGACGCAGGCAACGATGGCTTATACAAAGCAGGCGAAAACGAAGTCGTTGTGTATTACAAACGTGATGTTGCAGCCGCGAGCACTTCGGGCTCAACTTACGACGGTTGGGGGCTTCACCTATGGAATGGCGAAGGCTGTACTAGCACAGACTTAAAAGGCATGGGGCTAAGCGAAACGGGTACTAACTGGGAAGCACCTTACGAATTTGATGGTATCAGTGATACCTACGGCGCTTACTATGTGTTGAAAGTCGATCCAGATGCTTCTGACCCACATAAATGCATGAACTTCATCTTACACAATGGCGACGAAAAAGCGTTTGGTAGTGCCAATTCAAAAATCGAGTTAACCAAACTTGGTGATTCGCAAGGTGTATTCGGGTTCCATGGCAGCAGCGAGCTGTACTACGACCCAATTTCAGAGCGCCCAGTGAATATTGATGGCCAAAAAGCGCATTGGTTAGACGCAGACACTATCGCTTGGGAAGCCGCTGGTAACGCCGATTCTGTCAAGCTGTTCTACGCACTCGATAACAGCATCACGATGAACGACGACAAAGAGATCGTGGGCGGCACTGCAATTGAACTAAGCAAAGATGGGGAATTGTCTTCTGAATTGAAAGAGCGTTTCCGCCACCTTGCAAGCTTACCTGCCCTTGCTATCGACGTTGACGACAACACATTACGCACCATCTTAAAATCTCAGATAATTTTTGTTGCCTATAATGCCAATGGCGATGTTATCTCTTCAACTGAGGTTCAAAAGCCAGGTGTGCTTGATGCGGTATTTGCTAGCGAAGATGCTGGTAACGCAATGGGTGAAGAACTAGGCGCGATTGTTGAAGGCAGTGCAGCGACCTTCAAGCTTTGGGCACCAACCGCGCAAGATGTAGAACTCGTCTTGTACAGCGAAGATCTGCAAAGTTCACAAGTGTTCCCAATGACGGAAAGCACTGAGACGGGTATTTGGGCGACTGACGCGGTACCTAACGCTGTCAACAGTTACTATCGCTACCAAGTGAAGGTTTACCATCCAACCACAGGTAACATTGAAACTCGCCTAGTAACCGACCCTTACTCACTCAGTTTGTCGAAAAACTCAGCATACTCTCAAGTGATCGATCTTGATGATTCAGCATTAATGCCTGAAGGTTGGGTTGGATATGAGCGTCCAACGGTAGAGAAAGACGAAGACCATGTACTTTACGAATCACACCTTCGTGACTTTAGCTTCAGCGATAAACTAGGCACAGCAAGCCTGAACGGCAAGTACCTCGCTCTCACAGAAGCCGATCGTGAGTCGGTCAAGCACCTACAAGCTCTGCAAGAAGCAGGTTTAACCACGCTGCATATCTTACCGGCATTTGATATCGCGACCGTTGATGAAGATGCCGCGAGCCGCGTCGATATCACCGACACCGTTGGCAAACTGTGTGATGTAAAACCGACTGCTGCTTTATGTGGAAACGAAGACGAAAATAAAGTCATCGAAGATGTACTCGATGGTTATGACCCTTCAACAGGCGATGCGCAAGCATTAATGAACGACCTGCGCATGCTGGACAGCTTCAACTGGGGCTACGACCCATTCCACTACACTGTGCCAGAGGGCAGCTACGCGACCGATCCTAATGGTTCTCAACGTATTCTAGAATTCCGTCAAATGGTGAAAGCCACGCACGACATGGATCTCAAGCTGATCATGGACGTGGTATACAACCACACCAATGCATCTGGCGTAAACGATAAGTCAGTACTGGATAAGATTGTCCCTGGGTACTACCACCGTCTTAATGTGAACACAGGTGGCGTGGAAAACTCGACCTGTTGTGACAACACTGCGACCGAAAACCTAATGATGGGTAAGTTAATGGTCGACTCACTTAAGGTGTGGGCTGACGACTACAAGGTGGATGGTTTCCGTTTTGACTTAATGGGTCACCAACCAAAAGACGTAATGGTAGAAGCTCTTGCTGAAGTTCGTAAAATCGACGAGAACACACTGTTCTACGGTGAAGGGTGGGATTTCGGCGAAGTAGCGGATAACGCACGCTTCGACCAAGCGAACCAAATCAATATGGCAGGCACAGAGATAGGTACATTCTCTGATCGATTGCGTGACGCTGTTCGTGGCGGTAGCCCGTTTGATGGTGGCGTCGATTCAGAAGGCAACCACCCACTTCGCTTTAACCAAGGCTTTGGTAACGCAGCGATTGCCAACGAAGAAACCAAAGTTGATCAAGATTCGATCAATGGTCGTTTGCATAACCAAGACCTTGTTCGTTTAGGTATGGCAGGTAACCTCGCAGAATACGTACTGATTGATTACAAAGGCGATACCAAACTGGGTAAAAACGTTGATTACAACGGCGCGCCAGCTGGTTACACTAAGATGCCTTCAGAGAACATTTCTTACGTTTCAAAACACGATAACCAAACGCTGTGGGATAACAACGCATACAAAATCGCCACCGGTACTAGCTCTGCAGAACGCGCTCGCATGCAGTCGGTCTCACTCTCGACCGTCATGTTGGGCCAAGGCATCCCATTCATACACATGGGTTCTGAACTGTTACGTTCTAAATCAATGCAGCGCGATTCTTACGACTCTGGCGATTGGTACAACCGCGTGATGTTTGATGGTACTGACAATAACTGGAATGTTGGCTTACCTCGTGAAGACAAAGATGGTGCGAACTGGGATCTGATCAAAACTATCATTGCTGACAGCACTGCTAAACCAGACGCAAACGACATTGAACTGACTAAGCAGCAATTCCTAGAACTACTAAAAATCCGTAGCTCAAGTGAACTGTTCCGCTTAGGTACAGCAGACGAAGTCATGAAGCGTGTCGATTTCCGAAATGTTGGCGAAGATCAAGTCGAAGGCCTGATTGTCATGTCTATCGATGATGGTGTGTCTGCGGGCGACGATCTTGACCCTGCAAATGATGCGATTGTGGCAGTTGTAAACTCAACTAATGAATCTCAATCGTTCAAAATCACAGGAGCGACAGGCTTTACACTTCATGACGTTCAACAAAACTCTGCTGATGATACAGTGAAAGGTGCAAGCTTCGCCGCTGAGACCTTCACAGTACCGGCACTAACCACCGCTGTATTTGTACAAGCTCAAGGTGATGCACAAGGTGTCGGTCTGCCAGTTGATAACTCTGATAAAGATGTGTCTAGCATTCCGCCATACGGTCAAACTACCGTGTATGTACGTGGTGATATGAATGGCTGGAACCCTGTTGAGGGTTGGGCAATGAGCTTTGTAAGTAACGGCGTTTATTCAGTAACAGGTAGCTTGGAAGCGGGTAACTATGGCTTCAAGTTTGCAGATGCTGACTGGAAAACACCTAACTTTGGTTGTGACTCCGTTGAACTTGCTAATGGGTCAATCAACCTAGGTAGTGATGGTAACTGCCAACTAAGCGTAGCAGAAGCTGGCAGCTACACCTTCACTCTGAATGCGATTAATGAGCTGGATGACAATGTAGAAAAAGCGGTCGTTTCAGTAACCAAGAATTAAGCCTTAAAGCTTACGATTCTAATAAACAGATAATAAAACCAGCGCAAGCTAGCCTTTTGGGAGACCTCAGTCTCCCTTTTTTTGTGCTCAACAAACACCAATCCCAACACGTCCCACCCTTCCCTGACCTTGATTAACATAAATGTTAAGAGATAAACAAACCGCCTTGGTTCTTGGTTCTTGGTTCTTGGTTCTTGGTTCTTGGTAGAAAGTATAACGATGTCGTGTGAACGTATAATTCCAGTGTACGTAAAGTTTAGGAGGCCGACTTTAGGCCACTAGATGAAATAGCGATTCGTCAATAGAGCTCGTATTCAGCTATTTGACAAGAGTAAAATAGACGAGAGTGTTTTTTAGTAGTTAGTAAATCAAAACTATAAACAACGAATTACGCCCATTTATATTAGCTATTGGTTATTGGTTATTGGTTATTATGTGTAAGCCTGAGATTATTTACATTCAAAGATTCTGGTTAACATGAGTATTACTTTTAATATATTACAATCAATAAAAAAGGCTCCCTACTAGGAGCCCTTCTCTTTATATCAATCAGTATTTACAAACTATTCGACTACTTTTTATTGACGGCTTTTACAAATACTTCTTGCGCGCCTTCAATACCTAGTGCTTTTGCTTCATCTAATAAGCTCAGAGCTTTAGGAATATTGTCTTCAGTTACAGCCGTTTGAATCGCATTGTGATAGTAGGTTTGCGTTTCAGGTTGAATGGTATCGATCTTAGTCGCAGCGGCTGGTTTAGCGTTAGATTCGCTGCTCGATGAACCAATAGAAAAGAAGCTCGCTTTATCGATTGTTACTTCTATCTTACCAACGTTAGCATTTGGAATCGGGATATCTTTCACTTCAGGTAAATAGTTACCACGACCTTCCGCATCTAAACGAGCAGGATGGATCACATCAGTAAAATCACCAATATCAGCTTGATCTGTATAGATAACTAAATAAACTGATTTTGCTGTTGTCGGTGGGTAAAAATCGTTCTCAGCAACGAGACGGTTCCCCAAGTGTAGTCTTGGTTTAGCGTACTCGAAACTCTCTTTACCGTAACGCTCTAGCTCACTACCGTTTTCGTCATAGATAACCGCATTAGGAACAAACGCTGTATCGCCGATAATGCTCGTGATATTAATCGAGTACTCACCGCGATCTGCAGGCAGTTCAATCGCTACTACAGGGCTGTTTATTCCTTGATAGTTTAATACTTGGCTATTTGGTGTCACATCAAAAATTGCCGAGCTTGGAAGCTTCATCGGGGCAAATTGAAGACCAGTAATCGAGTTAACTTGTTCAGCCTGTACCACTTGCACTTGCTCGACTACTTGTGCAGATTGGCAACCGGCCAATGCAACACAGCCACTCAACATCAGAGCTTTAAAATACATAACCCTTCCTTTTTATTTTTTTAAGAAATTTACTAACTTTAATTACCACAAAGAGAACTATTCACCTAGGGAACGATCAACTTAATCGTACATTCCTTAAAAAAATAGCCGACGCAAGCCGGCTATGAATTAGGACAGTTTAGGATTTTAAGCTAAGTGGCTTACCACCAAGCTTCAACTTGGATACCAACAACGAAGTCGTTGTCAGCACCTTTAGCTGTTACATCTCCGCTCGCATCTTTCACTTCGCCGAATGAATCACCTTCTAGATCCATTAGGTAGCTACCGTATACACGGATTTCAGGACGAGCCCAGAAGCTGTCACCCATTGCCCATGCTTGAGCAACAGTAAATTTAGCGCCACCAAAGTCAACGTTGTCTACTTCACCAGCGTTATAGCCAGCTTCGAAGATAGTACGCATTGTGTCGTTCCACTTATACATTGGACGAGCCACGATAGAGTATTGGCTTGAATCATGCTTATCAACACCTAGGTCTGAACCTGCTAGGTATGCAAGTTGGTGACCCATTTCCCAAGATTCGCCTAGGTTCATTACACCCCAGTTAAGAATACGGTAACCAAAACCATCATCTTGAGCACCAGAGCGATCATAGTAAGCACCAGAACCCCAGAAGTTAGCCATTTGAACGCCGTAACCAGCAGTACCTAGCTGAACAACTGTTTGGTTAAAACCATTGCTCATGTTTTGGTGGATAATACCTGTAGCAAGTAGACCATCATCACCATCGTATTTGCCATTCTTGTTTTCAGTACCGAAGTTGTAAACAACACCAAGCTCTAAACTAGCATCTTCCCATAAACCGATATTCGCTAGGCGGGCATCAGCCATGTAACCAGCACCGTTCTCATCTTCGCCATCTTGAATAATTGCTAAAGAAAGTTTTTGGTTACCAACTGAAATATTTTCAATACCACCACCAGTACCTGATGTATTTAGGAAGTAGAAGTCAGTGATGTGAATATCTTTACGTTGGTAGTATGTTTTACCAGCCCAAAGAGTCGCTTCTTCATCGAAAGATAGAACGCCTTTTGCTTTAACCGCAAACTGAGCAACGTTAAAGTCACCGTCTTCCCAACCATTTGCGCCATCAGCACCAGAAGCAATCATTGACTCTAAACGCCAAGTTTGCTCACCAGTTTTTAGTTCTTCAGCCAAGCCAAACTCAGAGTAGTTGTCGTTTTCATTACCTAGACGGCCAATACCATTCTTCATGAATGAAACGTCACCACCATCATTTCCGCTAATACCAGTACCAGCACGCATGTAGCCATTAAAATCTACAGCGAACGCAGAGCCAGCAGCTAATGTAGTTGCCACTGCAGCAGCAATCAAACTTACTTTTTTCATTCTTAACTCCATTAAGGACGATTTATTTTAGGTTTTTATATTTTTGCTCTCTTGCGGCAACCAAAGGCAGTAATGGTAGTCGTAAGATAGAGAGGTTTAGGGTTTCCCCTGATTCGTTTCAACGGGGTCAATATTAAGAGGGGATGACAAGTTTGACTTCCTCCACCCCTAAGTTAATTAAGGGGGACTAGAGGGGAGTAGAAAATATACAGAATGGTGTTTTAAAGAGGTAGATCACTTAATCTAGGAGGAGTAGACAGCACACAGATCTAATTATTCACCTTAAGTGAGATCTACTTCAAATATATAATTTGAACCTAATCGGTAAATTATTTTTTTAACAATAATTATTCTGTGAAGTTGCTTGACCTTACTGTGACAAAGCTTTTTACTTATAGTTCACTGATGTTGATAAACGAACAAGAAATCAAGCAATGACTAGAACGCTCGCTCGCCCTTATCCACTAGGCGCAACGCTAGGAAACACTGGCTGTAACTTCTCAATTTATTCTCCTGACTGTAAATCCCTCTCTCTTGCTCTTTTTGACGAGAACGATGAATTCACCACTTATAAGTTGGAAAATGAATACGCTGATATCAGATATGTTTTTATTGATGGTATAAAAGCGGGGCAAAAATACGGCTTCATTGCTGACACTGACAATGGGCCAATCCTACTTTCAGACCCGTATGCCAAAGCAATCAGCGAACCGCTCGATTACGTCACGCCGTATACCAATGAGAAGAGCTTTGCTATGGCGAAATGTGTTGTTATTGATGACACTTTCGATTGGCAAGGCGTAGAAAAACCACGCATTAGCCGCGAAGAGACCGTTCTTTTTGAAACCCATGTAAAAGGCCTATCTCAACTTCATCCTGAAGTAGCGACCAATACTAAAGGACGTTACTTAGGGTTAGTTAGCCCTGAAATGCTTGCGTTCTATAAACAGCAAAATATCAATTCTCTACAACTTTTACCTATTGCTGCGTGTATGCATGAACCCCACCTATTGGATATGGGGAAAGTAAACTATTGGGGTTACAACCCATACCTGTTCATGGTGCCAGACCCTCGCTATGCAGAAAAAGACGCGGTTACTGAGCTCAAAACCGCGATTCGTGAACTGCACCGCAATGGTATCGAGGTCATCCTTGACGTCGTATACAACCACACAGCTGAAGGTGGTGAAGGTGGGACAACGTTCAATCTAAAAGCGCTGGATAGCAACTCCTACATCAAACATGGCTGTCATTATGCGAACTTCACAGGCTGCGGTAATACGGTCGATCTAACCCATCAACCTGCACTCAACTTAGTCATGGATACGCTTCGTTACTGGGTAAGTGAATTCCAAGTCGATGGCTTCCGTTTTGATTTAGCAGCCACGCTGGGGCGAGAAGGTGACAACTACAATCCTGAGGCCGCTTTTTTCAAAGCCGTTGCTCAAGATCCTGTACTTAAAGAAACTAAGCTCATCGCTGAACCTTGGGACATCGGCCCGAATGGCTACCAAGTTGGTAATTTCCCGTTAGGTTGGAATGAGTGTAACGACAAGCTCAGAGACATCACACGCAGCTTCTGGCGCGGTGATCAAGGCTACCTGAAAGAGTTTGCGACTCGCTTGATGGGTTCACGTGACATCTATAGCGCAGCACACTGGCCGTACAAATTGACCGTCAACTACATCACTTATCACGATGGTTTCACCATGCAGGATCTTGTTTCTTACAAGCACAAACACAACGAAGAGAATGGTGAAAACAATCGCGATGGACACGGTGACAACCGCTCTGAGAACTATGGTGTTGAAGGCGAAACCGAAAACCTGTTAGTGATCGCCACGCGTGAGAAGCAGAAACGTAACTTCATGGCGAGCCTGCTGTTTGCTTTTGGTATTCCACATATTCTGACGGCCGATGTGTTATCTCATACTCAAAAAGGTAACAACAACGCATACTGCCAAGATGGCGTGACAAGTTGGCTTAACTGGGAAGACTCTGAACGCAAGACATACTTCAAGACTTGGCTATCGGAAATGATTTCTGCTCGTCAGCAATACATGGTGCCATTTATTAAGGCATTCAGTGGCGAAAAGCGTAACTCTAATCGCATCTTCTGGAGCCGTGTCGATGGCACACTCATGGAGCATGATGACTGGAACCGTTTAAGCTCAGTTGCGCTGCATTTAGGCATTGGTAAAAATGGTGACGAGTTGATTTATCTGATCAACCAAACCAACGCACCAGCACGTTTTTCTTTACCTAGTGATCGTGATCAAAACTGGGTGAAGATCTGCGATACTAACCTACGAAATGTAAAACCGGGTCATGCTGAAGGTGAAATGTTATTGTCGCCAACTTCGATGGCGATTTTGCATTATTCGCCAGGAAAGACTGAGTTAAGTTAAAAGTTAAGCCAACGTAATAAAACACCGAAAACCATAGAAGCCAGTTATATTTATGACTGGCTTTTTTGTTAGCCTAATATCACAAAACTCATTCATTTATATGGAATCATTTGCATTGATGTGATTACGAAAACTGTTTAGTATGGCCGTACTATAAAAATGAATCTATAACGTCTTTGGATATCATGGCTTTACCTAAAACATTAATTCGGCTTTTTAAACCATACATTATTTTATTAACTGGAGGGATGCTCTATCTAGCTGTGGCTCAGCTTGAAAAAGTAGAAACAGCAGCAACTGAACAATCATCGTCAAACATTCGTATCGCAAGCTCCACTATTCGTTCCAACATCGAAGCGGTATTTGGCAAGCTTTACTTCCTAGAAACTAGCCTAGGCTTACCTCAAGCCACCAGCTTTGATGACAAAAAATTCCGCGAACTCAGCGATAACATTCTAAAAAGAACGCCTAACTTCTCCGATATCATTCGATACCAACCTCAATATCAAAACTACATTTCCACTCGAGGTTTGCCTCTATCAAATGAACAGATATCAGCAATTCAATGGCATTCAATAGACAGTGTTGTTGAAGACTTCTATATCTCTTCCGTTTACCAAAAGGCAGACGGTCGTTGGGTATTCGCCGTAAAGCACACAGCCGAAAGGCTGAATGAGGAAATATGGATTGAGTTTGATCTTCTGCACACCACACAAGGCTTAAGAGATTTAAAGACCCTTAACCATGGTTATGTGTTCGTGGTGGATAGAGCGACAGAACGACTGGTTTTCCACCCAGACCCAAAACGTATAGGCTCTAAATCTGTTAGCTATCACGCAGGTATCAGCCATCAACTCTCACAAGGTGAAACCGTTGGTAAGCACGAATACTACTATCAAGATAACTTCAAAATATCGGTGTTTGACGCTGACAACAGCTTGAACTGGGTATTCATCGCAGGCACCGATCGCCACGACATCTTAACCAGCTCACACCAATTTACGCTAACTGGCTTGGTACTTGGTTCACTGCTTCTATTGTGGATTGGCGCAAACTATTTGGCTTATCGTTTGAACGTGTCCTTGTCACAACTGAATAAAGTCGATGACCTTGTAAGCTTTAAGCGAGAGTTAAGATCCATACTGGACAGCTTCACCTACCAAAAAGGCATTCAATTCTGTCTCTATCAGCCTGAGAACCACTCATTCAGTACCATCGACTATCACGGAAATAAATCAACGGTACATTGTGACAAAGCCCTTGCAGAGCGCTTTGCTCCGGACTCCATGGCTTACAGAAGCGGAAAATACGCCGACCCATTGGCGCGTAAACTCAAAATACACCAACGCCATTACTGTATTCCTTTGCACTCTCGTAAGCAGTTGATCGCTGTGCTCTATGTAAACGCAAACTTACCGATTAGCCAGAATATTCTGCGAATGATCCGAGATTACACTGAGGTATCTTTGTCGAACTTACTGCTTCAACATCAATTGAGCAGCAAAGATCTGATGACACAGTTAGACAATAAAAACAGTTTCAGTAGCGCCATCGAAAACTACGCGAGCGAGCCCGATACCTATGTTGCTCTGCTTGATATCGATAACTTCGACCACGTAAACCGTGCCTACGGTGAAGCAGTCGGTGACAAGATGATTAAGCTGACTGCAGAATCAATACGAAGTTACTTCCCTAAACCAATAGGTCTTTGCTTGGCACGTGTTGGAGGAAAAGAGTTCGCTGTATTATTCAAAGCGAATGATGTGAAAGATGCCAAATTCCAGCTAGACCAGTGCCGAAGAGCAATCGCGGAGAAAACCATCGTCACTCCAGATATCACCTTATCACTAGGGGTTAGCGTGGGGTTCTCGCAAATAGAAGGCGAACGCGATTCAGCTTTAGCGCTAGCGGAACAGGCAAAGCTTATCGCACAACAGCTTGGTAAGAACCGAGTGGAAGGCCATATCAGAGCCGTTGCCAAAGCATCTTAAACGTATTCCAACAAGCCTGTAGACTATCTCACACGACAAAGCACCTAGGGTTCACATCCAAGGTGCTTTTGTTTTTCTAGAAAGTCATTACAATGCGCCTTCGATAAGACAATATCCCCTTTTCTAACGACACGAACCTTATGAAGCTAAGTAACCGACTGCAAACTCTCCATTCCCTTGTCAGCAATGACTACCAGCATATTTGGGACTGTTGCTGTGATCATGGCTTTTTGGGTGTTCAACTGTTGTCGGATAACAAAGCCTCTCAGATTCACTTTGTCGATATAGTCCCGTCTCTGATGAATGAACTGGAAGGCAAGCTAGCGCGCTACTTTCCACAAGATAACAGAGCTGAAAAAACGGTTACCAGTCAATGGCAAGTCTACTGCATGGATGTCGCCGCTATTCCGCTTGAGAAACATACTGGCAAACACCTGGTTATTATTGCAGGCGTCGGTGGCGATCTGACTCAGAAATTAGTCGATGATATTCACCGTCAACACCCAGACAAAGCGATCGATTTCTTGCTTTGTCCGGTGCATCAGCAATTCGAGTTGAGAAGCCATTTAAAGGCGCTCAATTTTGGTCTTATTGATGAAATGTTGATCGAAGAGAACCGTCGTTACTACGAGGTTTTATTGGTGAGTAATAACCAAGGTGATTCAGATAATAGCCAAAACGTTCGCGAGATATCGAACGTCGGTGACAAGATCTGGGCACCAAGTTGTGACGAACAAATGAAGGTATCACAGCAATACAAAGCCAAAACATTGCAGCACTACTTACGTATCCATCAAGGACAGGAGAAGCAAGGCAAACCGAGTCAAGTGAAGCATATTATTGATGCCTACCAGTCGGTTAAACCATAGTAAGTACTAACTTTATTGCTGAATATTAAGAATGTTCAAATCAATAAAAAGCCGATAGTTCAATGAACTATCGGCTTTTTCAATACTATCAGTTTGGTTTGAGCTTACTGCTCTTGTTTCTTATGAACCGCATCTGTCTCATCAATCGATTCAGCCTCAGAGGGCGTATCAACCCCATAAACCGTATCAAGATAAGCATCTTTCTCTTTCCACGTATTGTTCAACCAACTGTGGAAGCGACGTTTAAACGCCTTATCTTCAAAGTAATTGCCGTTTACGTTCTCATCCATTGGGTGCAATTTAATACGCACAACTACCTTAGTCATTTTGCCTTTCAGCATATCTTCAAACGGAGAGGTTTGGTTTTCAGGGTAAGCTAGAGTCACATCCACAATGCCATCCAAAATTGGACCCATTGCAGATAAAGCAAACGCTACACCGCCGGTTTTCGGCTTTAATAGGTGTCGATAAGGGGTTTTCGCTGTCGCCAGTTTGTCGTGGTTAGCACGCGTACCTTCGACAAAGTTAACCAATGTTGTCGGCGCTAGCTTGAACTTAGTACACGCTTTGTTGATTGCATTGAAGTCATCATTACGACGCTCTGGGTTACGTAGCAAAAACTCGCGAGAGTGACGTCGCATGAACGGCATATCCAAGCCCCAGCAGGCCAAGCCAACAAAAGGCACATACAGCAGTTCGTGCTTAAGGAAGAACTTCGTCATCGGCATCTTGTCTTTCAAGATGGAAGACAAAATCACAATATCCGCCCAGCTCAGGTGGTTCGACATCATCAAATACCACTGCTTAGTCGAGATATCTTCCCCGCCTTCCACTTGCCACTCGATGTCATTATTCACGTTCAACATCCAAAGATTGAGCGAAGCCCAGCACCAGAATGTGAAGTTAGCTAAACGAGTACACGACTTTTGCACAACAGAGATTGGCAGAATCAGTTTGATGAGGCCAAAGAAGCTCACGGTAAACGCAGTCATTGCGGTATTGAGGGTCACGAACAACACGTTCAAGGCCATACGAAGATTATCAAGCATAAAACACGGCTATATTGAGATCGAAAGCCGCCATTATACGCATCTACAAATTATTCTCTTTAGTTATTAGTACAATACTTCAGGGGTCAAACCACTCTTCGGACTTTGCGAAAGCTCGGCTCTAAATCCCCCAAAACAACGCACCACGTACACAACAAACACACATATGAGTCATTTAGACCAATTTATAAAAGGGTCTTTTTGACACAAAAAAATTAATTTTAGCCAACAAGTCAGTATTGATAAGCATTCTCATTATTGGCATGGTACATGCAACTCCAAAATGTAAATAGTTGAGTATCCTTAATGAGATAACTTCTCTTCTTAAAGGTGATGATATGACAGATATTCCTCATGGTTTGGTAACCGGAAAAGTCCTACACAAGACAGAATGGACAGAACAATTGTTCTCACTCCAAGTCAGTGCTCCTGTCTCCCCTTATCAGGCAGGTCAGTTTACTAAGCTCGGTTTGCTAAATAGTGAAGATGAGTTCGTGAGACGTGCTTATTCAATGGTAAACGCACCAGAGCACGAAAAAGGTCATCAACATCTCGAGTTTTTAATTATTAAGGATCAGAACGGTCAGCTCTCTCCTCAGCTTCATGAATTGAAAGCAGGCGATGACATCTTTGTCGGCAAAGACCCAAGCGGCTTTATGACATTGGATGAGCTCCCAGAGAACGTCGACGATCTATGGATGCTTTCAACCGGAACCGCGGTTGGCCCATTCATCTCAATGCTCGAAAGCATGCAGATTCAACAACAGAATGGATTGGCTACAGAAAAAGCCGCCTCATTCAACAACCTTGTATTGGTTCATGCCGTAAGAACAGAACAAGACTTGACTTATCGAGACCGTATCACTCAACTCGTCGATCACTTTCAAGGAAAACTTAAATATGTGCCAATTATTTCTAGAGAATCAGTTACCGGAACTTTGCGCGGACGAATCCCAAGTTTGTTACTTGGAGGCGACCTTGAGCAAGCCGCGTCTGTCGCTTTCAATCAAACCCGCAGTTTCTTCTACCTGTGTGGCAATCCGCAAATGGTTCGTGACACAAGTGAAGCGCTAACCAGCTTAGGTTTCGAAAAACACTTACGCAGAAAGCCCGGTCAATTCAGCAGCGAGAACTACTGGTAAATACCAACCACCACCAGTTACATAGCAGCACAGAAACACAACTTTCAAAGAACAGTCAGATAAGAGGTTTTATATGAGTCATTTACGTATTCCGTCACACTGGAAAATCCAACGTTCAACACCGTTTTTCACTAAAGACAACATCCCAGCAGCACTGCTCAACCATCACAACACCGCGGAAGGCGTGTTTGGTCAGATCTGCGTCATGGAAGGCACTGTCACCTTCTATGGTTTTGCTGATGCAGAAGCAACAGAACCAGAAAATGTTATCACGATTGAAGCCGGGCAATTTGCCACCAGTCCACCTCAATATTGGCACCGAGTAGAACTGAGTGACGACGCGCAATTCAACATTAACTTCTGGTCAGAAAAAGAGACCAAGAAGATGTTCAACACTCGAAAATAAGATCCATTCGATATTGATGAACTTATAAGCAAGCTACTTCGTACTGTGATTTTTAGTGTTCAATAAGTAAAGATATAAGACCAAATAACCATAGTAATTACAATGACTAATGGTGATAGACAAGAGAAAAAAACTCTAGCACACTGAACAGAGTTATTAGTTTTAACCCCTTATCAAATAAACATAATTGGGGTTTTCATTTTTTAGGTAAGAGAGGAAGCCATGCTCAACATTGCTTTTTTTAGCTCAAAATCATACGACGAAAAATCATTCAACCTAGCGAAAGGCAAACTCAACGCTGAGTTTCATTTCCATGATTTTCGCCTCACTACAACCACAGCGAAAATGGCGCACGACAATGAAGTGGTGTGTGCATTTGTAAATGACGACTTATCACGAGACGTGTTAGAGATTCTTGCACAAGGCGGCACTAAGCTGATTGCGATGCGTTGTGCAGGCTTTGATAAAGTCGACCTAGACGCAGCCAAAGAGTTTGGCCTGCAAGTGGTTCGCGTTCCGGCTTATTCACCAGAATCGGTAGCTGAACACACGGTCGGCATGATGATGTGTTTGAACCGTAAACTGCACAAGGCATACCAACGTACTCGTGATGCGAACTTCTCCCTTGAAGGGTTAGTAGGCTTTAACTTCCACGGTAAAACCGTTGGTGTAATCGGTTCAGGTAAGATTGGCTTAGCAACCATGCGTATTCTGAAAGGTTTGGGCATGAACATCCTATGTTACGACCCGTATCCAAACCCATTAGCCGTTGAACTAGGTGCTAAATACGTTGAACTGGATGAGCTTTATCAAGAGTCTGACGTGATTTCTTTGCACTGCCCTATGAGTAAAGAAAACTACCATCTATTAGATGCGACTGCATTTGAGAAAATGAAAAATGGCGTGATGATCGTCAACACTAGCCGCGGTGAACTGCTAGATTCAACTGCAGCTATTGAAGCGCTTAAGCAGAGTAAGATTGGCGCGCTTGGCCTTGATGTTTACGACAACGAGAAAGAGCTGTTCTTCCAAGACAAGTCTAACGATGTGATTGTCGATGACGTATTCCGTCGCCTATCTGCTTGTCACAACGTGCTGTTCACAGGTCACCAAGCTTTCTTAACCAAAGATGCTCTGTTCAACATTGCCAATACAACACTAACCAGCGTTGACGCTTTCTTTGCAGGCAACACCAGCGGCAATGAGCTTGTTCAATAACGAACTGAGTTAAAAACAAACTAGATCTACAAATATAAAGCCACGCAGGTTCTTGATGAACAGCGTGGCTTTTTGGTTTATGCCTGTATCGAAAGCAGGGCTAGATGCAGAAGTGACAATCCTCTATATCTAACCCGTATGTACCTTTTCGAATCGCCAGATGCTCTTCCCCTGCCTTCACGCCCATCTCATAACCTGCATCCAAGATGCTTTGATCCATAGTGAGTCGCTTAACTGCAAACGTTTCCGGTGGCGCAATCACCTTGATGGTCGCATCTTTTGGAGGGTTACGAATGAACTCCAAAGATTGGTTGTAGTTTTCAGCACGCACCGCCATCGACTCTGCAATGTTAGGGAATTTCTTTAATAGTTTTTTCAGCATCCATTGGTGCTTTTGAGGCTTCATTCGGTAACTCAAAGGATGAGAAAGAATCACGGTAATGTCTCGTGCACCACGACGGTATGCTTCGCGAACCGGAATTGAATCCGCTACGCCACCATCGGTATAACAACCACCAGAGAAGCACGGTGTTTCACGGTAAGCGATAGGTAGAGCCGTTGTTGCTTCAACCACGTTAGAAAGGTTTTCAGGCTTGATATGGTAGTAGTCTGCACTGCCAGTATCGACGTTAGTTACAGCAGCAATTAAAGGAACACTTGAGAACAGCTGACCGTAATCAAGCGGATAACGTTGGTTAGATTCATCCCACAACCACTTAACGTCGACCAAATTGCCACCTTTAGCAAAGCGAGCAGGGTTAAAAAACGTCTTATCGGTCGCCATGGTAGTAATCACGTTATAACTACGCTTCGGTGCTTGAGATAAGTAACCAACAAGGTTCGACACGCCCGCAGATACGCCAATAGCAAAATCATAGGGACGGAAATCGTCTTGCATAAAGGCGTCCAACACTCCGGCAGCGAAGATGCCTCTCATTGCTCCACCTTCAACGATTAATGCGCTGTTACTCATCTCAAACTCTTCTACTTTATAAACTGATAGTCGTAGAATAATTCGATCACTCTTACAAAGATAATGGGCTGAGTTTATTAATTTGATAGGCAAAAGCTATCATTAAATATCAACTAAGATTCAATAGTTTATTAAGCCATAGGAGCAAAAAAGGCCGTGAGTGCATCACTCTACGGCCTATTGATTAACCAATTACATTATCGATTACGAATTAAACTCGCTTACATCGATTTCAAGCAGTTTACCAATGCCTTCGCCGTATGCCGGGTCGGCTTTGTAACAGTGTCTTAGGTGACGCAGTTGAATCTCTTTAGGCACGCCGCCTAGGTTACGAGCTGTGTTATCAAACAGAATCGCTTGTTTTTCTGGTGTCATCAGACGGAATAGGTCTCCCGGTTGTGAGAAGTAATCTTCATCTTCGCGGTGATCCCAGTGCGCTGCAGCACCATCCAAGTTCAATGCTGGCTCTGCAAAGTCTGGTTGCTCTGCCCATTGGCCTTCATTGTTTGGCTCATAGCCAAGTGTACTGCCAAAGTTACCATCAACACGCATTGCACCATCACGGTGGTAGCTGTGTACAGGACAACGAGGTGCGTTCACAGGGATATGCTGATGGTTAACACCTAAACGGTAGCGCTGTGCATCACCGTAAGCAAACAGGCGACCTTGCAGCATCTTGTCTGGTGAGAAGCTGATACCCGGAACCACGTTTGCAGGGTTGAATGCAGACTGCTCAACTTCAGCGAAGAAGTTTTGCGGGTTACGGTTCAATTCAAACTCACCCACCTCAATCAATGGGTAATCTGCGTGTGGCCAAATCTTAGTGAGGTCGAACGGGTTGTATGGCACTGTCGCTGCATCCGCTTCTGGCATCACTTGCACTTTCAACGTCCATTTAGGGAAGTCTTGGTTGTCAATACTGTCTAACAAGTCGCGCTGGTGACTTTCACGGTCATCGCCGATCACTTGTGCCGCTTCTGCATCAGACAAGTTCTTAATACCTTGCTGAGATTTGAAGTGGAATTTAACCCAGAAACGTTCGTTATCTGCGTTAATAAAGCTGAATGTGTGGCTACCAAAACCGTGCATATGACGGTAAGTCGCAGGGATACCACGATCACTCATCACAATCGTGATTTGGTGAAGCGCTTCAGGTAGAGAGGTCCAGAAATCCCAGTTGTTCTTCGCGCTGCGCATGTTGGTGCGTGGGTCACGTTTCACCGCGTGGTTTAGATCTGGGAACTTAAGAGGATCACGAAGGAAGAATACTGGCGTGTTGTTACCCACCATATCCCAGTTACCTTCTTCAGTATAAAACTTCAATGCAAAGCCGCGAATATCACGCTCAGCATCGGCAGCACCGCGCTCACCCGCTACAGTCGTAAAACGGGCAAACAAGTCGGTCTTTTTACCTACTTCAGAAAACAGCTTTGCCTTGGTGTATTTGGTGATGTCATGCGTAACAGTAAATGTACCGTAGGCACCAGAACCTTTCGCGTGCATGCGACGCTCTGGAATCACTTCACGATCAAAGTGAGCCAATTTCTCTAAAAACCAAACATCTTGTAGAAGCTGTGGGCCACGTTTGCCCGCCGTTTGAACATTCTGGTTATGAGCAACAGGACAACCCGCAGCTGTAGTTAGTTTTTTACTCATGGTCTATTCCTTAAGGTAAAAGATATCGCATCGTTGCCATATCTTCGATTAAAGTGGATTCAGTACTTTAAAAACCACTAAAATAATATGGATAAAGAATAGACCTGAGTGACTAGAAAATATAATCGTTTATATTTATCGTTGCTATCTATGAAACCTATCGAACAGGTGAGTTAACTAAGCCTTTGTATCACCGAACTTTATTTAAGAATTACATGGCCTAACCTCAGAGTTGAGGCAATGTTCCTCGCCGTTCTGGTTAGGTTCAATTCAGCTTCTCGTAGTACTTGCTCGAGTGGCTGAGGAGAGCGCACTGTTCCGAACAAGCTGCTCATTTCACCATATAAGGCTTCGACTTCAGTGCCCAAAGATCCTGCAATCCCTATCGTCGGAATGCCTTGCAAGCTCGCACGTTTAGCAATGCCATAAGGCGTTTTTCCTTGAAGGGTTTGATTGTCCATCTGACCTTCGCCGGTAATCACAAGGTCTGCGCCTTTCAATACTTCATCGGCTTGTAAAACATCGAGTACCATCTCAATGCCCGGTTTAATCTGCATATTGAATAGCAAGCCAAGTCCCATCGGCGTACCACCAGCCGCGCCATAACCCGTGCGCTTGTGAACGGATTCATCGCCACTAACACAACCTTGCGCTTCAGCTACTTGAGCAAAGTTCGCAAGCGCCTGATCCAGCATCACAACTTGTTCTGGGCTTGCGCCTTTTTGTGGGCCGAATATATGGCTGGCACCATTATCGCCACACAGTGGATTATCCACATCGCACGCCACAATCAATTCGATATCAGCACAGCGTGAATCTAGATCGGTAAGATCGATAGATGCTAAATCCGCTAGCGCAGCGCCACCTCGGCTGAGTTCTTGCCCTGCACGATCAAGCAATCTACCACCTAACGCTTGTACAATTCCTGCACCACCATCATTGGTCGCACTGCCACCCAAGCCAAGAATGATCGTTTGAACGCCCTGCTGCATCGCTTCTAAAATGAGCTGACCTGTACCAAATGAAGAGGCTACCAATGGATCACGCTGCTCTGGTGTTAACAAATCCAAGCCTGATGCGGCAGCAATCTCAATCAGTGCAGTTTTTTTCTGATTGCTTGCGGATGGCTCAAGTATCGCCCACTCCGCGTTTACAAGTTCACCCAACGGCCCTTCTACTTGGTAGGTTCGCTTCTGTCCTGCTAAACCTTGCAACAACACATCTACCGTACCCTCACCACCATCAGCCAGAGGTAAAGTCACATAGTCAGCGTCAGGAAAGATTTCACGAAAACCCTTTTCAATACACGCCGCCACCGATACCGCCGATAAAGATTCTTTAAACGAGTCTGGTGCAATAACAATTTTCATACTGATAAATCCAAGGAAATAATAATTTTGATAGGCTGTCGATCCAAAAATGCCCCTATGTCAGATTAGCAAGCCAATCAAGCAATAGGGGCAGTATATAAAGGTAAGCGGTATTAGTTAGTAACAGCTGCCTTTACTTGTGATTTCTCTTTGCTTTTTAGCCAGATAAATACTGCTGCTAAAACTGCAATTGGAATCAATGGATCAATCAGTGTACCGCCTTTACCAAACACCAAGTTTAGAACCATGATGATGCTTGCACCAATCGCCCATGCGATAGTTGAAGACACAGACCAGATCTTGATTTGGTCTGCTAGTTCAGTAATCCCTAGCGTACGGTTGATGATGTGGAAGTACGAATCGTTCAAATGAGAGAAGCCAACCGGGCCTACCGCACATGCAAGTGCTACGAATACTGGGTCTAGACCTAACGTTTCGACCAATGGCAGCGTCATCGTTGCTGCAACCATCATAGATGCCGTTGCTGAACCTTGGATTAAGCGAAGCATTGATGCGATGGCTAGCGGAACTAATAATGGAGGAATACCGCTGCTTGCAATCGCTTCTGCTACTTGAGGACCAGCACCTGATGCTTTAAGTACGGCCCCCATTGCGCCACCACAACCAGTCACTACAAGAATTAGCCCCGTAGTAGACAGAGCATCATCCATAGAGCTAACCATGTCTTTACGCTCAATATGGCGAGTAAGACCGTATAGCGCCATAAGAACACCAATACCAACTGCAACTACAGGATTACCAATTAAAGAGATCACAGTGTGTATTGCGCTGTCACCCTGACCAACAAGTGTGTTGATTAGGATAAAGGCGATTGGAAGAAGGATTGGACCAAATGATAAGAAGTTACTTGGCAGTTCTTTGTCATCCGTCTCTTTTACTTTTTCTAGGTTTGCCCAATCAGCTTGGTTAGTAATCCATGTTTCACCGTTTGGTACACGGTAGTATTCATTGCCCACGCGGCGAATGTAAATCATAGAAAGCAACATCATAGGGATAGAAACCATCAAACCCCAAAGCATGTACTCACCGAGGTCAACGCCAAGAATACCGGCTACTGCAACTGGACCCGGTGTTGGTGGTACAAGTGCGTGAGTGATCAGTAGGCCAAGCGCTAGAGTCACACCTAGGCCAACCGCTGACTTACCAGTGTCACGTGAAATTGCGCGAACAAGAGAATGCAAAATGATATACGCAGAATCACAGAAAACCGGAATAGCGACAAGTACACCTGTAAAACCTAGTGCTAAGTCTTCGCGACCTTTACCACACAGCTTTACAAACGTTTTTGCCATTCGAACAGCGGCTCCAGAACGCTCAAAACACGCGCCCATGATCACGCCAAACGCGATAATCAAACCAATCCCGCCAAGTACGCCACCAAAGCCAGCTTTAATTGCGTTGATCAGCTCTGTTGGTGCCATTCCAGCAAACAGACCCATGATGATACTGGCAATAATCATAGCAAGTGCCACCGGGATTCTCGTTTTAATGATCATACCCATCATGGCTAAAATGCCAATTACGATGCCTATCAGTGCTCCATCCATTGTATTTTCCTTTTTGTACTATTTGTTGTGTAGGGTTTGCATGCGAGAGGCATAGGAGTACCGCCCGCAGCACTTTATTGTGCAGCGACTTTTATTTTGGGCCGCTTTATCTTATTTTTACGAGTTCAAATCTGCCTTAAAGGCTCAAGCTGGCTGCTTCTATAAATAGGGTTTAACCCATTCCAAACCGGCTTCAGTTGTATTTTTTGGGGTGTATTCACAGCCAATCCAACCTTGATAACCCGAATCATCCAAAACACTAAATAAGTGTGGGTAGTTCAGTTCGCCTTCCGATGGTTCATGTCTTTCTGGTACAGAAGCAATTTGGATATGACCGGTATAAGCGGCAACCTCACGAATCAAAGTACTTAAATCGCCATCCATGATTTGTGCGTGGTACAGGTCAAGTTGCAGCTTCACATTTGACCTATCGACCAGCTTAATAAGTTCGACAGCATCACGTTGGTGAGCTACGAAGTAATTAGGAACATCACGGCTATTCAGCGGTTCAATCATCAATTCAATGTCTTGCTCAGCAAACTTATCTGCGGCAAAACGAATGTTTGAGATAAAGGTTTCAACGTGTTGCTGTCTCGTGAAATTCGCATCATGTAGACCCGACATCGCGTGAATTTTCTTGCAGTTCAGGGCTTTAGCGTACATAAGTGCCGTATCAACGCTGGCTTTAAACTCTTCTTCACGGCCGGGAATCGCTGCAAAGCCACGTTCACCTGCATCCCAATCACCTGGGGGCATATTGAAAAGCGCCTGTTCAAAACCAAATTTCTGCATTTTTTCTGCCAGTTCTTCAGCTTCAAACGCGTAAGGGAATAAGTATTCCACCGCTTTAAAACCAGCTTGGTGTGCTTTCTCAAAACGCTCCAAAAATGGCACTTCTGTAAATAGCATGGTTAGGTTTGCTGCGAATTTAGACATTATTTGCCTCTCCCTTTTAGATCCATCACTTCTTCATCAGTGAGGTAACGGATGTCTTTGTCGTTCAGTAAAAACGCTAACTTGGCGGTCTCTTCTAACTCTTCTGCATTGTCCACGGCATCGACAAAGTCAGTGCCTGTTACTACTGGACCATGATTCGCCAACAAAAAGGCTCGGTAGTCGCCAGCTCGCTTTGCAAGCTCTTCAGCGATCTGAGGATCTCCTGGGCGCAAGTAAGGAATCACAGGTAGTTCACCAATTCGCATCACAAAGTACGGCGTAAACGCCTTAATCGCGTTGTTGCGATCCAACCCTTCAAGGCATGAAAGTGCAGTCAGGTATGTTGAATGCAGGTGCACAATCGCATTGCACTCTGCGTTGTTTCTATAAATCGCTAGGTGAAACGCGGCTTCTTTTGACGGTTTTTTACCTGATATATGGTTGCCATCAATATCAACAACCGACAATTCCTCAGCGACAAGGCGACCAAATGAAGAGCCGGTTGGTGTTGCCAAAAAATGCCCATTAGGTAATTTGATAGAGAGATTACCCGCACCGCCTGTAGCGTAACCTCGTTCGAACATCGAACGAGCGAGCGTTACCATTTGCTCTCTTAACTGCTGCTCGTTCATCAAAACTTTACTCATCTGAATCTCGCTTATGAAAAGAATGATTGCGCTTTAGCGAAGAAATTCTCGTCACCAAAGTTGCCCGATTTAAGTGCTAATGAAAGCTCACCTTCAACCGACTTAACCCAAGGCACACCCGGTGCGATTTGAGGACCGATATGAAAACCTTTAACCGCTAAACTTTGCGTCACAACACCTGAG
Organism: Vibrio sp. 10N.286.51.C3; assembly: GCF_003050065.1. Taxonomy (NCBI): domain Bacteria; kingdom Pseudomonadati; phylum Pseudomonadota; class Gammaproteobacteria; order Vibrionales; family Vibrionaceae; genus Vibrio; species Vibrio sp. 10N.286.51.C3. Next base: position 34,695 of record NZ_PIGC01000001.1, on the reverse strand, counting down.
GTTTCACCACCAGCAACGATGAAATTTTTCACGCCATGTTGTTGTAGCTTGATAGCTAACTGGCTAAAAAATTGCTCTACGGCATGGCTTGAAGCTTGTGCACCGTATTCTTCTTGAATGGCTTTCAGTGCAGCCGCATCCGCGGTTGCATACACCAAAGGAGCAAGCTCACCTTGGTTGTTAGTCATCACCCAATCGAATACTTCATTGGCGTATTGATCGTTGGTTAAGCATGCCTTCACGTCGATAGCGAAATGAGGAGCGAGTTGCTTGTAAGCTGTAACTTGTTGATTAGTCATTACCGAGCAAGAACCCGAGAACACAACCGTTGGCGCTTTTATTGGGCTACCTGCGTTTTTTGCGTCGCTTTGGTCAGCAAGATGTTCAATCCAGTTTTTTGCTATGCCCGCTGCTAAGCCTGAACCACCTGTGATTAACTTCAGAGATTTAGCGGCTTGGCCTAACGTCACCAAGTGTTCTGCGTTAAAAGCATCAACGACCGCATAACGGTTGCCTTGAGCTTTTAATTCATCAAAACGAGCGGTGACTGCATCAGAGCCTTGTTCAATGGTTTGGAAGTTAACCAAGCCAGAAACACCCTCTGATTGTGCATCCATCATTCGAACGACACTGGAATCTGTCATCGGTGTAACCGGGTGATTACGCATGCCTGAATCACTTAATAGCTCACCAAAAACAAACAAGTGACCGTTGTAAACCGTGCGACCATTAACGGGCAATGCAGGACAAACCACAGTGAAAGATTCGCCAAGCTCAGCCAAAAGTGCATCGGTTACGGGACCGATATTGCCCTCAGCTGTGCTGTCGAACGTCGAGCAATATTTGAAGTAAAACTGTTGGCAGCCTTGAGATTGGAGCCATTTAAGCGCAGTCACCGAATCGGTTACCGCTTCATCTACCGGGCAAGAGCGAGATTTAAGGCTGATCACGACCGCATCCGCTGAAGCATCAAAGTCACCCTTCGGAATGCCGTTCAATTGAATAGTGCGCATCCCGTTTTCAACCAAGAAACCAGCAATGTCTGTTGCACCTGTAAAATCGTCTGCAATAACACCTAATAACATGATTACTTCTCCACTTTTGGTGTATTAACACCCGGTAGGTCAATGCCTTGGAACACTTTGATTACTGCGCTATCGTCTTCTTGACCAAAGCCAGCATTACTCGCAGTTAAAAACATATTCAGTGCTGCACTTGATAGTGGAAGCGGGAATTTTAGGTCTTGAGCGGTATCCGATACCAAGTTCAAGTCTTTTACGAAGATATCGACCATAGATTTTGGAGAGTAATCACCATCAACAACGTGCTTCATACGATTCTCGAACATCCACGAGTTACCCGCTGCGTTAGTCACAACGTCGTACATCAGATCTAGAGGGATATTCGCGCGAGCTGCTAATGCCATTGCTTCAGCGCCTGCAGCAATGTGAACACCTGCAAGTAATTGGTGGATGATCTTTACAGTCGCACCAAGGCCAATAGCTTCACCGATGTTGTAAACTTTTGCCGCCGTCGCATCGAGTACAGGAGCCAATGCCTCGAATGTAGTAATCGCACCTGAAGCCATGATAGTCATTTCACCTGCTTCTGCTTTTACTGCACCACCTGAAACAGGTGCGTCAAGCATCACAAGATCATGTTCAGCAAGCTGAGCTTCGATTTGTTTCGCGTCTTCTGCTGAGATCGTTGCCGAGACCATAACTGGCGTGTTAGGTCTTAGTGCCGCCGCAAGACCAGTCTTAAACAGTACCGTGTTAACTTGAGCAGCATTCACAACGAGTACCAAAACAGAATCAAGTTTGTCTGCAAACTCAACCGCATTCGTCGATACCGCTTTTGCACCATATTCACACAAGGTTTCAAGCGCTTGCGGATTCAAATCGAAACCATATACATCAAGCCCTGCACGCACACATGACTTAGCTGCGCCCATGCCCATTGAACCTAAACCGATAACACCAACAGATTGAACTTCACTCATAACAAGATGCCTTTCACGTAATTATTGAATTTTAAATTTGTTAACTATTGTTTATGTTTGTGATTATATGTGAAGCAACCGAATGCGACTTAGTGACAAGTCACACTTTTAACAAAAGTTAACATGCATGGGTGATTTACCCCTTTCGAGGCATTAGATAATGGTAATTTCCGCAACAATCACAGTTCTTACTGCTATATCACAACAGATATTCACAGATATTCACAAAACAACGAAAGGTTGATAGGATAATGAAAAATAAGAACATAGAAGAAGAATCATGATTCCAGCAGAACGTCAGAGAACCATTTTGTCACTATTATCACATCAAGAAGTGATCAGTATTTCTGAGCTTGTTGAGCACCTAGAGGTGTCTCATATGACCATTCGTCGAGATATCGTAAAGCTAGAGACATCAGGGAAAGTGATTTCAGTTTCGGGTGGCGTTCAGCTGACTAAAGCACTTCACAGTGAATTGTCACACGACATCAAGGTAGAACAGCAAGCAAACGAAAAAGCTCAAATAGGTCAACTAGCTGCTCAATTAGTTCCTGAGTATTCGACTATCTACTTAGACGCCGGAACCACCTCTTTGGAGATCGCCCACCAACTTGCAGGGCGAGATGATCTGCTTATCATCACCAATGACTTCGCGATTGCCGCGTACCTAATGAACAGTACACAATCTGAGATTTACCATACTGGTGGTAAGATTGACCGTGAAAATCAATCGAGTATTGGGGGCAAAGTAGCGGAGTTCTTAGCAGGGATGAATATTGATATTGCGTTTATCTCTTCTTCATCTTGGAATCTAAAAGGGCTCTCGACACCTTGTGAAAATAAGGTATTAGTCAAACAAGCCATTGTTCAAGCAGCTCATTCAAACTATCTGATTTCAGACTCAACCAAATACGGGCGCATCGCTACTTTCCACGCCTTAGATTTAAGTGCGCTTGATGGCGTGATCACCGATATTGATCTTTCGAGTAGTGTGATTGATGAGCTTCAAGATAAAGGTATTAAGGTCATTAACTCGTAACTGTTCCCCCCATCAGCTTCAGGCTCACCAATCAAACATTCAGAGCCTGAATACCAAAACTCCAAAACCATCTATTTATCCACTCGATAAAAATAATTCTTACAATTAAGTTTCTATATTCATTAATAATATTATCAGCGGACGGCATAATAGCCACGAATCCTTTTAACGAGTTTGGTTATGTTCAACAAGCGCCTTTTGATATTAGCTTTACCGCTTACTTTTGTGTTTCCCACCCATGCTGAAACGTTTGGTGAGCGAATGACGCGTATCGAACAAGAGAATGTACTGGCGAAAACCATGAGTGAAGAACAAGTTGAATTGATACAAAAAGTCGTACAGATCAACCACTGCGCTAAAGTGGCGCTAACCCATCACCAACGTATTTTAGGCCAATATAAGGTTGAAACGTCCTCTTCAGAGTTATTTGTAAAATGGCGTCAACTCGGTAAGGAGTTAGACGCTCAATACGAAACGGATTACCCCGGCTACCCTAAGCACGCTTTTCAAGAATATCCTGCGGCTTCAAGCAAAGTCGATGGCTACCTTTTTGCTTTAATCGACAATGGATTAAACGAGCAATCGTGGATCGCCAAAGAGTTTAAGCAGTGTAAAAAGAATAAGCTGATATCCCGAACCTAAGCTCTAGTCTGCTCTGATTCGAGAGTGCTCATTCGCATTGGTTTTAATAAAGTAAGAACAGCCCTTCATAGCCACCTATTTCTATTTGCGTGACATATTCTCCGATGTTGCCGTTTGCATCGACAGGCTTCATCGGTACGTCCAATACAACCGTCAGCTTCTCTGTCTCATAAAAGCTCGCGTTCTTACCGTGGAAATCTGTACGGTACAACACTCGACCCTTATCGAACTCTCTCGCTAACACCATGTCCTCAGGACCACCAGCGACCACCTGATTATCAGATTGATATATAAAGTACGTGAACGTCGGTAGAACGTGAGTCATTCCATGGGGCAGATCAGCATGCACCATTTCATTCATCGAGGAATCGCCAACGATGGTGTAGTCAGCGGGTTGAGGTGTCATTGTCGATAGCATCAAAGGAATCGGCTCAAAGCCTTGTGGGATATGATGACTCGGCTCTCCCAAATCAACAGCCAATAACGAACTTGGTTGATAGGCGATGTTTTTAGGGACACCACTTTGCCAGAAAGTATCTGCAGTCGTGTTACCACTTCCATAAACGTAACCATTGTTCCACTGATTAAAGTAGCTATGTTGAGCGTGTCGATTGAGGTGATAAATCGCTAGGGTCGAGTATTGGTCTTGCTTCCAGTTATCTTCACTATTTCCAAGATATTGAACTCGTCCATAACGCGTTGTCGCCTGAAAGATAACACTTTGCCCATTATAGGCGAGCGCAGAATTATCCCAGAATTTAGAGATCCCCGAGTAACCACTAAACCCAGTAGACGGAAAAATGTAGTGCTCTCGTAAATACAGAGATCCCGCCTCGCTAAGATGAGACTGTCCATTTCGACCCAGCAAGTTCGCGGTTCCGATGTTCAACCCAATCGACGCATCACTTTCTAAAGCAGATAGATTTTTCAGAAACGCTGAAAATTGTTGTTTGTAGAGATCGTCTGCTTGATTCGAACCCGCAACTGCTCCTAACTCTTGAACATGCCCGCCAGAATGAACATAGAACTGGTTCGAACCAATGAGTTTATTTGTGTCGTCGTTGTACGCACCATTCAAACCTTGGCTTTCCCAGCTTTGCTTATAGTAGCGATGAATAGCAGATAGATAATCCGTGTTTGCGACGTTCGTTAACGACCAAGATGAATTAGCGCTCCACATTCGACCAAATGGCACCACTCTTGATTCCCAACGAAAACGCGCTGTCGCGTTCTTATTAGTTCGATTTCGATACTCGCTCGGCGACAAGTAGTTATCGCCATCTAGGTCTGCAGACACATCAAAACCGCGGATTTTGCGCCATTGGCTGATAGCATCGCCATCCGGTGTTGTGCTCGGGGCATCGGTTAATTTGACGGTTGGAAAACTGTTTTTGAGTTCTACTTCTTTTAAACGCGGCCTGTCGTCAGCGTTCTCACTTTGCCAACGAACTCTCACAACGTATAAGCGCCCACCATCTCTCAAAAAGGTTGAACCAAAATACTGGCCGCCACCATAACTCGCACCGCTCCCATCATGAGTTGTCGCTCTCACCCAATCATTAGGTAGGTTCCAAATCACAGACTGGTTTTTGGTCATATTGAGGGTTCTGTCTTTCTTAATATCAAGCCTTTCCCACCGAGACACCATTCCGCGAGAATCAATAACCGTTGGGTATTCAATCCAGAGTTCTCCGCTGCCAGCAAACTGTGAGAAATTGAAGGTCAGCCGTTCGAACTGCTCGGCATGATAGACGTACAAAGCCCCGCCCTGTTCAAAATTCTCAAACACATCGGCATCCCATGGAGGCTCTTGATACAGCCAAAATCCAGCATGATCTTCACCTGAGGTATAACCGACGATCATGGGCTTGCGATTTAGTAGAGTGTTTTCACCGTGAGTATTATCAACTTCGGCAATGACAGTATCTTCAGAAAAGTGTAGGAAATAATCTTCGAAATTGAGGCCTTCTACCTCAGCTTGGTTACGGAGATCGTTCTCCAACCAACCCGAGTTCATCGCCATGACTTGGTTGTACATATAACCAATTGTCGTAGCCCGCTCATTGTCGGCTTTGTCGGCATAGGCACCGAAGACAATATCACTGTTGGTAATTTCCCAATCAATGACAGCATTCGCAGATAGTGGGGAGCCCGAAAGATCAACACCAGCTTCATGTTGCCCTGGCAGCACAACTGCTATACCAACAGCAAAAGCGTAGCCAGCGATTAAACATGACGGTATGAATGCGAGCAGCCCAGAAGTGTAGGTTTTCATGAATCATATTTCCTAATCGATACTGTCATGCCTTAAATCACAAGACGAAAAGTCAGCCAACTTACGTGTCAATTTAGGAATCAAAATACGAAAAAAGTATCGACTACATTGCTGAATTGTTCAAGTGCTCGTCTGTCTTGTTTCATCGGTGGTAAGGAAAACGAGAAAATGTCGATTAAAAATCAAGATATTAAGGAAAAGATAAATTTTTGTGATTTTAATTTTATTTGGAAACCAAGTATCTCCGGCTAACGAAAAATCAGCTCAGATTTTCTCAAAATGAGAATAAAGCAGTTTGGAAGACAGAAGATTATCAGAACTTAAAGCTCAGAACGGGCTGAGATTTGCTGCATCGAATCTCAGTTTCAACGCCACACTGTTGAAACTCAATTTGGATAGGCTAGTCTCGGTCATCTAAACAAGAACGATGACAACAGAGAGTGGTAAATAAAGAGATGTACGTTGACTATCATAAGCGGCTTGTTCCCGTTATACGCTATTTAGAGAAGCACTTTAACGATCCGCTTAACCTGATCGAAGTCGCGGCATTAGCCAACTTTTCACCCTACCATTTTCATCGTACTTTTAAGGCCGTTCAAGGCGAGACGCTTGCTGATTTCACCAGACGGCTGAGACTTGAAGCGGCAGCCAACGATCTCTTCAAATCCAAACAACCTATTATTAATATTGCATTGGATTATGGATTCTCATCGTCTCAAAGCTTTGCCAAAGCCTTCAAGCAACACTTTGGTATGACGCCTAGTGCCTTTCGTGATTGTGAAGACTACCAAGCTTTCGGTGAGTTAACTCGAAATAGCAAGATTGGACACACGTTGCGCAAGAATGGAACCGATGCAGTCGTCGGCAATTCATATACTGACTCCGAACTTTCAACATGGAGCATGACAATGAAAACACAACAATTCGAACCATCAAAACTGGCGTATGTGCGAGTAACAGGTCCCTATGGACAAGGGTATGAAGAGCCAAGCGGTCGTCTTTATCAATGGGCAGAAATTAAAGGGTTATCAGGCAATACCTGTATGTTCATTTATCATGACAATCCAGAAATTACACCGACAGATAAGTGCCGAACAGACATTTGTTTAATGGTCCCTGAAGATGTGGAAGTACCCAGCGGTATCGAACTGAAGGACTTTCCCGGCGGGCAATATGCGGTGATGAGACAAACGATTACCGAAATCGGCCAATATGCCAAAGCGTGGGATGATTTAATGAGTAACGTCATTGAGTCCGGTATTGAAACAGACGATCGACCTTGTTTTGAGCTTTACCACAGCTACGATCCGCAAACTCAACATTCAGACGTCAGCTTCTGTACCGCAATTAAATAACGACAATCAAAGCCTACCTCGCGTAGGCTTTCTTCTCTTCGGTTCGCTTGCCAACGGCTTTGTTGATTAATTAAGTTTATGGATAGCGACATCTCGTTTCGTAGATTTTTAGTCAATCAATGAGAACAAATACTAGTAGATACCAGTAATGTCATAACCCAAACGGATTTCATCCATCGCTTGAGGCTCGAAGCACTTTCCTAACGCGTACAATAAAAAACATCACCGCACACGCGGTATAGAGCTTACCTACCCATAAGCCGATATTGATCAGCTGAGTTTCTTGCTTAATGAGACGTTGATACTCAGTATCAGAGAGGTAAGGATCGTCAAAGGGGACAACGTTAATCCCCCACATAAACCAAACAGACCAAACGACACTTCCTACTAGCAGCCACAGAGCTAGTATCAAAAATTGCTCGAACACACCTAGCAGTGTGTTCTTGTTAAGCGATATTTGAGCTTTATTCATTTCACGACCTTTTTATCACGACACAGTTGAGGGATTCTAAAGAAGCAAGAGCACTAAAGCCTCTTGTTCCACTTTCCTTGATGGTCGCGGTCGCAATTTTCCTGCGTATCGTAGCTAACATGCTTGTCGATATTCTTTAATGCAATTCCAACTTGATTGAACGCTTGTTGAATAGACTCAGAGACACTCTGTTGACCTTCGCCATTTAAGAAATTCGCTCTATCCTGATTGGTATCGAATACACAGACGATTTTCAAACTTTGCGGAAATGAAGAGAAGTTGACCGAGTGAGTCACCCACAAAAAACCATCGAAGCCTTTTAGCGTGTCTTCACAAACGTCAGTTAGCACGTCTCTGATCTGATTTTCGATCTTCTTATCTGATTTACGCATACAGCAAACTTCCTATTTAACATCTTAAAAATAAGGTTTTTCGATCAATGTAGTCTCAACCGATATTGGACACTGCGACTGTTTCAAATGCAAAGTATTTATTGAGGATAATGGGCGAGAAGGATTAGAGAAACACCTCATGCTTGATAGCTTACAAAGCTACCAAGTATGAGGCGTGTACAGGAATTAGCAAAGAAACTAGCTCGCCGCTTGTTCCCAATCCGTCAGTAACTTCATGATTACGCGAGAGTCTTGATGAGTCGCCATGGGTGCTGCAAGTTGTGTGTCACCTCGCTCAACTGCTTGGCGGATATTGCGCGCTTGATAATGGAAGCCATCGCCTTGCGCTTCGACTTTTACTTCACGTGTCGATGTTTCGTAGATCTCAACCGTGAATGTGTTGTCTTCGGTCGGTAACCATGGGTTGGTGTCGAGAATGATACAGCCTTTACTGCCTAAAATCGTAAAGCCATGCTTTAAACCGTGGTCTTCTGCAGTATGGATTTGCGCTGTGAAGTGGTCGTTGAAGCGCATCATCGCCGATGACTCGCAGATGTTACCATCTTGACCACGTCGGCCAATGGCTGAAATCTGCACGTCATCAAACACACTCTCACCAAACTGGTGTTGCGCGACAGAGTGAATCAGTGACATTGGGTAACAACCTAAGTTGTACAACGCGCCTTTGCTCGCAGGGTTAACGAACTGGTCAATCGCAGCAACGTATGAACCCTGAATTGAGCGCACTTCACCAATCTCACCTGTCGCTAATTCTTGATGAAGCTTAGCGATAAGCGGGTGATTTAGATACATCAAACCTTCTGCGAAGAACACGCCAGATGCTTTTACCGCTCGCAGAGCTTGCTCGGTTTTTTCCATATCAACCGACAGAGACTTTTCACACAAGATCGCTTTGCCTTTTTGAGCCGCTTTAATCACATACTCATGATGAACATGGTTTGGCAGAGCAATGTAGATGATGTCGACTGACTCATCTTCAATCAAGGCGTCATAGCTGTTGAAGGTTCGTGTTGGTTGGTATTGGGCAGCAAACTCGTTTAGTGTTTTTTCAGTACGACCAGCAACGGCATACAGCTCGCTTTGAGCATCGCCTTTGATCGCATCCGCCATTACGCCTGAGATAAAGCTAGTTCCTAGGATTCCCCATTTCATGTCTTAGATCTCCTGCTCTTGTGCTTTGATAGGTCCACGTTGCGTTTCGAATGCTTGAACCAACTCGGTAATGCCACGCTCAATAAACGCTTGGGTATGAGGCATCACAAAGTGCTGATTGATCGCCTCGCGGTTTGCGTATTGTTCAAGCAAGATCACACGATCGCTTTGGCTTTGATCATAGGTTGCAATCGCTTGTAGGCAGCCCGGTTCGCTTTGCATGTCTAAACAAAACTGTTCGATGGCTTCGATCGCAGCAGCTCGCTCTATGTTGGTTTTGATCTTAAGTTCGGCAGTAACAAAGATGATTTCATTCATTTGAGGCATTTCACGCTCTTATTTTAGTTAATTATCGGTTTGCCATTAATATAATTAACCCCTAATAATTGATAAACTCACCTTTTGTTTATTGTTTATCAACCAAGAGTGTTTAATGGATAAGTTAACCAGCATGAAAGTCTTCGTCTACGTAGTGGAACAGGGCAGCTTTCGTAGCGCCGCAAACCACTTCAACCTGTCGGCGACCATGATCAGTAAGCATGTCCATTCCTTAGAAACCAGTTTGAACTCTCAGCTGATCCACCGCACCACGCGTAAGCAATCGTTAACCGACTCAGGGCAGCTTTACTATCGTGAGTGTAAGCGAATTCTCGAAGATATCAGCAATGCTGAAAACCTGATTCAAACCTTGGAAAATCAGCCGCAAGGCACGGTAAAGATTAACTGCCCCGTCACCTACGGCAACAAGGTACTTGCCCCTATCGTAGCTAAGTTTCTCGCACATCACCCAACCATTAACGTTGAGCTGATGTTGAATAATGATCTTGTTGATCCTTACTCATCCGACATTGATTTGATTGTGCGAATTGGTGACCTATCCGATTCAAGCTTGGTCGCAAGGTATTTAGGGGACTATAAGATGTGTTATTGCGCGGCGCCCGATTACCTTAACCAACATGCTGAGATCAGAGTATTAGAAGACTTGGCGCAGCACCCGTCGCTTGGGTTCAGTTACAGCAGCCAAGCCCCTCAAGCCCCTCACGCCACACCGAACAAAGAACGTGTGCGCTTGATGTCGAATAATGGGGATGTGTTGCGATATGCCGCCCTACAAGGTGTGGGCGTGTTGTTGCAACCGACAATCTTAGTCGCAAAAGAGATTAAACGTGGAGCGCTGTTGGAAATCCTACCCGGCATGGCGCCGTTACCAAAGCCGATTCACTTGCTCTACAAAACCAAGCAACTGTCGTTGAAGAACAGAACCTTTGTCGAGTTCTTGTTAGCTGCGTTTGCTGAGTAACTAAGCGCTTCTAAACAACAAAGACCGCTAGACTGTTTGCCAATGGCTCATCAAGCGCTTGCCAAGATCGTAAGGTGTGGTGTTATGGACGATCATCTCATCACATTGGTTAAACACCATGAAGTGCTTTAGTTCTTCGCATAAAGCGTGAATCAATGACTCATGAGTTTTAACTCTATCTTCAACAACCAAGTTACGAATATTGAGTAAACGGGTCTTCCTGTCGACCTTACAATCCATTCGCGCCACCAGATTACCTTGCCACAGAATCGGCAAACTAAAGTAACCAAACTGACGCTTGGCCTCTGGCACATAGCACTCAAGGAGGTAGTCAAAGTTGAACAATGATTGCATTCGCTTTCGTTGAATCAGCAGGTTATCAAACGGAGACAGTATCTTTAGCTTGGTTCTAGAAAGCGGCAGATTCAGCAGATCAAAAGCACCTGGTAGGACATAGTAGCCAGAGCCTTGAATATCTACTTTCAGAACCTGCTTATCTTCAAGCATCTGTTGGAGTGTTTTCTGAATCAGAGGTTTAGTGTTCTTGAGTAGATAGCTCATTTCCGACGCTATTCCCACACCATTGGCTTCTAAATAACGCGTGATTAGATGCTCGATGTACTCTTGTTCCGTAGGTTCTGAGGTATCAATGCCACTCGGCAAAACTCGCTCGGTAAGGTCATACACCTTATGGAAGTTCACTCGGCTCGGCACCATTAAGTCACCTTGCATAAACAAAGTTTCTAGTGCCTGTTTGGCAGGTTTACCGCCCCATCCGCTGGGGTTTGGTCTATCCCCCTCAAAGTCTTTCGCCATTAATGGCCCTTCGTTCTCAATACGTTTGAGAACATGCGCCATCAGTGCATCATCCTTTTTATACCAATGCTTAAGCTTACCGCTCGTAAATCCATTCTTTCGATGCAAGCTGAAACGATAATCTCGCATGGGTAAATACGCGGCGGCGTGCGACCAATACTCAAACACTTCACGACGCTCTAACAACTTATCAAGGTGATTCAGTTGGTAGTCTTGATTGCGATTCCACAACGTATGGTGGTGGGCTCGCTGAATCACGGAAATGGTATCAATTTGCACATAGCCAAGGTTTTCAAGCGCAGACAGCGTGTTCGCCAAAGCGCCCCCATTACATTGCTTTTTAGGTGGCAGCTTTTGCGAAAGCAGTACAATTTTTTGTGCTTGAGCGAGTGACAATGATTCCATGAAATTCAGACTCTAATTGATACCAATGATCGGCTTATGATTCAGCAATAAGCTCTTGAAGGATCTGCTTGTACGTTTCGACCGTCTGCGCACCAGTGACTGCACTCTTGCGGTTAAATACCACAGTAGGTACCGCAGAGATGCCCATGCGTTGCCATTCAAACTCTTGCGCTTCAATTTGCTTCAAGTTATCGATGTTCTTTAGGCACTTCAGTGCCTTCGTTGAGTCTAAGCCAACCACTTCAAGTTCTTGCGCGATAACCTCAAGATCAGACAGATCTTTCTGCTCTGAAAAATGAGCAGTAAAGAAGCGTAGCTTTAACTCAGCCTGTTTGCCATGCGCCAACGCGAAATCGAGCAGCACATGTAGGTGACGTGAATTAACCATTCTCATGCTGTCATAGAAATTGAAATCGAAACCAACCGCTTTGCCACGCGCCGCAAGCTGTTCGCGTGAACTTTGACTCTCTTCTGCGCTAGATCCGTATTTTCTCATGATATGGTCACGCAGGTTTTCACCTTCTTGCGGCATATCAGGGTTAAGCTCAAACGGCTGCCATTCAAGTTCAATTTGCTCCGCTAAGCCAAGTTCAACAATAGCTTGCTCTAAGTTTTTGTAACCGACCACGCACCACGGGCACATTACGTCAGAAATAATATCAAGTTGAAGTTTCTTGCTCATCGTCATTCCAAATGCTCATTGATAAGGCATGTCTGCAGTAAAAGCAGGCATCCAATTTATCTTCAGACTACAACAACCTGAACAATCGTTCAAATTTAACTAATACCAGTCACAGCACCTGTAGCCAACAAAAAAGCCAACTCATGTTCACGAGTTGGCTTTGATAAAAATCTGTTGGAGCTTAAGAGCGTTACGCTAGCAACTTCTCAAGCACTTGGAACACACCCGCATCAACGTTACTTGGCGCAGCAAAACGTGCGATCTCTTTTAACTTTGGATGTGCGTTTTCCATCGCGTAAGAGTGGTAGCTCTCTTTTAGCATTTCCAAGTCATTGAGGTAATCACCAAAACTCATGGTTTGCTCGTAAGTGAAACCTAATGTGTTCTGTAGATGTTTAATCGCCGCACCTTTCGACGCTTCAGCGTTCATCACGTCCAACCAAATTTTTGCACTGACAACCACTTGGTAGTTCTCACCAAACTTGGCATTAATACTTGGGTTCACTTTCTCTTGTGAACCGTCAAAATGGCAGATAGCCACCTTGATGAAATCGTCTTCTACCGCCAGTAAGTCTTCTACTTGCGCACGGCGATGGTAGTACTTAGAGATCTCCGCTAAAGCACGTTCGTCTTTGGTTTCGATGTATGCTGACTTCTTACCACAAAGTACAACGTGTGCACCTTCAATAGCACGCGCTTCTTTAATGATCTCTTTGATGGCATCAGTATCAAGTAAGCAGCTGTAGAGCTCTTGCCCTTTGTGCATCACCAATGTGCCATTTTCAGCAACGAACATCATGCGATCTTTTAGCGGAGAAAATGTTTCCATCAAGCTGTAGTACTGACGACCCGATGCCGCCGCAAAAATGATGTCTTGAGCTTCTAGTCGCTCATAAAGATTGAAGAATTCTGGGTCTAACTTTCCGTGTTCATTAAGCAGAGTGCCGTCCATATCAGCAGCGATAAATTTGATGTTCTGTTGTGGCATTTCAGGGCTTACCTATAAGTAAAGATTAAAGTGTAAATTATGATTTTTCGTTATCTTGTGTAACGGTTCTGCGTTCGATTATATCGCTAGAATAGCCAGTGAATGCAATGCTTTTCGGTAGGCTTGTCTGTTTGAGTCTGACTTTGAATCAAGCTGACCAAATTCACCTCTTACAATAAGTCCTTCGATAAAAGTCATAACCGATTCACTGCGTAATTCGAGTATTGCAGTGTCTACTTCTTCATTACCTCTTACCACATCACGAATGCTGTTTTTGAGCCAAACCTTGTGCTGTCGCGAGAGCATCGTAATGTCATCTTCCGACTCTTTAAATTCGGCTAGCGCGTGCATGAACATGCAGCCTTTGAAGTCAGGTTGTTCAAACCACGCAAGATGCCAATCTAACAGCGCATCCAGTTGGTTTTGTAATCCAGAAGTTGATAATAGTGCCGCTTCTAAACTCGACTCGAAACGCTGATGACGCCTTTCTAACACAGCTTCAATCAGCTTGGTTTTCGAGCCAAAATGGCGGTACATAGATGTTTTGGAAACCGCCGCTTCGTCTCGGATCATATCCACCCCAACAGCGGTATAACCAAACTGATTAAACAACGACTCTGCTACATCCAGAATCAAATCTTTTTTACTCATCGTTCATCAACCTCAAATCGCTCTGAAATCGTAGAGCTCAATTTATCATTGCAAGAAGTGTACAGATCTGTATCATCCAAATCAAATGGTACAGATCTGTACACTTAATATAAAAGAGATAACGAAGAGGAAACGATTATGATCAACAAACTATCTGGTGGTGGAGCCCTTCCTCCGAAAGCAAGCATTAGCCAGCTTATTAAAGGTTTTATTGGCGGTACGCTCGGTATCTTGACCTTGTGTCTATTAGCCGAAAGTTCTGGGTTCCCGTGGTTAATGGCTCCATTTGGTGCGACGAGCGTACTGCTGTTTGCGGTGCCAACATCGCCGTTAGCTCAACCTAGAAACGTCATTGCGGGACACTTTATTTCAGCTGCTGTGGGCTTAATCGCGTTATATGGCTTTGGGGATTCTTATTTGACTATGGCTATCGCTGTCGGCTCATCCATCATGCTAATGCAATACTGTCGAGCGGTTCACCCACCCGCTGGCGCCAATCCGATTGTGATAGCTTTGGCAGGTACCGCACATGTGGATTGGATGTTCTTATTCACTCCCGTATTAGTAGGCAGCATCGCTTTGGTTGGTATTGGTGCGCTATTGAATAACAGCTATTCAGAACAAAAGTGGCCGTTATACTGGTTTGGTTCATCCAAGTCTTAGTCCATTGAATTTCAATGATAAATATGGATTTTGACATCAAATTTAGAAGCAAATTGAAAGATCACATTGACCCTTATATAAAATGGGCTTACTATTAATCGTCTTTTAACGATTATAGAAAACGAAACATCAATATGAACGAAACTTGCCCTACAACTGGTGGCTGTGCTCTGCCAATCGGACATGGTGATGCCGAAGCTGAAACACAAATGGCCGCTCTGGCTAAAGCGCTCGCTCACCCAGCAAGAGTTCGTATATTGAGTATCCTTTCAACGTTAGAAAAATCGGGGGGCTGTTTGAACAGTGACTTGGTTAGCGAATTAGGTTTAGCTCAGTCAACCGTATCAGAGCACCTAAGAATCTTGAAAACCTCAGGCTTCATCACTGCTGAATCAATACCACCGAAGATGTGCTACCGAATTAATCGAGATAATATTCAGCAATTTGAGTCGCTGATAGACACCATATTAAAATAGATTAACCACGCTTAGTTTGTCGAACACAATAAACTAAGCGTATTTTTTGCCTTTAAATATCGCTTTTCGACGATTAACGATAACAACCAAAGAGATAATATAATGAAACCAAAATTAGGTTTTCTCGATCGCTACTTAACGCTGTGGATCTTCATCGCCATGGGCATTGGTGTACTGCTTGGCACCTTGTTTCCACAAATCGAACAGTGGAACGAATCAATGTCTGTTGGCACAACCAACATTCCACTGGCAATTGGCCTTATCTTAATGATGTACCCACCTCTGGCTAAGGTTAACTACAACCTGCTAGGCACAGTGGTAAAAGATAAGAAAGCGATCAAACTATCTTTGATCATGAACTGGTTTGTCGGCCCAATTCTGATGTTTGTGTTGGCGCTAACATTCTTAGGCGACCACCCAGGTTACATGGTCGGTGTGATTCTGATTGGTCTTGCTCGTTGTGTGGCAATGGTTCTGGTTTGGAACGACATCGGCGGTGGTAACAAAGAATACGGTGCGGCATTAGTTGCTCTAAACAGTGCATTCCAAGTGGTGAGCTACAGCTTTATGGCGTGGCTATTCATCAGCGTTCTTCCACCAGTATTTGGTTACGAAGGCATGATGGTTGATATCTCAATGATCGATATTGCACACAGTGTTCTTATCTACCTAGGTATACCATTCCTAGCGGGCTTCTTAAGCCGTAAGATCCTAGTGTCGATGAAAGGTGAGCAGTGGTACAACGATGTGTTCATTCCACGTATCTCACCAATCACACTGATTGCTCTACTGGCGACTATCGTGCTGATGTTCAGCCTAAAAGGCGAGATGATTGTTGAACTGCCAATGGACGTATTGTTGATTGCTGTTCCACTGACTATCTACTTCACAGCGATGTTCTTCATCAGCTTCTTCATTGGCAAGAAGATGGGCATTGAGTACGACAAGAACGCATCAATCGCATTCACAGCGACAGGCAACAACTTCGAGCTAGCGATTGCCGTTGCTATCTCAGTATTCGGTATCAATTCAGACCAAGCGTTTGCAGGCGTTATCGGTCCACTGATTGAAGTGCCAGTATTGATTTACCTAGTGAACGTTGCACTTAAGATGAAAGGCAAATACTACAACGGTCTAACAGTGAAATCTGCGAACTAGAAAATCGAGTATCGCTTTAAACAGAAAGGCTCACAAATTACTTTGTGAGCCTTTTCTTTATTCTAGTTCATCCAATTTAAGTCTCATCCAGCTTATGTTTCGTCTAATAGGCCTTTCAATGCTTGTTCAAGCCATAGCAATGCAGGCCCCTTCGAGCGTGTTTTAGATAAAACCAAATCAACCGGAGGCGACCACGTTTTGTGGTCAAATGAGACGTTCACCTCAACTAAGCGCTGTTTACTCAGCTCTTCTTCAACAAGGTGTTTAGGTAAGTATGCCCAACCGACGTCACTACCGAGGATCATTTCTTTGATGACGATAAAACTGTTTGACCACCATACTTTGCCCGCTATGAGTGGAAACTGATCCATCATCTTACCTTTATCGCCCCTTAGCATGAGCTGACGATGTGGCAACAAATCAGACAATTTCGCGACACCTGTTTTGGCTAGCTTGTGGCTTGGGTGACACACAGCAACAAACGGCAAATGCCCAATAAAGCAAGGTTCAGAACCTACATCAAAAGCCAAGTTGGTGAACATCAAACCAAGGTCTGCCTTCTCTTCAACTACAAAGGGATTCACTTCGGTGGTGGTACAAGCGATCAACTCAACCTCTGTCGCAGGGAAATGTTGGCTGAATTCACTTAGGATTCTAGATAGATTAGGGACCAACAAGGAATCGTCTAATGCGATTTTAATAAGCCCTTCTTCGCCAGTTCCTATCGCACTAACGGAAGCATTGAGATCTTCAACCTGAAGGACGATTGCTTTCACTTGTTTAAACAGTTGCTCCCCTTCTTTCGTCAGCGAAGGTTTGCGAGTCGAACGATCAAATAACTCTACATTGAAATCTATTTCAAGATTGCTGATGCCTTGGCTTACCGCCGATTGCACCTTCCCCAAATGACGAGCGCTTGCTGAGAAAGAACCCAGCTCTACTGCGTAAACGAACATTTTAAGCTGTTCAATGTTATACATGCCACCAACCTATTATCACCATTAGTGATAGTTACTATCTTTCTATAATCATAATTAAAGATAATATGCCTTTCAAACAGCAAATATAGATTCAACAGAAAGAGAAAATACATGTCACACAAAGAACGAATTCTACATATGGTGCTATTTGAAGTGTTCGCACTGATCATGATGGCGGGGCTAGCAACCTACATTACTGGTAATGGAGCTGGGGAAATGGCGGGGTTAGCACTTGCGATGTCGCTAATAGCAATGGCTTGGAACTACGTCTACAACTACGGCTACGACAAAATCTTCGGGGCAGACAGAACAAAACGAACCAAGAAAACACGAGTTTTACACGGATTGGGATTTGAACTTGGTTTAATGACTGTAACGCTGCCAGTCTTGATGTGGGTGTTGAAGCTAGATTTTCTAACCGTATTGATTATGGACATCGGCCTAGTCATTTTCTTTGTACTCTACGCTATCGGATTTAACTGGGCGTACGATTCAGTAAGAGACTACTTTGTTACACAAGGAAAAGTTAGCGCTCTCAATTAAGTCACCAATTCGCTCAAATATCATCACTGAGCGATAGACCAAGCGAATTGCCAGATTCAGTATGGATCTGGCATTTTTTGTCATAGCTTAAGTACATCCTTGTTTGTTAACGCTTTTCCAACATTTGAGAACTAGGATAGGCCCACAAGATCCAAGTTTAATAAACCACCACTCGCGAATCAGCATCACAAATCCAAACATAAACTCCTCGTACCAGTTGCGCATTCATTTACATATAGGTAGTTTTAGCGGCTTCGCAACCTATCAATTCGAGCAATGACGTTCATGCGAGCATCTTTTCCGAACAAAAGTGTTCGGATTAACATTTCAAGTGACTTTAATTAACAATTTTATGTTCAAACGCTCATTTTTGATGTTCGTTTATTTTCGAGTTCGCAAATTTATGCACAATACACGTGCTAGATAAGCAAAACTAAAAAGGACTCGAACATGACAACAAACAAACACCCTTCTTTATTTGGGCAATGCTTGGCTGAATTTATCGGTACAGGCCTGCTCATCTTCTTTGGCGTTGGCTGTGTGGCTGCACTGGTATTAACTGGCGCAACATTCGGACAATGGGAAGTTAGTATCATCTGGGGCTTCGGTGTTGCGATTGCAATTTACTGTACTGCTGGCGTTTCAGGCGCACACATTAACCCGGCGGTAACCATCGCGCTGGCCATGTTCCATGGCTTTGATAAAGCGAAAGTGGTGCCTTACATCATTTCGCAACTGCTTGGCGCTTTCTGCTCTGCAGCATTGGTTTACAGCCTGTACAGCAACCTATTTACTGACTACGAAATCGCACATAACTTCGTTCGTAGCAGCCAAGACGCACTATCAACTGCTGGTATCTTCTCGACTTACCCACACGCTTCACTCTCTTTCTTCGGCGCTTTTGCTGTGGAATTCGTGATTACTGCAGTGTTGATGTTTGCCATCTTAGCGTTAGGTGATGAGAACAACGGCGCATCTCGCGGTGCGATGAACCCTCTACTGATCGGTATTCTTATCGCGGTAATTGGTGGTTCTTTAGGTCCACTGACTGGTTTTGCAATGAACCCTGCTCGTGACTTTGGACCAAAACTGTTCGCTTACTTTGCAGGTTGGGATTTCGCACTAAGCGGTGCTCGAGATATTCCTTACTTCATCGTTCCAATCCTTGCTCCAATTGCGGGTGCGTGTTTTGGTGGTTGGTTGTACCCACGTGTTATCGGTGCTTACCTACCAATTGAAGGCCAAGGCTGCACAATTCCAAACCAATGTGAGACAGAAGAAGAAGCTGAACAAGCTCAAGCTTAATTCCTAAGCGACCCTACATTTACTAAAATATAAATAACAAAAGAAAAAGGATTCTTACCATGACCGAGCAAAAATACATTGTTGCCCTAGACCAAGGCACCACAAGCTCTCGCGCTGTAATCCTCGACCACGATGCAAACATCGTAAGCTCTTCTCAACGCGAATTTACTCAGATTTATCCAAAAGCCGGTTGGGTTGAGCACGATCCAATGGAAATCTGGGCGACTCAAAGCTCTACATTGGTTGAAGCACTTGCTAAAGCAGGCATCCGCAGCGATGAGCTAGCAGGCATTGGTATCACTAACCAACGTGAAACCACCATTGTTTGGAACAAAGAGACAGGCAAGCCTGTTTATAACGCAATCGTATGGCAGTGTCGCCGTACAGCAGACATCTGTGAAGACCTAAAAGCACGTGGCCTAGAAGACTACGTACGTGACAATACTGGCTTAGTCCTTGACCCGTATTTCTCAGGTACAAAAGTAAAATGGATTCTAGACAACGTTGAAGGTGCTCGCGAAGACGCTGAAGCAGGCAAATTGCTATTCGGTACGGTTGATACTTGGTTGGTTTGGAAGATGACTCAAGGACGTGTACACGTTACGGATTACACTAACGCGTCACGTACTATGTTATTTAACATCAACGACCTATGCTGGGATCAAAAGCTACTTGATGAGATGGGTATCCCTTCATCAATGATGCCAGAAGTGAAGCGTTCTTCTGAAGTGTACGGTCAAACGAACCTTGGTGGTAAAGGTGGTACTCGTATCCCAATCGCGGGTATTGCGGGTGACCAACAAGCTGCACTTTACGGTCAAATGTGTGTAGAAGCTGGCCAAGCGAAGAACACGTACGGCACAGGTTGTTTCCTTCTGATGAACACAGGCCAAGAGAAAGTAACCTCGAAAAACGGCCTACTAACAACACTGGCATGTGGCCCTAAAGGTGAACCTGCATACGCACTGGAAGGTGCGGTATTCATGGGCGGTGCATCAATCCAATGGCTACGTGATGAGATGAAGTTACTGGCTGGCGCAGAAGACTCTGAGTACTTCGCAACCAAAGTAGACTCTTCAAACGGCGTTTACGTGGTTCCTGCATTCACTGGCCTAGGCGCACCATACTGGGATGCTTACGCTCGCGGTACGATTGTTGGTCTAACTCGTGGTGTTAACTCGAACCACATCATCCGTGCTACGTTGGAAGGCATTGCTTACCAAACTCGTGACGTACTAGACGCGATGCAAGCTGACTCAGGCATCAAGCTAGCGAAACTACGTGTTGATGGCGGCGCAGTAGCGAATAACTTCCTAATGCAATTCCAATCAGATGTACTGGATACTGAAGTTCACCGTCCTGAAGTAACGGAAGTAACCGCTCTGGGTGCCGCTTACCTTGCTGGCCTAGCGGTTGGTTTCTGGGACAGCATTGATGAGCTTCAAGACAAAGCCGTTCTTAACCGCACATTCATGCCACACCACGACGAAGAGAAGCGTAACCGCCGTTACAAAGGTTGGAAACGTGCTATCAAGTGTGCACAGGTTTGGTCTGAACTGCACGATGACGACGAAGAGTAATCTAAGCTTGAGTTAACAGAGGAGCACGAATAATCCCTTCTTAGTCGATTAGATTGTTCGAACCTCAGAAAACGAAACTAAAAAGAGCACTATTTTGTGCTCTTTTTTGCGTTTCAGGCTCAAATTCCATGTTTTGAGCAGCGTTTTTGCGGTTTAGACATGATTCCTTACCATCATTACTTCTCTCTTTTCATCAATTCGAGCACAATAGCGTGAGTTTATATTTTCGATTTTGACGCGCTAGAGCCCTTTGCGCGCAGGGAGTGGTAAGTTAAGTGAAGCAGATACCAAGACACCAGCAGATTGTAGATCTGGTAAAAACACAAGGATATGTGAGTACCGAAGAGCTCGTTGAAAAGTTCGATGTCAGCCCACAAACCATCAGACGAGACCTCAATGAACTGGCCGATAGCAACAAAATCCGTCGCTATCACGGTGGTGCAACCATTCCTTTAAGCTCGGAAAACACCTCTTATAACACGCGTAAAGCGCTTAACTTCAACGAAAAAGACGTGATTGCCGATGAACTGGTTAAACACATCCCTGATGGTGCAACCCTGTTCGTTGATATCGGCACTACACCAGAATCAGTCGCCCGCGCACTCAACAAAAATCACAAACAATTGAGAGTCGTGACCAACAACATCAATGTTGCGAGCATCCTTCTACCGAACCCAGAGATCAAGGTTATCTTGGCGGGCGGTGAAGTACGTAACCGCGATGGTGGTATTGTTGGTGAAGCGACACTCGATTTCGTGAAGCAGTTCCGCCTCGATTTCGGTATCTTGGGCATCAGTGGCATCGACTTTGACGGCTCGTTGCTCGATTTTGATTACCACGAAGTTCGTGTGAAACAAGCTATCATCGAAAACAGCCGCAGTATCTTCTTAGCCGTCGACCACACTAAGTTTGGTCGTAACGCGATGGTTAAGCTCGGCAATATCTCTCAAGCGCACATGGTGTTTACTAATAAGCAACCACCGGAAGAGATTCTCAACATCCTTAAAGATTCAGCAATACCATTAGAAGTGATCGATACCGCTCGTCCTGTGAGCGAATAACTCAACATAAGTGCTCAGTGACGCCACTTTCTTAAATGAATCACGATTCTTTATAGAAAAGTTAAAAAAGTAAAACTTGCTCACTACCAGTGTCACTTCTATGCTCGAATAAGTTTTATTTGAACCTCTGCATTCATAAGCAGAGGTTTTTTTATGCGCAAATCACATAAAACGCGCATAAACGAAAATAATAAATGACCGCAAACGAAAGTTAAGATAGGATTCACTTATGTTCTAAAATGCTCGTTCGCTCAGCAAGAGGTCAAAATCATGAGTGCTCAACAAAATAATTCAAACAACAGTACATCTTCCACTTTAGACTTGATCGTGATTGGCGGCGGCATCAATGGTGCAGGTATCGCGGCAGATGCAGCAGGTCGCGGTCTCAACGTTGGCTTATACGAAGCAAATGATTTTGCTTCTGCTACTTCATCTGCAAGTTCAAAACTGATCCACGGTGGCTTACGTTACCTTGAACATTACGAGTTTCGTTTGGTTTCGGAAGCGCTTGCAGAACGCGAAGTATTGTTAAGAAAAGCACCTCATGTTGCTCAACCAATGCGTTTCCGTTTACCTCATCGACCATTTTTACGCCCAGCTTGGATGATCCGCTGTGGCCTATTCCTTTACGATAACTTGGGTAAACGCACCACTCTTCCGGGAAGTAAAACGGTGAACTTGGCTAAATCAGGTTTACTGAAGCCAGAAATGAAGACAGGTTTCGAATACTCAGATTGCTGGGTTGATGATGCTCGCATGGTATTGCTCAACGTGTTGGCAGCAAAAGAGAACAACGCAGAAGTACGTAACTACTGCCGAGTTGAAAAAGCGCACCGTGAAGGCGGTATCTGGCATGTAACGATCCTTGACGTAATGACAAACCAGCGTTTTGAACGTAAAGCGAAAGCTCTCGTAAACGCTGCAGGCCCTTGGGTTAAACAGTTCTTTGATGATGGATTAGAGCAGGCTTCGCCTCGTAATATTCGTCTGATCAAAGGCTCACACATTGTTGTGCCACGCATTCATGACGAACCACAAGCGTACATTCTGCAAAACAAAGACAATCGCATTGTGTTCATGATCCCTTACCTAGATAAGTTCTCGATCATCGGCACTACCGACCTTGAATACAAAGGCGACCCGCGTAACGTCGCAATTGATGATGTTGAAGTGGATTACTTGATTGATATCGTTAACCAGCACTTTGTTAAACAGCTTGGCCGTGAAGATGTGGTTTGGACATACAGTGGCGTAAGACCGCTTTGTGACGACGAATCGGATTCACCACAAGCGATCACTCGTGACTACACGCTGGAATTAGATGCAGAGCTTGATCAAGCACCACTGCTTTCGATCTTCGGTGGTAAGTTGACCACTTATCGTAAACTCGGCGAAGCGGCACTTAAGAAGTTAGAACCACACCTAACCAACATGGGTGCGCCTTGGACAGCCAACAACACGCTTCCAGGCGGTAACTTTAGCTGCAGCAGAGAGCAGCTTGCGAAGATGATCCACACTAAATACCCTTGGGCATCTGAAGCGCTATTGCTTCGCTACGTGACTCAATTTGGTACTTACACGTGGAAACTACTGGAAGGTGCGAATAGCGAAGCTGACCTTGGCAGCCAATTCTCAAGCGAAGCCCATGGCGTTTATCAAGTTGAAATCGATTACTTGATCAATGAAGAGATGGCGATGACTGACGAAGACATCTTGTGGCGCAGAACCAAGCTTGGCCTGTACATGAGTGAATCAGAGCAGCAAGCAGTGACTGATTACTTAAAAGAGAAACTACAAAGTAAGGTAGTGAGCTTTTCTCAAGTAGGCTAACCCCACCAGCCTAAAAATGGTTCAAGAACATACTTAACAACGAAGCTTAGCGTCCCCCGCGCTAAGCTTTTTTTATACCCTATTTACAAAACCATAGTGCTAATTGAGTTTACCTATATCTAAGGTTTCTTGTATCCAAACATTCTTATGCGTTCAGATAGGGACTGGAGTGCAGAAACAAAAAAACTCCCGAAGGAGTTTTTATTATCTCAATCTGCAATTCGCTAACTAACTATTTAATTTAGCTATTCAGCAAAATAACCCGCTAGCTAGGCAATTAAGCGAGCATGCAGTGAATCTTTAAGCTCAGAACGATCATGTTTTAGTTGGTGCATCGAGCCGTCATCAATGGGTGAATCTTTCAGCTCTAGTTTACGAATCTCTTTATCAAGGTTGTCGTATGTCTTCATATCTGCTGCAAAGCCATCGTCAGTTTTAGCAAGCTCAGCAATTTTGTCTTTCATTTCAGGAAATTCGTGAACAAGAGAGTGATTTTCACCTAGCATAGAAACCTCTTAAGTTGAGTAAAGTGATTGGTATTACACATTCATTATTTACCTTAGCAAGGGACTCAAATGACAAATGAGATCCAGTACACAGCCTAGAATTTAAACAATTCAAATTAACAAATTTACAACCTTCCACCACAAAGCTATGGTATTGGATTGAGGTTTTTCTCAATAACAAAATCTGCCACTGACGATATGCCATATCACCAAGTTGTTTTTTATAGCCTTTGAATAAAACAAAACCTCACTTGATCGTGAGGCCTTAGACTGGTCGTTGTTATAAACGATAGCTAACAAATTTTGCTACATAAATTGGGGTTAGCTACTACAACCACCCGAATGTACTCGATTCATATCATCACCAACCTGTGATTCAGACCCCGTAGATTGGCATCCTGCCACGAATAATAGCGTTACAGATAAGATAAGCCATTTCATAATAATTCCTCTTTTAGTCATGACTAAAGCATAGTGCTTAAAAGCGCGGATACCTCAGCTATTAACTAAAGCCTTACCTGTCGATAAAGCCTTGGTTAATGAATAAAGCATCGCTTCATTAATTAAAGACCTGCTTTTGTACAAAAAACTTTCACTCCTATGAATAAAAATTGCACAAGAGTGAAAAAGAGGACAGTTATCGAGCTAAGAATAAGAGCTATAAGCTAATCACTCGTCGCCAAGCGCACCGCCGCCTCTGCATGAATGGCTGTAGTATCAAACAAAGGAGCATCAGTATGTTGTTGCTGAATCAGTAAGGCGATTTCAGTACAGCCCAGAATAACGGCCTCTGCACCTTGTTGGCCTAGCTTCTCAATGATTTGACGATAGACAGCTCGAGATTCTTCTTTTACTTCACCTCGGCACAGCTCTTGGTAAATGATGTTGTGCACTTTCTGTCGGTCACTCTCATCTGGAATCACAACATCAATACCGAACTTGTTAGTCAGGCGTCCTTTATAGAAATCTTGTTCCATCGTAAAAGCAGTACCGAGCAATCCGACTTTCTTTACGCTCTGTTCAAGCAGCTTCTGCGCGGTGGTATCAGCGATATGTAATCTAGGAACCGTGATCTTCTCTTCGATCTCAGGCACAACCTTATGCATGGTATTGGTACAGATCAGAATGAAGTCCGCGCCGCCTTTCTCAACAGATAATGCCGCGTCAGCTAAAATATCGGCCGTCTCAGCCCAACGGCCTTGGTGTTGTAACTTTTCAATCTCGTTGAAGTTCACGCTGTACATACAAATCTTTGCAGAGTTAAGCCCGCCCAGCGTCGCTTTAACACCTTCGTTAATGGATTTGTAATAGCTCATGGTCGATTCCCAACTCATGCCACCAAGCAAACCGATCGTTTTCATTTTTTATTCCTTTAATTTCTGACTATCCCGATTAAAGCGTCATGCGTTAAAAATTTATAGTACGTTCTTGCTGAAAATGAGACGAAGCCTTCGCTATTTAGCAAAAAAGCTCGAATGAACCATCCGAGCCTTTGTTGTTTTATCTGAATGTTTATGAGCGTTAATACACCTCACACCAATCGGATTTCATGTCGATTAACGTCCAATCATCTCTAGAGTTCGCTTCATCGAGTGCTTTATCTAGCTTGCCCACATGGGACTCACGATCATATTTCCACTCTCGCTCAGCATCAGTATGGTGAACAATCATCGCCATTGAGTTGGGTTGGCTGGTTGCCCATTGCATCATAGCTTGGTCACCGTCTGAGTTACCGACCGCTAGAATAGGTTTCTTACCGATAATATGCTGAATATTGGTGACCTTTCCGGCTTTGTCATCAATGGTCAAAATGGACGAATCTTTGGTAACGGTCGGATTGCCGTTGTTATAGCTGTAGTTGTATTTAAGTGCGCTACCGATGATCTGCTCTGACGGGATATTGTAAGCCTCAGGAGCCCACACTCTCATGAAGTCAACACCGCCACCCGACACGATGTAAGTCTTGAAGTCATGCTCTTGAAGGTAAGTCAGCATCTCTTTCATTGGTTGGTAAGTCAAATCGGTATAGGCTTGGTTGAAACGAGCGTCTTTCGCTGCGGCTAACCATTGCTCAACATCTTTTTGGTATTGTTCGACTGTCATACCAGAGTGCGTCGCCATGATAATTTTCAATAAACCTTCTTCGCCGCTTCCTAGAACACTCTTAACGTCATCTTCAAGCACGAACTTAAACGGTGCTTCCGTTTTCCATTCAGGGTGTTCAGGCGCCATCTCTTTTACACGAGCTAGCGCAAAGGCCAGCTGGAAGTAATAAGGTTTTTCTGACCAAAGCGTACCGTCGTTATCAAATACAGCAATACGGTCTTGGACCGCAACGAACGTATCAGACTCTGCTTTGGTGGTTTGCCCAACAAAATCCACGATAGCGGATTTACTCTCACTATCCTTCCATGAAGGCAGCAAATTGGGGTCGCAGTCTTTAGCAAAAGATGAGAAAGAGAGGCTAGATAAAATCGCAACTGACAAAAGGGTTATTTTCTTCATAGCAACTACCATGTTATTGAATTAATTGTAGGGTTTAATTCAATTCATCCTAATTGGTCTACTCTGATTTTCCACTTATGAACACTATAACCAATACTCATGTTGGTATTAGATTAGTGCCACAACAAGGACTGACCGAGAGTGCTATACGACGTATTTCTCGAGAATTAAGATTTTAAAAGAGACAAACAAAAAACAGAACATCAATTCCTCAAAGCTCTGCTTTAACAATCCATGACTGCTTACGCTCTGCGCTTTTTGAAAGCGTGCCAACCAGCGCTGAAAATTGTTTTTAACACCACACCGAGTGCGCTTAGTTTTGGGTCGGCGTTCTTGCCAGAGGCAATGCGCCACATCTGATGTTCATACCAAACCAGCCCGACCATCGCCACTTTGTCTAATGCGGGTTTACCTGTGGTTGGCACCGTTAGCGGCATGCCGTGGCTAGGGTTTTCAATTAACTTGTTAGGGAAATCAGGATCAACCGCCATTGTGCGCGCAATGCCAATAAAATCGGTCGCCGAGGTGTTTAATGCTTCATTCATTGCTTGCGCGGTTCGAAAACCTCCCGTGACCACCAGCGGTGTACTCACGAGTTTTCTCGCCTTCACCATGTAATCCATAAAATACGCTTCACGTTTTACTGTGCTGGACTTGATTGATTCAGCTTTGCTCTTTGAACCCATCATTGATGGACTTTCATAGGTGCCGCCAGAGATCTCAATCAGGTCGATACCGTTATCACTCAGTGTTTGCACAACCTGCATCGACTCTTCTTCAGTGAAGCCACCTTTCATGAAGTCAGCACTGTTGAGCTTAATTCCGACAGGGAAATCTTCACCGACCTCTTTTCGAATCGCACGATAAACCTCAAGCACAAAACGAAGTCTGTTTTCAAGTGATCCACCCCATTTGTCTTGGCGTTGATTGTGTCTAGAAGACAAAAACTGACTGACCAGATAACCATGAGCACCGTGAATCTGTACACCAGTAAAACCCGCTTGTTTTGCAAGCTTTGCACTCAGCGCGAATTTATCAATGATTGCGATTATTTCCTTCTCAGTCAGAGCTCGTGGCGTATTAAAGCCTTTTTCTAATCCGCGCTCTAAAGAGATAGCTGAAGGGGCAACCGGGCTATCACATAAGAATTTAGGAATTTGCTTACCTGGGTGATTCAGTTGCATCCATATCTGCGAACCATTCTGTGTTCCAGCCTTCGCCCACTCACGAAATACGCTTAAATCACTGTGCTCATCCAACACCACGTTTTTAGGTTCACCAAGCGCACCTCTATCGACCATCACGTTGCCCGTCATGGATAGGCCAATTCCTCCTTGAGCCCAACGCTGGTAAAGCGTGACTAAACCTTGCTTAGGGTTATGATGTTTATCACCTAGCTGTTCACTCATTGCCGATTTGAACAGGCGATTTTTGATCACTTGGCCATTAGGAAGAGAAAAAGGGTCGTTGAGGCAGATTGGATTCATGCGCGTGGTTACTTTCTTGGGTTTATATATTGCGTCCAGTATGCCCTATTTTATCTGACAGTTCTGAGCATTTAACGCCTATTTCGAAGCAATTTCTGCTCAACAATCAAAACCAGCAGCATAACAACCGACATGAATCAATTATCAACAGGAGCTCAAAAATCGGAGCTAGCACTACAACATTACGCTAATCAGAAAGGCTCTAACGCCCTTTACGCTCATAGTAATTGTCGTTATTGTGATTCTCTACACCATCATCACAAGGACTGTCTGAGAGTTATGAACAGCACGATTGAAACTATTCTGGGGCACCGCTCCATTCGTCAATATACCGATCAACCAATAGAGAAGGAGCACCTCGATTTAATTGTCCAGGCAGGTCTCGCTGCGTCATCATCAAGCTTACTGCAGGCTGTTTCTATTGTGAGAGTGACAGACAAAGAGAAGCGAAAGCTGCTAGCAGAATACGCAGGCAACCAAGCTTACATTGAAAGTGCGGCTGAGTTTTTAGTATTCTGCATCGACTATCAACGCCACGCTCAAATCAACCCTGAGGTGAAAACCGACTTTACTGAACTGACACTGATTGGCGCGGTCGATTCAGGCATCATGGCGCAAAACTGCATGCTGGCTGCTGAGTCTCTTGGCTTAGGTGGTGTGTACATCGGAGGCTTGCGCAACAGCGCTCAACAAGTCGATGAACTACTTGAGCTACCACTACACACTGCCGTGCTATTTGGGATGTGTTTAGGTCACCCGGTACAGCAACCTGAGATTAAGCCTCGCCTTCCTGCTCATGTGGTGATGCACGAGAACCAATACCAGCCGTTGAGCTTAGACGAAATTGCTCGCTACGATGATTCAATGCAATGCTACTACGCGAATCGCTCAAGTAATCAGAAGCAGAGCAGTTGGTCACAGCAGATCACTCAAAAGCTGTCTGGCGAATCTCGTCCGCATATCCTGCCTTACCTAAACAGCAAGGAGCTGACTAAGCGATAGAGCAAAAGCCGCTCTGAAGACAGAAAGAGATTCCGGTGAGCGAGCCCCGTTTTAGCAACACAAACAAAAATGTCAGCGTACGATACGCTGACATTTTATTAATCCGGAGGCCGCTAGCTTACAGATATTTCTCTATCGGAAGTAATTGTAGAAAGCCAGACTGCATTCTCTCCCACTTGCCAGTTTCAGGTTCGCTGTCCCAGCTTTGCTCACCGGAATACCAATACACATCACCGTCTTCCAGTTCCAAGCGCCAGCTATTATCTTCACTCATCGCTTGCTCAATAGTGTCCGCTAATGTTTCAGCAATACCTTTGTTCTTGATGATCAAAACCGATTCCGTATTGAGGTAGGTAGAACGTAAATTGAAGTTAAATGAGCCAATGCTCGCGATACTGCGGTCAAATACCACTGATTTAGCGTGCAGACCATAAGCTGTCTCAGGTGCACATTTAGACACGTCTTGAGTCGATGCTTCACACAGCTTGGAATCTGGTTTTAGCTCAAACAAATCGATGCCATGTTCTAACATGTCGTAGCGTCTGCCCGCGTAAGCAGAGTGATTGGTCACCAGATCATTAGAAGCCATTGAGTTAGTCAATGCTTTGGTCTCGACGCCGCTTTTGTTCAACACTTGCCACTCTTCTAATTGGCCGTCATCAAATACTAGGTAAGCCGATTCTAGCAAGATCTCTTTCTTCGATTCACTGGCTAGCTGACCTAACAGAACTGCGGTCGCTTTCGGTTGATCGGTATTATCTGAGTCAACTGGAACGGGTCGGTCATAAGCGAAACTCGCGTTAACCCAAGTCATCTCACCAAGTGCCTTTTTTAGCAGGCTGTCTGCCGCTTCACGATCTAATGGTAGCTCTGGGTAATTCAGATATTGCGGAGCGGCAATATTCTCAATTTTTGAGATATCGGGTTGTTCTTCATCGCCCAACATATCGACTGGATAAGACCATCGGCTGTTCCAGTATTCGATAAAGCTAGTTTGGATAGTGGTGACGACTGAGCCCATGACCAATACATCACGATCTCGGAAGTTAATCTCATCGGAAAGGTCAAAGTATTCATCACCAATATTGCGCCCACCAACCACAGACAAAGTGCCATCCACGGTAAACGATTTATTGTGCATGCGACGATTTAATCGAGAGAAATCGCCAAGGAAGCTTAGCCACTTACTGAAACCACGGCGTGTTGGCGTTGGGTTGAAGATACGAATCTCGACGTTAGGGTGCGCATCCAGTGCTGACAACAAACCTTCACGTTCGTTGAGGTTGATATCATCCAACATCACTCGAACCTTCACACCACGCTCGGCTGCTGCCAATAAACGGCTGGCTAGGTAACTGCCCGATTCGTCAGAGTTCCAGATGTAATATTGAATATCGATGGTGTGTTCTGCACTTTCAACCAACGCCAAACGCTGTGCCAATGCATCCCAACCAGACTCTTGTAAACGAACGGCGGTAGTCGCCTGCTCTGATGCTTCTGGTTGATATTCATCCGCTAAAACCGACAGAGTGCTTGGTCCATAAGAGGTATACGGTTCTACAGGATGGTCGATGCCTTCTGGCAATGAAGAACAGCCACCAAGAATAGCGACTAAAATTAAGGTTAAACTGATGCGTTGGAGCACAGGCATGTGTCTGACTTCCTTTTCACGGTGACATCTTAGAAACTGTCCCTACAGCTTTGCGACTCACAAGCTGTTCAGGTCTATTCATTGATTATTACTGCTAAAGCCTGAAATTTATAGGTAATTATCCACTATAAATGAAACATCAGTACTCCATCGAGAGCAGCACATAGCTAAACCGCGCCCTGAAACCCTCACCTTTGCTCTGAAATTACTGCGATCTCAACTGTTCGATAGCCAAACAATAAAGGCCTAAAGGCTTTCTTACCACCTCAACCGTAATCTCTGTTCTATCCGGGTTACAGTTCAATGCAAGCGCATAACCGTGCAAATAGTCCACTAGCAAGTGAAGGGCGTCTTCGGTTTGTTCTGATGTAAGGTTCAGCGGACTCAACACCGCTTCAAAGCGTTCACCAAACACCTCAACAGGCCCAAGCGATTTCATCGTTAGTAGAGTTTCTAGCAACCCACGGTAGTCATTCAATACCGACAAGTAACTCACACTAAGCTGATAAAGGTTCTCTTGCCACACTTGGTTTTGCTCAGGCTGTGCCACTTCACCTACTAATGAAACAGTGATCGACTCCAATAGATCATTTTTGTTTTTGAAGTAATGGTATATCGCCATCGCATCGACGCCGAGCTCTGTGGCTAACCCTCTGATACTCGGCACTTTACCACCTTCCCGCATCATGCACTTTGCCGTATCTAAGATCTTTTCGGCACTTAGTTGGCTTGATCCACTCTTTGGTCGACCTCGCTTTTGATCCTTGACAGTCATAACACCACCTCTTAAATTTATATTTCTACACTGTAGAATATTTTAATTTAATACAGCGTAAATGCCAAGTTTCTGTTCAATTTCGGAGTTAACAATGTCAAATATTGTCTTTATCGGTGCGAGTCTTGATGGTTACATTGCAGACAAAAATGGTGGTCTAGATTGGCTACAAGCCATCCCAAATCCAGAAGGTGATGACATGGGGTACAACGCCCATATCGATCGTATCGATGCTTTGGTAATGGGCCGAAACACAATGGATATGGTGCTGAGCTTCGGTATTGATTGGCCTTACACAAAACCTGTTTATGTATTGAGTAACACGTTGACGGAAGTACCTAAAGAGGTTGAAGGTAAAGTGTTCTTGATAAAGGGTGAGCTCACTCAGATCATCGAAGAGCTGAACGGTAAAGGCTTTAACAACCTGTATATTGATGGCGGTGTGACCATTCAAAACTTCCTGAAAGAAGACCTGATTGATGAACTGATCATCTCGACGATTCCCGTTGTTCTTGGTGGCGGATCTCCGCTATTTGGTAACTTAGTCTCTCCTCTCGACTTTACGCTCAAAAACGTCACGACTTACCTTGATGAGATCGTCACTACTCACTACTTACGTAAGTGTTAAATCTGTTGTTCGCATAAAGGTTATGTACCGATCAACACTGAATGACTGCATACATTAACAAACAACAAAAAGCCCGTTCATAATGTCTGAACGGGCTTTTTAATCAAACAAGAATATTCGCTAAGCTGGAGACTCGCTCAGTGTTGGCTCAGATACTGTTGTTTGTTGTTTCTGCCATTTATCCACGACCAGTGCAGCAATCATGTCACCTTCTACGTTTACCGCCGTACGGAATGTATCTAACGGGCGTTCAATTATGAGCAGAATCGCGATCGCTTCCAGTGGTATACCAGCAGCCAATAACACCAGCTGCATGCCAGACATAGACCCAGATGGCATGCCCGGAGCTCCCACAGAAGAGACCATCGCCATAATGAAGATCATCACCAAGCCAGAAGTAGTGAGATCCACACCAAACAGTTGAGCCAAGAAGATCGCAGCAACCCCTTCGAAGAGTGCCGTACCATCCATGTTCATCACTGCACCAAGTGGCAACACCATGCTACTCGTACTTTGCGATACACCGAGCTTTTCTTCTGCACTCTTCATCGCCAAAGGCAATGTAGCGGAGCTTGATGACGTTGCGAACGCCATCGCCATCGGTGCCGAGATACCTTTGAATAGTGTGCTGAGACGAATCCCTGTCATCACCTTTGCAATAGTCGGCAGTACAATTGCCCCATGGATCAAAGTCAGCACAAACACGAGCAAAGCAAACAGTGCCAATTGCTCAAACAGTGACTCACCACCACGAACGGTAAAATCGAGGACAATGGCGAAAACCGCTAGTGGAGCTAAACGAATTATCCAACCAACAATGGTATTGATGCTCTTGTTCAAGCCATGAAGCACCTCAAAAATCGGGTGTTTTTCTGGCAATGAAGAAAGCAGAGCAATACCCAACATGAATGAGAACACAACAATCGCGAGCAAGTTACCATTGGTTAATGCCGCTACCGGGTTCACTAATGCCATGCTAAACAGCTTGCTGGCAATAGCAGCTCCTCCTGCCGCATCTTCGCTGATAAGCTGAACATCGTCTCCAATCGCAGCAACGCTGGTTAAAGGTTCCCAAGCAGGCAACAACAGTGAAGCCCCCAAGCCCAAAGAGATGGCTATCAGCGTCGTGAAGCTATAGAAAAGTACGGTATTTCGGCCAATTTGCTTCAATCGAGTTATCGAACCAATGCTTGTTATACCTTGCAATAGCGAGAATAAAACTACCAAGCCAACGACCATTTTTAGCAAGCCGATATAAGTAGTTTTGCCAAGCATTAAGAACTGATACCACCCCGTTTGGGTAATGCCAGAGGTTGAAGCAATAAGTTGTGCAAAAAGCCATGCAAGCAAAGCAGCTAACATTAACTGAAGAGGTAAAGAGTGGCGAAGTTTAGTCAACATAAGGACAATTCCAGTAACCCTGTAGGACAATTCAGATACCTTTATTAAAGGGAACAACCTTTAATAAAAATATTCCTTGGTAAAGTGTGCCTAGGAAAAAATAAAGTCCGTTAGAGATTCAATCTAACGGACTTTATGAAAACCAGATGAGGTTTAAGATTTAAGGCTATTTATCCATGTGTAGAACAGTACGGATAGACTCGCCTTTGTGCATTAGGTCGAATGCGTCGTTTACTTCGTCAAGGCTCATTGTGTGAGTAATGAACTCTTGAAGACCAAACTCACCTGCCATGTAACGGTTTACGA
Source organism: Vibrio sp. 10N.286.51.C3 (assembly GCF_003050065.1). Lineage (NCBI taxonomy): Bacteria > Pseudomonadati > Pseudomonadota > Gammaproteobacteria > Vibrionales > Vibrionaceae > Vibrio > Vibrio sp. 10N.286.51.C3. The sequence continues at coordinate 646 of NZ_PIGC01000001.1, read as the reverse complement.
TTTCTGGAAGCTCAGAGCGGCCTTTAACACCACCGAAAGCAGAACCACGCCATACACGACCGGTTACTAGTTGGAATGGACGAGTTGAGATCTCTTGACCTGCGCCTGCAACACCGATGATTACAGATTCGCCCCAACCTTTGTGACAACATTCAAGCGCTTGACGCATCACGTTTACGTTACCAATACATTCGAAAGAGTACTCAACACCACCGTCGGTCATCTCAACGATAACGTCTTGGATTGGCTTGTCGAATTTCATTGGGTTGATGCAATCAGTCGCGCCAAGTTGTTTTGCTAGCTCGAATTTGCTCTCATTGATATCAACACCGATGATTTTGCTTGCACCCGCCATACGAGCACCGATGATTGCAGAAAGACCGATACCGCCTAGGCCGAATACAGCAACGTTGTCGCCTTTTTCAACTTTAGCTGTGTTCAGTACCGCGCCCATACCTGTTGTAACGCCACAACCTAGAAGACAAACTTCTTCAAGTGGTGCTTCTTTGCTTACTTTTGCTAGTGAGATTTCTGGAAGTACTGTGTACTCAGAGAAAGTAGAACAACCCATGTAGTGGAAGATTGGCTCACCGTTGATAGAGAAACGGCTTGTGCCATCTGGCATTAGGCCTTTACCTTGAGTTTC